>NZ_JBEXFB010000024.1:0-139648 GCF_040606575.1 Streptomyces sp. NPDC005402
CACCGCGGCCGCCTCCGTCCTGGACCGCCGCCGCACCTACGCCCTGCTGCACCTTGCAGGAACCCCGCTACAGGTCCTGGACAGCGCCCGGAACCGGGAGACCCTCATCCCGGTCACGGTGCTGGCCGGCGGGGCCGTCGCGGCCGGGCTGCTGTGCGGGGGCTCGATGATGCTGGCCGGCGGCGACTCGTCGTTCGACGCCCGCGGCCTGACCGTTCTCGCGGTGTGCTGCGCCGCCGGAGTGGGCGGGATCCTGGCGGCGGGCGCGCTGAGCCGCCCCCTGCTGCGCTCGGTCACCCGGCAGGCAGGAGCACGCGACGAGTAGACGCCGTGGGAGCGGGCCCTCACCTCGCTTGACATCGACGACCCTACGGCGTCTTGATTCACGTCATCCCGGCATCACCGTCGGGCGACGGGACCTCGCCACGGCCGCGACGGCCGATCGGCAGCGGGTCGCCATCGCGCGGGCGCTCCCGCTGCGGCCAGAGCTGCTGATGGACGAGCCGGTGTCGGCCCACGGCGTGTCCATCCAGGGCGCTGCTGAGTGCCTCGCCCGGTCGTGCCACGGCGGACCTCGACGACGACGCTCTCCCCGAAGCCGTCGCGGGCGAGACCCCCCGCCCCTCCGGACGGTTGGCTGCTCCTACCGCACCCGCTGCCCCAAGCGCGTGACATCTTCGCCACCGAGAGACCCGAGATGGAACCAGCACGCACCCGAGCGCCTGCCACTTCTCCGGTTGTCAGAATCTTGTTCTCCATCATTGCGACGTTGGTTCTCATTTGGAGAGAGCGCCCCTATGCTGAACCCCGCCGTCGGCGACCCCACACACCCGCGGCAAGCGGCCGCCATTGCTTCATGGAAGCGAGGTTCTCCCTTATGCACCCGAGTACGAGACTTCCCACCCGGCGAGGATTGCTGGCCGGAGCGGCCGCTTCGCTGCTGGCCGTGACGTCTGTCCAGTCCGTCGCGGCTCAGGCGGCCGAACCCCCCGCCTCGCTCTCGCCGGCTGCGGTTTCGGTCGACTTCGGCTCGCGCGAGGGCCAACTGCCGCGCCCGGAACGGCTGAACAACTTCGGCAACGTGACGGCGTGGCCCGACCAGCGCGCCGGCGACGCGAAGTTCCTGAACAGGCAGGGCCTGCACGGCGACGTCTACCGCATCTGGCTCAGCAGCCCGAACGCGGCGGACGGCCTGGACGTGTTCAACCTGTGCGACCTGAAGACCCGGCGGTGCGACCTGTCCACACTGGACGCCTACCTCACCGAGGCGAGCACAGTGTCCGACTCGGTGCTGATCAACCTCAATCCGACGGACTTCGTCGAGGGCAAGCGGCCTCTGAAAGACCTCGAGCCGATGCTCGAACTGATCGTGCGGAGCGTCAAGGCGAAGTACCCGCGCGTCAAGTACGTGGAAGCCTTCAACGAGCCGGACTGGCAGTTCTACGGCAACCAGCGCAGGCAGGGAATCCCGCCGGACAGGACGACACTGCAGCCGGGTGACCTGTACCGCTTCTACGAGCCGTACTACGACGCGATCAACAAGGTCAACAAGGGCCTCAGGCGCGCGGACCGTATCGAGCTCGGCGGACCGGCGCTGTCGTGGCTGGACCCGAAGTGGATGAAGCCCTTCCTCGACGACTACACCGCCGACGAGAACCCGCACAAGCGTCTGGACTTCCTCGCCTACCACGCGTACCTCACCTGGGGTGACGACACGTACAAGTCACCGACGATGTACAAGGGCGACCTGAGGGTGGTGGCGTCACAGCGGGAGACCCTGCTGGGCTGGCTGAAGGAGCGTCGCATCCACCAGCGAATCCCGAGCTACGTCACCGAGACGGGCATCTACCCCGGTCCGGCCTACGACGATACCGACCCCAAGAAGGACTACGTCCGGCAGGCCGCCGGCATGGCCACCTACGCCTACTACTTCGCGAACCAGCCGGACACCTACATGTTCAACTGGTGCGTCCGGCACCGGGTCGAGGAGCGCAAGGACCAGCTCGTGACCCGCACCTCGAACGGTCCGATCAACGACACCTTCACTCCCTACGGCAACTCCATGCTGATGCAGTCCCGGATGAAGGACACCAGGGTGTCCGCCGGCGCGTCGGGCGCGCTCGAAGGGGACAACGGCGTCTACGCGATGGCGTCGAAGGACCGTACCGGCGCGTCTTTGATGGTCTGGAACTGGCAGCACGTGGGCGACCGCAGCTACCGGGCCACCATCGACATGTCCCGGATGCCGTCCGAGCTCAGGAACCGTCCCGTCCGCCAGCTCATGTACCGGATCGACCAGAACACCAGCAACTACTTCTTCGACCCGGCCAAGGCCGGCCTCCAGCTGGTCGACAAGAAGATCGTCAGGCCGGGCAGGACGCACACCGCGACCGTCGATCTCGCGCCAAACGCCATCTACCTGATCGTGCTGGAACGGGCCTGAGCCCGGTGGTGGCGCCCTGTGCCACCACCGGAGCGTGGCGCCCCGTTGCCTACGGTCACGGGGCGGCACCGCATCCGCAGCTCTCGCGGATCAAGTGCCACTGCCGGTCCGGATGTCCAGGGACCGGCGTCCTCCGGCACGCGCCCAGCGCTTCCCGGAGGGAGCCGCGGCTGACCCGCAACCGGCTCGCCGGCGTCCGTTCCGCCGGCAGCGCGCTGCCCGGTGGGAAGAGCCCGGACCGGATGTCGGCCAAGGATCTGCGCCACGGCCGAGGCGTACAGCATGGGCGGTCCGACGGCCTGGAACGCCCCTCCTGGTCGAACCCGAGCGTCGGCCTCCGGTTCCTCGGGGCTCGACCGACGGTCCCGGCACGGGGCACGCGGCTGGACCGATCGTGCGCATGAGCTACCGAGCATGCCGGGGGAGCGGCTACCCGGTCGGCTGCGGCGCGGCGTCACAGGGTCCCGGCGAAGGCCCGCAGTTCCCGCCGGACGTCGGGTCCCGTCGGTGTGTAGACGACCTCCTGGAAGCCGAGCTCACCAAGCCGCGTCAGCTTGCGGCCGATGCGGGCGGCATCGCCGACCATGGTCGCGGTGTCGATGTGTTCCAGCAGCAGCCGGTCACGGTCCGTCAGGTCGGTGACGTGCCCCTCGAAGGTGAGCAGGCGGTGTTCCCCGGCCTCGGCGACCTCCTCCAGCGCCTCCCGCCAGGCGCGCCCTCCGGGCTTGGCGTCGACCGCCTCGGCACCGCCGCGCGCGTAGGCGTCGTGCCAGTCGACGACCCGCCAGGGCCCGATGGCCTCCCGCACGCGTGCGCTGCCGGCGTCCTCGCCGTCGTCGAGGACCGTGCCGGACACGATGGTCGCCGTGGGGAGGCCGGGATGTGGCCTACCGATGATCCCGTCGGCCAGCCCTGTGGCCAGGGCGCTGCCCCGGGGGCCGAAGACGCTGAGCCACACCGGCACGTCCAGCGGGCGGGCCGCCGTCAACCCGGGGGCGTGCAGCATGCGCGCCGGCTCGCCGTCCAGCAAAACGGTGTCACCCGCCAGGAGCCCGCGCACGGCGCGGACGTACTCGGCGAAGGCGTCGAGCCGCATCGGCGGCTGCCCCAGGGCCAGTCGGGCCGTGAAGCCGGTGCCGAAACAGGCCCGGAAGCGGCCGGGCGCCAGCCGGGCGAGGGTGGCGATCCCGGACGCCATGGACATCACTGAGCGCTCGTCCGGCACGAGCACCGAGGTGGCCAGGCCGATGCGGGTCGTCCGGCGGGCCGCCAGGGCCAGGTGGACGAAGGGGTCCTCCCACAAGGGCGCGGAATCGTAGATCCACACCCGGGCGTAGCCGAGTTCCTCGGCGAGAACGGCCAGATCGGCGAAGTCGGGGCCGGGAGGGAGGCCGCACGACAACTCGGGGACACTCACCGGGCGCCCGCAGAGCCCGAAGCGAGGGCCGCAGGGACCCAACTCGTGTGCGCGGCATCCGAGTTGAATGGAGTTGTGTTATAACGCATATACCGCATAAGGCGAATGGCGCTCATAAAACGTATACCACCCATTCATTTTCATATGTATTGGAGATGTCCATGCCCAAGGGGTACGTGATCCTGACCGAGGCCATCCGCGACCAGGCCGGGATGAACGCCTACAGCCGGGCGGCCGCCCGGTCGATGGCCGAGGCGGGCGCCCGCGTGCTTGCCGTCGAAGGAGAGCCCGAGGTGCTGGAGGGTCAGTGGCACGGCGACCGGACGGTCGTCCTCGAGTTCGAGTCGGTCGAGGCGGCGCGGGAGTGGTACGAGTCGGCCGAGTACGCGAAGGCCAAGCCGCTGCGGCACGCGGCGGCGGAGACCAATGCCGTACTGGTCGCCGGGTTCGAGATGCCGCCACGGCCGGCCTGAGCCGCGTCAGTGGCAGGTGATGGCACGCTCGGGGCAGCTCATCGCCGCCGAGCGTGCCGCCTGCTCGAACTCCTGCGGCACGTCGGGCTGTTCGGTCACGGCGTAGCCGTCGTCGCTCAGGTCGAACACCTCGGGACTGACGGTGCAGCAGACGCCGTGACCGCGACAGCGGTCCTCATCGATGGTGATCTTCATCGCGTGTTCTCCTCGGCGGGTGTGAACTCCAGGTTGAGGTGGGTCAGGCCGCGCAGGATGTAGGTCGGCAGGTACTGGTAGCGGCGCGCGTGGGCCGGTCCGTGCACGCGCTCGGAGATCCGGATGACGCCGGTGCGGGCCAGGAGGCGCTCGATGCCGACCCGTGCCTCGGTGCGGGCGAGCGGTGCGCCGGGGCAGGTGTGGATGCCGCGGCCGAAGGCGATGTGGTGGCGGGCGTTCGGGCGGGCGGGGTCGAAGGTCGCCGGGTCCTCGAAGCGGCGCGGGTCGCGGTTCGCGGCGCCGTTGACCACCATCAGCGTGGTGCCCGCGGGGATCTCCACCCCGCCTACCGCGGCCGGGACGCGGGAGAGCCGGAAGTCACCCTTGACGGGGCTCTCCATCCGGAGCGTCTCCTCGACGAAGTTGGGGATGCGGTCCGGCTGCGTGCGCAACAGCGTCTGGATGTCGGGGCGTTCGGCGATCACCTTGAACGCGGAGCTGAGCAGGCGGACCGTGGTCTCCTGCCCGGCCGAGAACAGGTTGGCGGCCACCCGGACGGCGTCGGCGACCTCCGGCAGGGAGCCGTCGGGGAACGTGGCGGTGGCCAGGCCGGTCAGAACGTCCTCGCGCGGCTCCCGGCGCCGATCCTCGATGTAGTCCGAGAACCGCCCGTACAGGAACTCCAGTGGCGAGTGGGCGAGGGCGTCCTCGCCGGTGCTGCCGATGCCGCCCCCGTCCCGCGGCCGGCGTTGGAGGTTGTCGAGGAACTCCTCCCGGTCCTCCTCGGGCACGCCCAGCAGGTCCGCGATGACGAGCAGCGTGAACGGACCGGCGAACTCGCTGATGAACTCGCCCTCCGGCCGGGCCAGGAAGGTGTCGAGCATGCGGTCGGCGATCTCCCGTACGGCCGCTTCGTTCTCCTTGAGCCGCTTCGGGGTGATCAGCCGCATCAGCAGCCCGCGGTGCGCGGTGTGTACGGGCGGATCGAGAGTCGGCAGCTGATCGCTCATCGGCAGCTCGTCGCGGTGCCGCTCGATGAGCTCGCTGACGTCGTCACCCTCCAGCGGGACCGGGAAACCGGGGAAGGGACCCGTCACCGACAGGCAGGACGAGAAGGTCTGCGGGTCCTGGGCGATCTGGACCGCCTCGTCGTACCCGGTCACCATCATCACGCCGTGGTGGGGTTCCCGGGTGACCGGGCAGCGTGCGCGCAGGGCGTCGAAGTAGGGGTACGGGTCCGCCACGGTGCTGTCGTCCCGAAAGAAGTCGATCGCGTCGATGTCCTCGGGCGGCTCGTCGTGGGCCACTGGCCGGTCTCCTTCGTGAGCGAGGAACGTGATTATTCTTCTCGTGTGCGAGAATCTAGTTCTCACTACTGTGTATGGCTAGTGCCCACCTGAGTCGGCGTGACCGTTCGCGATCTCGTCGGCCAGACCCCAGCGCCGGGCCTCCGCCGCGCTGAGCGCGGCACCGGTCAAGGCCAGGTAGGCGGTCCGTTCGCGGCCGATGCGCGTCGGCAGGCTCGCTGTGCCGCCCGCCCCGGGGATCAGACCCATGCCGATCTCGGGCAGCCGGATCACCGTGTCCGGCGCAGCTGTCACCCGGCCGGCGAAGGCAGCCAGTTCGATGCCCGCGCCGACACAGGCGCCGTGCAGATGCGCGGTCACCTCGGCCCCGCACCGCTGGAGCAGGGCGGCGGGGCTGCGGTGCAGGCGCACCTGGTGGGCCCGCGCCGGGTCGGTCGAGGAGCCGAACTCGGCGAGGTCGCCGCCGCTGCAGAAGGAGGGGCCGCTGCCGCGCAGGTCGACGCGGGTGACCGTCGGGTCGGACACGGCGACCTCCAGGGCCTCGCACAGGGCGTCCCGCGTGGCGGTGTCGAAGGCGTTGTGGATCCGGGGGCGGTTCAGTGTGATGGTCAGCCGGTCGCCGTCGCGGTCGAGGAGGACCGGCTCGGTGGACGGACGGGCGGCATGCGGGCGCTTCCCGGCGAGCCAGGACCGGAAGGCGGCCCCTGCCTGGAGGGTGGAGTAGGCGAGGGACTCCATGACCAGCCGGTCGGGCGGCGGCAGGCTGGGGCCCATGCGGAGCACCTGCACGAGGGTCAGGCAGGCGTCGGGGCGGGCGGTGACGATGTCCCGGAGCCGCCGCGCGGTTGCGTACGGATCGGCGCACCCGACCCAGGGCCGGGGCGGATCGGGCGATGCGGTGAGCAGCAGGTCGAACTCCCCGGCCGTTTCCGCGGGTTCTGCCGCCACGGCGACGCGCACACAGGAGGTTTCCCGTGAGGGGTGGGAGGCCGGGCCGTCGAGGTCGACCAGGAGGAAGGGTGGCTCCATGACGCCCGCAGTGTAACCTTGCTTCACCCCTGACGAGAAGGGTGTTTGCGTGATGAAGAATGTCGCTCTCGCCCGCTGGATGGCAACCGTGGAGGGCAGACTCGGGTCCCTGACCGCCGTCGCCGACGACTTCGCCACCCTGACGGGCGTACCCGTCGACCTCGCCGGTGCGCTCTTCGAGCGGGCCGAGCTCGCCGGATTCCGCCTCCCGGCCAGGGTTTCGGCAGGCGGCTCCTGCCAGCTCCTCGCCACCGCCGACGGCTGGGCCGCGGTCAATCTGGCCCGCCCCGACGACCATGCCGCCCTCCCGGCCCTCCTCGCGCTCCTCGGCGCACCCCGCGCCGGGTTGCGGACCGCCGCGCGCCGGACCGGCGCGACCGAACTGGTGCGATCAGCCCAGATGCTGGGCATGGCCGCCGCGGCACTCGGATCCGAGCGCGGCGACCGCGCGCCGGTGCGCGCCGAACGGCACGGGCAGTCCCGCCCGCGCGACCTCACCGGTCTGAAGGTCGTCGACCTGTCCGCGCTGTGGGCGGGCCCTCTGTGTGCACGGCTGCTGGGTCTGGCCGGCGCCCGGGTCGTGAAGGTGGAGAGCACCACCCGGCCGGACGGGGCCCGCTTCGGCCACCCGGACTTCTACCGACGCCTGCATGAGGGACACGCGAGCCTGGTGCTGGACTTCGCCTCCGGCGCACTCGCCGGGGCGCTCGCGGACGCCGACGTGGTCGTGGAGGCGTCCCGGCCGCGGGCGTTGCGGCGGCTCGGGGCGCACGCGGAGGAGTTCCTCACCGCCCGACCCGGCCGAGTGTGGGTGAGCATCACCGGGTACGGCCGCGACGACGACCGGATCGCCTTCGGCGACGACGCGGCCATCGCCGGCGGACTGGCGGGCAGCGACCGGCACGGCGATCCGGTGTTCCTCGGCGACGCGCTCGCCGATCCCGTCACCGGCCTGTACGCCGCCCACGCCGTCGCCCGCTCGCTGGCCCGGGGTGGCGGGGAACTGCTGTGCGTGTCCATGGCGGCCTGCGCCGCGGCACAGGCCGAGACACCGGCGGCGACATGCTGATCAGAGACGTGGAGGTCGAGGGGCGGGGGCGGGTGGACGTCCGTGTCGAGAGCGGCCGGGTCGCCGGGATCGGGCGCCGACTGGCCGGGGACGCGCAGGTCGAGGGACGTGGCGCGGCGCTGCTGCCCGGGCTCCACGACCACCACGTCCATCTCACGGCGCTGGCCGCGGAGGCGGCCTCGGTGCGGGTGGGGCCTGCCGAGGTGCACGGACGCGACGAACTCGCCGAGTGCTTGCGGGCCGGGGCGCCGGGGGAGTGGGTTCGGGCCGTCGGCTACCACGAGAGCGTCGCGGGAGAGCTGGACCGGTGGACACTGGACGCCCTCGTCCCCGACCGGCCGGTCCGGGTGCAGCACCGCGGCGGCGCCATGTGGTTCCTGAACAGCGCGGCGCTGCGGGCGGCCGGGCTGAAGAGCGCCGACGGGTGCCTGTGGCGTGAGGACGGACGTCTGCGTGCCCTCCTCCCGCCCGTGCCGCTCGACCTGGCCGGCGTCGGGCGCCGCGCCGCCGCCCTCGGCGTCACCGGGTTCACCAACGCCGACCCGCACCCCGCCGACGGTCTCGCACAGACGCTGTCCGTCCTGCCCCAACGGCTCGTCGTCATGGGCGTCGACCCGCCGGTGAAGCTGATGCTCGACGACCCGACCCTGCCCACCCCCGCAGATCTGGCCGCCACGGTGGCCGCGATACGGCCCCGGCCGGTCGCCGTGCACTGCGTCACCCGCGTGCAGTTGCTCGTCACACTCCTCGCCCTGGAGGAGGCGGGCCCGGCCGAGGGCGACCGGATCGAGCACGGGTCCGTGATCCCGGTGGAGGTCCTCCCACGCCTTCGCCGGCTCGGCGTGACCGTGGTGACGCAGCCGCACTTCCCGGTCGAGCGGGCCCGGGCCTACGCCGCCGAGGTGCACCCCGACGACCGGCCGCACCTCTACCGCTGCCGGAGCCTCGCCGAAGCGGGGGTCCCGGTCGCCGCCGGAACCGACGCGCCGTACGGCACCCACGACCCCTGGGCCGTCATGCGGGCCGCCGTCGCACGCGACGCGGCAGAGCGCCTCACCCCGCGCGCGGCACTGGGACTGTTCCTGGGCGGCCCGCACCGGCCGGAACGCCCCCGACGGGTGACGGTCGGCTCGCCGGCCGACCTGTGCCTGCTCCACGTGCCCCTGCGGGAGGCGCTCGACGCGCTGACCGCCGACGCGGTACGGGCCGCCTACGTTCAGGGCCGGTCGATCACGGAGCCCGCGCCGGACAACGAAGGAGCGCGGTGAACGAGACACCCGACGAGGACTTCCGCAAGCCGTACGCGGACGTGGACGAATGGCGTGACACCCCGGTGCGCCACCGCTATGTCCACGGTGGCTTCGCCGACCACGGCACCCGGTTCTCGATCTACTTCCCGCCCGATGACGGTCGTCGTCGGCACGGACGGCTCCACCCCTGGCCGCAACCGCTGACGGCACTGCTGTGGAGGGCCTTTACAGCAGTGCCCGCGGGGCGGCGCCCTCGCCCCGCCGCTTCAGACGCTGTACCCGCCGTCGACCCCCAGCGCCTGCCCCGTGACGAACCGGGCCCGGTCCGAGGCGAGGAACGCGACCGCCTCCGCGATGTCCTGGGCCTGTCCGAACCGGCGCAGGGGGATGTTGCGGCGGGTGACGGCGAGGGCGTCCTCGTCGAGTTCGCCCGTGTCGATCAGCCGGCCCGCGATGCCGTCCGTGAGCATGCCCGGGGCGACGCAGTTGACTCGGACGCCGTAGCGGCCCTCCTCGGCGGCCAGGGCACGGGCGACGGCCTCGACCGCCCCTTTGGCGCCCGAGGAGAGCCCGTCGCGGACGGGGTAGCGGCGCGTGGCGACGGTGGTGACGGCGACGATGCTGCCGCTGCTCTCCCGCAGCAGCGGCAGCGCGGGATGGACGAGGTTGAAGAACGCCACCGCGTCGGCCTCCAGCTGGGCGCGGTACCGGCTGGGCGTGACCTTGCTCAGGTGGGTCATGGGCACGTGCGGCCCGGCCGCGTACACCAGCGTGTGCACACCGCCGCATCCGCGCACCACCCGGGCCGTCTCCGCCTCGTCGGTCAGGTCCAAACGGACGGCGGTGACCTGGCGGCCGTGGTCCTTGATCTCCCGGACGAGATTCTCCGCGGCTTCCTGGGAGGAGCGGTAGGTGAACACGACGTCGCTGCCGCGTTCGGCCAGCGTCCTCACGATCGCGGCGCCGATGCCACCGGTACCACCGGCCACGAAGGCCGTGCCCGGCCTGGCGGAGAAGTCCTCCATGGACATGTGTCACAACCCCAGGGACTTGGCGATGATGACCTTCATGACCTCGCTCGTCCCGGCGTAGATACGGGTGATGCGGGCGTCCGCGTACAGCCGGGCTATCGGGTACTCCAGCATGTAGCCGTAACCGCCGAAGAGTTGAAGACACCGGTCGACTGCGCGAGCCTGCATCTCGGTGCAGAACAGTTTGACCCTCGCGGCGTCCGCGCCGGACAGCCGCCCGTCGACCAGCTCCAGCACGGCCCGGTCGAGCACGGCCTGCGCGGCCTCGATCTCCGCGTCGACGGCGGCGAGTTCGAACTTGGTGTTCTGGAACGACGCGACCGGCGTCCCGAACACGTTGCGTTCCCTGACGTACGCGATCGTCGTGTCGAGCGCGGCCCGCGCCTGCGCGACCGAACCGACGGAGACGGTCATCCGCTCCTGGGGGAGGTTGTGCCCGAGGTAGGCGAAGGCCCTGCCCTCCTCGCCCAGCCGGTTGGCGACGGGCACCCGGACCTCGTCGAAGGCGAGCTCCACGGTGTCCTGGACCTTGATGCCCATCTTGTCCAGCACCCTGCCGCGCGTGAAGCCCGGCATGCCGTCCTCCACGACCAGCAGCGTGAGCCCCGCCCGGCGGTCGTCCGGGTCGGTCGTCGTGCGCGCCACCACGATCACCAGGTCGGCGAGCAGCCCTCCGGTGATGAAGGTCTTGGCCCCGCTCACCACGTAGTGGTCGCCGTCGCGCACGGCGGTCGTACGGATTCCCGCGAGGTCGGAGCCGGTGCCGGGCTCGGTCATCGCGATCGCGGTCAGCAGCCGGCCGGAGGCCAGCCCGGGGAACCAGCGCCGGCGTTGTTCCTCGTTCGCGTAGGTGAGGAAGTACGGCAGCACGACGTCGAGTTGGGTGCGGACCGTGCCCAGCGTGACCAGGGCGCGGGCGGCCTCCTCCTGGAGGACGACGTTGTAGCGGTAGTCGGGCTGCCCGCCTCCGCCGTACTCCTCCGGGACGGCCACGCCCAGCAGCCCGAGCGAGCCGAGCCGTTCGAAGAACGACCGGGGCAGCCGCCCGGCCTTCTCCCACTCGGCGTAGTGCGGAACCACCTCCCTGGCCACGACGTCCCGGACCAGCTCCCGGAACGCCTCGTGGTCGGCGGTGAAGACATCGCGGCGCACGTCAACGCCCCCCGTCAGCCAACGAGTTCGACGAGTGTGGCGTTCGCGGTCCCGCCGCCCTCGCACATGGTCTGGAGTCCGTAGCGGATGCCGCGGTCACGCATGTGGTGAATCATGCGGGTCATCAGGACGGCTCCCGAGGCACCGAGCGGATGGCCGAGCGCGATGCCGCCGCCGAGCGGGTTGACCAGCTCCGGGTCGGCACCCGTCTCGGCGAGCCAGGCGAGCGGAACGGGCGCGAAGGCCTCGTTCACCTCGAAGACCCCGACCTCCGACAGCGCCACCCCGGCCTTCCCCAGCACCTTCTCGGTGGCCGGGATCGGCCCGGTCAGCATCAGCACCGGGTCCGAGCCGACCACCGCGCCCGCCCGGTGGCGCACGAGCGGCGTCAGTCCCAACTCCCGTGCTCTGTCCGGGGTGGTGACCAACAGCGCCGCCGCACCGTCGGAGATCTGGGAGGAGTTGCCGGCGTGGATCACGCCGTCGTCCTCCAGGAAGGACGGCTTGAGCTTCGCAAGCGTCTCCACACTGGTGCCCCGGCGAACGCCCTCGTCGGCGGTCACCTCCACCACCGGCACGATCTGCTCCTCGAAGACCCCGCTGTCCTGCGCGGCGGCGGCCCGCTCGTGCGACAGCGCCGCGTACGCGTCGAGCCGGGCCCGGGTGAAGCCCCACTTCTGTGCGATCTTCTCCGCCGAGATGCCCTGGTTGAAGGAGAAGTCCTGGTACCGGCCGAGGACTTGAGGGCCGTACGGCATTCCGCTCGCCCTGGCCGAGCCCAGCGGGACCCGGCTCATGACCTCCACCCCGCCCGCCACGACCACGTCCTGCTGCCCGGACAGCACCGCCTGCACGGCGAACTCCAGCGCCTGCTGGCTCGATCCGCAGGCCCGGTTGACCGTCGTCCCGGGGATGCTCTCGGGCCAGCCCGCGGCCAGCACCGCGTAGCGGCCGATGTTGCTCGACTGGTCGCCGATCTGGGAGACGCACCCCCAGATCACGTCGTCGACGGCCTTCGGATCGACCCCGGCCCGCTCGACGAGCGCGTTCAGCACCGCAGCGGACAGGTCGGCCGGGTGGATGCCGGCCAGCCCGCCGTTGCGCTTTCCCACCGCGGTGCGGACCGCTGCCGCGATCACCGCTTCTCGTATCACGTGTCGTCCTCCGGTCGGCTCGGCACGGCCCAGCGGCCCGTGAAGAGTGGTTCGCGTCGCGCGGCGAACGCGGCGTACGCCTCGCGGACGTCCGCGCCCGCGAAGTTCACCGCCTGTGCCTTCGCCTCGTTCGCCAGGGCGTCCCGCAAGGTGCGGTCGGTGCCCTCGTTCAGCAGGGCCTTGGTCTGGGCGTGGGCCACCGGCGGACCGGCCACCAGCCGGGCGGTCAGGTCGTCGACGAAGGTGTCCACCTCGTCGGTGTCCGTCACCCAGGTCACCAGGCCCAGCGCCTTCGCCTCCTCGGCGTCGATCGTCTCCGCGAGCAGCGCGAGCCGCTTGGCCTGCTGCAACCCGACGAGTCTCGGCAGCAGCCAGGAGCCGCCGCAGTCCGGGGACAGCCCGCGTCGGGCGAAGATCTGCGAGAAGCGCGCCTGGGGCGTGGCGACCACCAGATCGCAGCCGAGCGCCAGGTTCCAGCCCGCTCCCACCGCCGCCCCCGTCACCTTGGCGACCGTGGGCACGGGCAGTTCGTGCAGCAGCAGCGTCACCTCGGTCAGGGGCCGCATCCGGTACAGCGGGTGGGTGCTGCTGACCCGCTCGGGAATGTCCGCTCCGGAGCAGAACGCGCCGCCCGCACCGGTCAGGACCAGCGCCCGGACGGACCGGTCGCCGCCCGCCGCCGCGAGGGCTTCACGCAGGGCCTCCCACAGCTCTGCGTCGATGGCGTTCCTGCGGTGCGGCCGGTTCAGGGTCAGTGTCCGCACGCCGCCGGCGTCGCTCGTCAGCAGCACGCTCACCGGACCGCCCCCCGCGCCCGCAGGGCGGCGATCTCCGGCTGTGTGTAGCCGAGTTCGGCCAGCAGGGCGTCCGTGTGTTCACCGAGCCCGGGGACCGCGCCCATCGGCGGGTCGAACCCGGCGATCACGGGCGGCGGCAGCAGCGCGGGCACCGGCCCCGACGGTGTGCCGACCTTCCGCCAGCGGTCGCGGGCGGCCAGATGGGGATGGTCGAGAACATCGGTGACCGTGTTGTAGCGGGAGTTGCCGATCCCGGCCGCGTCGGCCCGCTCCTGGACGTGACCCAGGTCGTATCGCGCGCACCAGTCGCCGATCGCGGCGTCGAGAACCTCGCGGTGCTCCACCCGTCCGGCGTTCGTGCGGAACCGCTCGTCGTCCGCCAGGTCCGGCCGGCCGAGCAACTCCCTCGCCAGCCGCCGCCATTCGCGGTCGTTCGTGGTGCCGAGCACGACCGTCTGCCCGTCGGCCGTGCGGTAGGCGCCGTAGGGGGACACGGCGGGCGAACTCATGCCGAGCGGCTGCTGCTCGACCCCCGAGTGGCGGGTGTAGGTCAGCGGGTAGCCCATCAGTTCGGCCATGGTGTCGAACAGGCTCACCGCCACCTGCCCCGGCCGCCGGGCGTACAGCAGCGCCAGCACCGACAGCGCCGCGTACAGCCCACTGCACACGTCCGCGACCGGAGGGCCCGGCTTGGCGGGAGCACCCTCCCGGCCGGTCACCGAGCAGGCCCCCGACTCCGCCTGGACCAGCAGGTCGTAGGCGCGTTTGTGGGAGAGGGGCCCGCCGGGGCCGTACCCGTCGATCTCCACGGCGATCAGCTCCGGGTGGCGTACCTCCAGGTCGGCGGGGGAGAGGCCCAGCTTGGCCGTGGTGCCGGGGGTCAGGTTGGAGACCAGGACGTCGGCGCGCTCCAGCAGCCGGTGCAGGACCGCCTGTCCGGCTTCCGACTTCAGGTCCAGGGCCACCGACTCCTTGCCCCGGTTGGCCCACACGAAGTGCGCCGCGAGTCCGCCCACCACGTCGTCGTAGTGGCGGGCGAAGTCGCCGCCCGCCGGATTCTCCACCTTGATGACCCGGGCACCGAAGTCGCCGAGCGTGCGCGTGCACATGGGGGCCGACACGGCCTGCTCCAGCGCCACCACCGTGATCCCCACCAGGGGGCCGCTATCCGTCACCGGGTCAGCTCCCCAGCCGTGCGCGCAGCTCGTGCTTGAGCACCTTCTGGCTGGCATTGCGCGGCAGGTGGCCCACGAAGCGCACCTGGCGGGGGACCTTGAAGTTGGCCATGTGGTCCCGGGCCCAGGCGATCACGTCCTCCGCCGTGACGTCCGCGCCCGGCCTCGGCACGACGAAGGCGCAGCCGACCTCGCCGAGCCGCTCGTCCGCAACCCCGATCACCGCCGCCTGCGCTATCGGCTCGTAGCCGAGGAGCAGCTTCTCGATCTCGGCCGGGTAGGCGTTGAAGCCGCCGACGATGAACATCTCCTTCTTCCGGTCGACGATCGCCAGGTTGCCGTCCGGGTCCAGGCGGCCGATGTCGCCGGTGTGCAGCCAGCCGTCGCGGTCGATCGTCTCGGCGGTGGCCGCAGGGTCGTCCCAGTAGCCGCGCGTGACGTTGTAGCCGCGAACCAGGACCTCCCCCTCCTCGCCCTCCGGCACCTCCTGCCCGGTGTCATCGGCGATCCGGACCTCGACGTCCGGGATCGGACGCCCGGTGGTGCGGGCCACCGTCTCCTCGCTGTCCCCGACCCTGGTCGTGGTGACCAGCGCCGTCGACTCCGTGAGGCCGTAGGCGCTCAGTACGATGTCGAAGGAGAGGTCCCTCTTCATCGCCCGGATCAGCGACTCGGGGATGGTCGTGCCGCCCGTCATCGACACCCGCAGGGACGACAGGTCGTACGAGGACCGCTGCGGATGGTTCAGCAGGTCGTGGAAGATGGTCGGCGGGCCGAGGACGATGCTCACCCGCTCTCCTTGAACGATTTCGAGGGCGCGCCCCGCGTCGAAGACGGCCATGGGGATCACGGTCACCCCGTGCATCAGCGAGGCGAGCCAGCCCGCCTTGTAGCCGAAGCAGTGGAAGAACGGCGGGATGACCAGGAAGCTGTCGGAGGCGTCGAAGGTGTACTCAGTGGACATCCAGCCGTACGCCCGCAGTGTCTGCCCGTGGGTGAGGATCACGCCCTTGGGGTGGCCGGTTGTGCCGGAGGTGAACATCACGTCGGAGACGTGATCCGGAGTGAGCCGGTCGATGGACTCGCGGGCGGCCGCCTCGGGACACTCCTCGCCGTGCGCGAGGAACTGACTCCAGTACAGGCCCTCCGCTCCGCCCGGCATCGACACCGTGGTGCGCAGCGCGGGCAGTTCGGGGTCGGTTCGTCTCAGCTCGGCGATGTAGTCGGTGCCGAGGAACGACGCGGCGGCGAACAGCGCCTTCGCGCCGGACTTCCGCAGGATGTAGGAGATCTCGGTCGACTTGAAACGGGTGTTGAGCGGTACGACGACACCTCCCGCGCCCTGGATGCCGAGAGCCGTCACGATCCACTCGACCGAGTTCGGTGCGCACAGGCCGACCCGGTCACCCGGCCCGATACCGAGTGCCAGCGCCGATCGCACCGCGTGGATCATCCGGGCCTCCAGTTCCCGGAAGGTGAGGCGCAGTTCGCCGTCGACGAGGGCCGGGGCGTCGCCGAACCGCTGGGCGGCGACTCTCACCACGTTCGGGATACTGAGGAATTCCAGGTCGTGTCGCATGACGAGGGCTCCGATCAGGCACGAGGGCCGACGGGCAGGCCCAGCAGCCGCTTGGCGATGATGATCCGCTGGATCTGGGACGTGCCGCCGTACACGGACGCGGCCCTCGAGTAGAAGTAGTCGCCCAGGACCTCGCCGCCCTCCCCGTGCAGTTCCTCGGGGAAGACCTTCAACGCCGTCTCGTACAGGCGCTGTTCGGCGCGGGTCATGAGCAGCTTGTCCACGGAGGACTCCGGTCCCGCGCTCTGCCCGGCGAGGCGCTCGGCGGTGCGGCGCCGCGCGTGGGCGACAAGGACCTGGTAGTCGACGGCACAGCGCCCGATGTCCGACAGCAACCCGTCCGGGAGCGTGCCGCGTCGCTCGTGCGCGGCGCGGCGCAGCCGTTCGATCAGCAGCCCGTACTTCGACAGGTGACCGGTGTCCAGCGCGTTGCGCTCGTACGCCACCGTAGTCATCGCCAGAGGCCAGCCGTCGCCCTCGGCGCCGATCCGTTCGGACTCCTCCAGGCGCACGTCGTCGAGGAACAGTTCGCAGAACTCGTCGTCGCCGTTCGCCGCACGCAGCGGCCGTACGGTCACGCCGGGGCGGTCCAGAGGCAGCACGAAGGCCGAGATGGAGGCGTGGGCCGGAGCGGCGCGATCCGTGCGGGCCAGGAGCAGGCAGAGGCCGGAGTACTGGGCGTAACTCGTCCAGAGCTTCTGGCCGTTGACGATGTAGTGGCCCTCCGGGCGGCGCTCGGCGTAGGTGCTCATGCCGGCCAGGTCCGAGCCGGCGCCGGGCTCGCTGAAGCCCTGGCACCACACGTCGTCACCGGAGAGCATGCGCGGCAGCAGCCGGCGACGCTGCTCCTCGGAGCCGAACCGCAGCAGGGCGTGGGCGAGATAGCCGATGCGGGGGACACCGGGCGCACCCCGCACCCCCAGTTCGTCGCTGACCGTGACCTGGTGCAGCGCGGTCAGACCCCGGCCGCCGTACCGCTCCGGGACGTCGAGGCCGACCCAGCCGCCGGAGTGCAGTTGGCGGTGCCAGCGGTGCAGGAACACGGGGAGCGGCTCGTCGGCGGGCCGTTCGGGCAGCGGGTGGCCGGCCAGCCAGGCGCGGAAGTCGTGGCGCAGGCGTTCCAGGTCCTCAGGGTCGCCGAAGTCCAGGGGAGTGTCCGTCATCGCGTCGCCTCCGGTGCGGCCAGGACGGTCAGCAGGTCGGCCGTGGTCGCGAGCACGGCCGCTCCGACGAGGACCCGGCGCAGGTACAGGTGGGCCACGTGCTCCCAGGTCTGGGCGATCCCGCCGAACACCTGCATCCCGGCGTACACGGCATCCACGGCCGAGGAGTTGACCTCCGCCTTGGCCACGCGGGCCGCGGTCAGCGCACGGCCCGACGTTTCGCTGTCCAGGCACCACGCGGCGTAGCGGGTGGCGCTGGTGCAGGCCTCCACGAGGACGGTGGCGTCGGCGAGCTGGTGCTGCACGGCCTGGAAGGAGCCGATCGGCTGTCCGTACTGGTGGCGTTCGCGGGCGTAGTCCACGCTCTGCTCGACGAACGAACGGGCCGCCCCCACGAGTTCGCTCGCCACCACGACCAGGGCGTACGCCTGCCAGCACTGGTGCGCGCCCGGGGTGAGCCGTCCGACGGGCCGGCCCTCGGCCGAGGCCCGCCGCACACCGCGCAGCAGGTCCGCGGTCGGTGCCGGGGCCCCCAACTCGTGCTCGGTCACGCGGCCTTCGGCATGCACGAGGAGCGCCGTGTCCGCGCCGTCGCAGTCCCAGGCGACGAGGCCGACCGCATCGCGGTCCGGGAAGCGCAGGTCGCCGGCGAGGGCGACGGTGGGGCGGTCGCCGTGGACGGGCTCGGCCCGCTCGCCGAGGTCGAGGAGACGCAGCAGCTCGGGGGCGAGCAGCGCCGTGCCGAGCAGGGACGTGGTCAGGGGCTGCCGGCCGTGCTCCTCGGCGAGCAGGGCGCACTCCTGCACGGTGGCGGCCGGCGGGGAGGTGCGGCGGAGGCCGGACAGGCCGAGCTCGTCCAAGGCCCGCTGTCCGTCCGTGCGAGTCTGCGCCTTGACGTCGTCGGCCGAGCCGCTGCGGAAGCGGGTCGCGAACGCCCGCAGCATGTCGCGAACCAGCGTGAACTCGTCGCGTTCCACGCTCAGCCCTCCTCGGCGGCGCTGGGACGGCGGCTCGCCCGGGCGGCGAGGTCGCTCACGATGCGGATGTGGTCGGGGCTGGTCATGGTGGAGCGCTCGGCCAGCAGCGCCGCCTCCATGCCACCTCGCGAGACCTGCTCGACCACCGCCGCGAGCGCCGCCTTGGTGGCGCGCAGCGCCTCCGGGGGCTGCGCGGCGAGCCGGTGGGCTAGTGCCAGGGCCTCGCCCATGAGATCGGGGCCCGGGACGGTCCGGTTGGCCAGGCCGAGTTCGACGGCGGTGCCGGCCGGGATGCGGTCCCCGGTGAACAGGTACTCCTTCACGCGCAGCAGGCTCGTCAGCAGCGGCCAGAGGGTCACTCCGCCGTCGCCCGCCACCAGGCCCACCGAGATGTGCGGGTCCGCGAGGTAGGCGTCCTCGGCCATGAGCACGAGGTCGCACCCCAGCGCGAGAGAGCAACCCAGGCCCACCGCGGGGCCGTTGACGGCCGCGACGACGGGCAGCGGGAAGCGGATCATGTCCGTCTGGATGGTCCGGTCGAGCCGGATGGACCGCTCGCGCAGCTCCGGGTCGTCGTGATGGCGCAGCAGATGGTCGAAGTCGCCGCCCGCGCTGAAGGCCCGGCCCGCCCCGGTGAGGACGACCGCTCGCGCTCCGGCGTCCTCCGCGAGCTCGCGCCAGATCTGGGACAGCCGGAAGTGGAGCTCCGCCGAGACGCCGTTGAGGCGGTCGGGGCGGTTCAGCGTGACGATGCGGACGTCTCCGTCGGCGGCCACGGTCAGGACGGGGCTCACGTCGGTCATACCGCTGATGCTATTAAAGGTCAGGCCGAAGATGTCAATAGCGTTGCGCTAAATGGAGAATCCCATTCTCACCTTGTGATGTGGCGGATCAGTCTTCGGGCTCGGTCAGTTCGACGCGTTCCCGGCCATCCACCTCGGCGGCGGCCCGTGCGAACCCGCACACATGGCGGCTCATCCGCCGCCGGGCCGCCGCCGCGTCACCCGACCGGATGGCCTCGGTGATCTTCGTGTGTGCCTGGGCGGTGACCTCGCGGATACGGGTGTCCATGAACCGTTCCAGGTTCGTGGCGGCGTAGATCGACTCCGAGAGCGCGCTGAGGAACCCGATGAGCAGTTCGTTGCCGCTCGCCCGCGCCACCGCGTTGTGCCAACGGACGTTGGCCCGCAGGAAACGGCGGATGTCGTCACCGGCGTCGACCAGCTCGGCATGGGCGGCGTCCAGGTCGGCCAGATCCTGCTCGGTGCGCCGGCCGGCCGCGAGCGCGGCGCACGCGGGCTCGATCGCCTCACGGGTCTCGTGCAGGGCCTCCAGCCGGATCTGCTGGCCGCGGATGACCAACTGCACGGTGTTCGCCAGGGATTCGCGGCCCGGCCGGTGCACGAAGGCCCCTCCTCCGCGTCCCGGCCGGATCTCCACCAGCCGCTCGACCTCCAGGATGCGCAACGCCTCCCGCACGGTCGCCCGGCTCAGTCCCGTCTGCTCCACCAGTTGTCGTTCCGGCGGCAGGGGTGTGCCCACCGGGAACTCCCCGGACAGGATGCGCTCACGCACCTCGGACGCCAGCACGTCCGAGGCCTTGGGGACGGTGAGTGTGTCGAAGCGCGGGGTGGGGGGCGTGGAGTGAGCGCTGGGCACGGGTTCAGGCCTCTCGTCGTACATCCGTTTCGGCCGGACCATTCAACACCGCACCCGGCGGTCCGTCAGATGACCAGTCCGCCGTCCACCGGCAGCACCTGCCCGGTGATGAAGGAGGCCGCGTCGGAGGCGAGGAAGACGAACGCGCCCGCGACCTCCTCCGGCTCCGCCCAGCGGCCCAGCGGGATCCGGGCGAGCATCCGCTCCGCGAACTTCGGGTCGGTGCGGATGGTCTCGGTCATCGGCGTCGCCGCCAGTGGTGCGAGCGCGTTCACCAGGATGTTCTTCCGGGCCAGCTCACGAGCCAGTGATTTGGTGAGTCCGATGATGCCCGCCTTGGCCGCCGAGTAGTTCACCTGGCCCAGGGTGCCGGTCAGGCCGGCCGACGACGTCACGTTGATGATCCGGCCGGTCCCGTTCGTCGGCAGGAACGGCAGCGCGGCCTGGGCGCAGTGGAACGCTCCCAGCACATGGATGTCGAGGAGCCGTCGGAACGACTCCTCGTCGAGCTTGTCGAACATCGCGGGCGCGGTGACGCCCGCGTTGTTGACGAGGATGTGCAGTGTTCCGCCGGTAGGCGCGGCGGCCCGGGACGCCGCGGCGTCGGCTGCCGCCCGGTCCCCCACATCCAGGGCGGCGCCCTCGGCACGCAGTCCCTGGGCGGTCAGTTTCCCTGCCACGGCCGTGGCCGCCGCCTCGTCGACGTCGGTGACGAGCACCGCGGCCCCGGCCCGGGCGAGCGCCCCGGCCACCGCCGCGCCGATGCCGCCGGCCGCCCCGGTCACCAGCGCCGAACGCCCGGTGAGATCGAACAGTCCCGTTCCCTCGGTCATGACCGGCTCCTCAGTAGCTTCTCGGCAGGCCCAGGGTGTGGGACCCCAGGTAGTTCAGGACCATCTCCTGGCTGACCGGCGCGATCCGCATCAGCCGTGCCTCACGGAAGAAGCGGGCCACGGGATACTCCTCGGAGTAGCCCATCCCGCCGTGTGTCTGAAGGGCCCGGTCGGCGGCCGTGAACCCGGCGTCCGCGCACAGGTACTTGGCGGTGTTGGCCTCCCGCCCGCACGGCCGGCCCTGGTCGTACAGCCAGGTCGCCTTGCGCAGCACGAGTTCCGCCGCGTCGAGGTGGGCGAGGGCGTCGGCCAGCGGGAACTGGATGCCCTGGTTCATGCCGATGGGCCGCCCGAACACCTCCCGCTCGCGTCCGTAGCGCACAGCCCGGTCCAGGGCCACCCGGCCGATGCCGAGGGCCTCGGCGGCGATCAGCATCCGCTCCGGGTTGAGGCCGTCGAGGAGGTAGCGGAACCCCTGGCCCTCCTCGCCGACCCGGTCCTCGACCGGAACCCGCAGGTCGTCGATGAACACCTCGTTCGAGGAGACGGCGTTGCGGCCCATCTTCGGGATCGGGCGGATGTCCACCCGGTCGCGGTCCAGATCGGTCAGGAACAGCGTCATGCCGTCGGTCGGCTTCTCGACCTCGTCACGCCTGGCCGTGCGCGTCAGCAGAAGGATCTTCTCCGACTCCAGGGCCTTGGAGATCCACACCTTGCGTCCGCTGACGACGTAGTGGTCGCCGACCCGGCGGGCGTACGTGGTGATGCTCGTCGTGTCGAGCCCGGCGCCCGGTTCCGTCACCCCGAAGCACACGTGCAGGTCGCCGCTTGCGATGCGCGGCAGGGTGCGGCGCTTCAGCTCGTCGGAGCCGTGCACGACCACCGGATGCATGCCGAAGATCGACATGTGGATCGCGCTGGCGGCGTTCATGCCCCCGCCGGAGCGCGCGACCTCCTCCAGCAGCAGTGTCGCCTCGGTGATGCCGAGCCCGTGGCCGCCGTACTCCTCCGGGATCGTGATGCCGAGCCAGCCGCCATCGGCGACGGCTGCGTAGAACTCCTCGGGGAACGCGTGGTCCCGGTCCTTCTCCATCCAGTACCGGTCGTCGAAGTCACGCAGGAGACCGGCCACGGCCTTGCGGATCGTCTCCTGGTCCTCGGTCAGCTCGAAGTCCACAGCGGGGGACCTCTCTGTCGGGAGGCTGGTGAGAGTTGCGAACCATATCAAAGGTCAGACCGATAGCGGCAAGGTTCTGCGGTCCCTCGCCAATGTGCGGCCGGACTGACCGCCCCCGGGAGGGGGTCAGGTTCTGGTCCACACGTGCGGACATCGTTCGAATGTCCAATGACTGCTTCAAAGAGCCGCCACGAGGGTCCAGCCGGGGCCGACCAGGCTCACATTCGCCACCGTCGCGGCCGACTTCGGCCCGACCTTGCCCGCGACCGTGGTGCCCGCCGCCGCGGCGGCCGACGCACCGGGCGCATGCTCGCCGTCGGCGTGCCCGAACCTGGCGAAGCTGGACAGCGCGGCGGACGTCGAGGTGGCCGGGCCGAAGGTCTACCGCTCGATGTCACGCCGGGTCTGGCGGTGCTGTCCGACGGGGCGACGCCGGCGGGGCCGGGCGAAGAGACGCCGGCGCTGCTGGGGAGGGCCGCGGGTGGGATGCAGTGGTGCCGGTCGAGTCCCCGGGCGCCTGAACCTCGGGCACGGCCTGACTGCCGGGCGGCCCTGCGGCACGGGAACTGCCTGAGAGAAGGGGCCGAGGGCCGGGCGACTCCCGCCCTCGGTCGTCACCCCGAGCGGCGGACCGTCAGCCGCGCCTGGGCGGACTGGCTGCCGCGCCCGTCTTCCTGGCCGCGGTCGTGGCCGAGGCGGACTTCTTGGCGGACGCCTTCTTCTTCGTGCCGGTCCTCGCCGCGGTCTTCTTCACCGTCGGTGCAGTCGCCGGAGTGCCGCCGGACACCGGGCCGCCACTGATGCCGCCCAGACAGAACGCCCACACCTCCTCCACCGTGATCGGCGCGGGATGGGCGCCGACCCGGGCGGAGGGGGCCTGGGCCGTGAACATCGCCGTCTGCATGATCAGGGAGGCGGTGCGCCGCGGCTTCGGAGCCACGGCCTGGCCGGTCTCGACGGCCTCTTCCACCATCTCGGTGAAGAAGTCGAGCAGCGGCAGGTGGGCGCTGGCCACCTGTTCCGGGTGGCTGACCAGCAGCTGGACGGCGAAGTCGGTGAAGAGCGGGGACTGCCGGCCCTCGCGGGGCGTGGAGGCGTCGTAGAGGAAATCGACCGCGAGCTTCAGACGCTCCAACGGATCCTGCCCCGCAGCGACCTGCTCCCGGATGGCGGCAGCGGACTTCGACAGCGCGTCCTCGAACAGGGCTAGCAGCAGCTCGTGCTTGCCGTCGAAGTGCTGGTAGAAGCTGCGCAGCGACTGGCGGGAGCGCTCCACGACCTCCTGCACGGTGAAGTCGGTGGTGCCCTTGTCGGCGATGAGCTCCTGGGCGGCGTCCAAGAAGCGCTGCACGCGCTGCTCGGCGCGCAGCTTCGCCGCCCGGGTGGAGCGCTCGACGGCGCGCTGCCGCCACGCGGGCTCGGGGGTCTCGACGGATTCTGCGGGGACGGCACTCATGGAAGAACGGTACTCCACGCAGGCGGAAAGATGAGCCCTACGCCCTACCGAATCGCGCTCTGCCAAAGGCAAGAGTCTTACTCCCTCCTAGTGAGAATGATATTCTCGATTCTGATCCGGGCCCGCGCCCGGTGTGCAGCCACCGGTACGGCGGAGGGGGCCGGGCGTGGAGTTCGAACTCGACGAGGAGCAGCAGCTGCTGCGGCGCACGGTGCGCGAGACAGTCGCCAAGGTGCGGAGCAGGCCCGCCGGCCGGCAGTGGGACACGTACCTACGACTGGGCTGGCTGGAGGCGCCCCCGCTCGAGCTCGCCCTGATCCTCGAAGAACTGGGATACGCCGCCGACCCCACTCCGTTTCTGGCCACCGCCACCTGGTTCGCACCGCTGACCGGCCGGCTCCCCGAGGGCAGCGGCACAGCCGTGTTCGACGGCGTCGGGCGCTACGTCCTGGACGCCGACCGGGCCGATGAGGTCGCGCTTCTCACACGCCGGGGCGTCATCGTCGTCCGGGGAGCGGAGCTGGCCGCCGAACGGGTCCCCGTGCTCGATCCGCAGCTGCACGCCGCACACGTCGGTGCCGAGGACCTCGCAGCCGCTGTGCCCGATCTCGCCCTGGTGGGACTCGCCGCCACCTGCGTGGGTGCCTGTCGGCGCGTCCTCGATCTCGTCCTGGACCATGTGAAGCAGCGGGTGCAGTTCGGCCGGCCGCTCGGCTCCTTCCAGGCCGTCAAGCACAAGGCGGCCGACATGCACGTGGCGATCGAACGCGCCCGCGCCCTCACCCACTTCAGCGCCCTGACCATCGCCGAGGACGACCCGCGACGCGCCGACGCCGCGCACATGGCCAAGGCCGCGGCCGGCGAGTGCCAGCGCCTGGTTTTCCGGCACGGGCTGCAACTGTCCGGCGCCATGGGCTTCACCTGGGAGAACGAACTGCAGTACCACCTCAAACGTGCCCAGGCCTGCGACTTGCTCCTCGGTACCGCGTCCGTTCACAGGAAGGCGCTGCTCGCGTGATGAAGCTGGCCGACGACCCCGAGGTGGAGGAGTTCCGCGCTCAGTTCGCCGCCTTCCTCGACGCCCACCTGCCCAAGGAGGCCGAGGCCCGCGAACGCGCCGGCTCCAGCGCCCACGTCCCCGCATGGGCCCGCCGCTGGCAGCGCACCCTATTCGACGCGGGCTGGCTGCTCCCAGGCCAGCCGCCCGAGTACGGCGGCCGCAACGCCGGCCTGCCCCAGCAACTCGCCCACCTGGAGGAGCTGGCCCGCCGCCGGATCTACCACAGCTTCAACCCCCAGGGTCTCGGCATCATCGCCGCCTCACTGCTCACCTTCGGCACCGAGGAGCAGAAGCGCCGCTGGGCCGTGCCGATCCTGCGCGCCGAGATCACCGCCGCGCTCGGCATGAGCGAACCCGAGGCCGGATCCGACCTCGCCGCCCTGCGCACCCGTGCCGTGGCGGACCGGGACGCGTTCGTGGTCAACGGCCAGAAGATCTGGACCTCCGGCGCCCACGACGCCGACGTCCTGCTCACCTTCGTCCGCACCGACCCGGACGCGCCCAAGCACCAGGGCATCAGCGCCCTGCTGATCCCGACCGGCGCCGAGGGCGTCGTCCGCCGCCCGTTCGGATCGATCGCCGCCGAGGACGACCTCGACTTCAACGAGGTGTTCCTCACCGACGTCCGGGTGCCCCGCGGGAACCTCATCGGGAACGTGGGTGAGGGCTGGCGGGTGGCGAACGGCTCCCTCGGCCACGAGCGCACCCTATTGTGGCTGTCGTACGCCGAACGCCTGGAGGACCTCCTGCGCGACGCGGCCGACGCGGGCGCCGGCCAGGAGTGGTACGCCACCCTCCGCATGGACCTGACGGCGCTGCGGCTCCTCGGGTACCGCCAGCTCGGCCCGGACCGCGACCCGGCGGAGATCTCGGTGCTCAAGCTGCTCGGCTCCGAGGCCGTCCAGTCCGCCTCCCTGCACGCGCTGGAGGCCCACGGCGCCGAGGGACTCGAGCATCCCAGACGCACGGGCCCGTACCACCACATGCACCACGAGCACTTCATCTCCAGTTGGTTCGAGCGGTACGCGCGCAGCTTCGCCGGCACCATCGCCGGCGGCACCAGCGAGATCCAGCGCAACATCATCGCCGAGCGCATCCTCGGCCTGCCGCGATAGAAGCCCGCCGCGACAGAACCCCGCCGCGACAGAAGAGGGACAGAGGACACCCGCCATGGACCAGATCCTGTACGAGGCCGAGAACGGCATCGCCACGATCACCCTCAACCGCCCCGAGGCAGCCAACGCCCAGACCATGGCGCTCCTCGACGACCTCGACGCGGCCTACACCCGGGCCGCGCGGGACGCGCATGTACGGGTCGTCGTGCTCAGGGCGAACGGCCGGCACTTCTCGGCCGGGCACGACCTGAAGGACCGCTGGCCCGGCCCCGGCGAGATCACCCTGGAGTGGATCTACGACACCGAGACCCGCCACTATCTGGAGTACTCGCTGAAGTGGCGCAACATCCCCAAGCCGACCATCGCGGCCGTCCAGGGCAAGTGCATCGCCGCCGGGCTGATGCTCTGCTGGCCGTGCGACCTGATCGTGGCCGCCGAGAACGCCGAATTCTCCGACCCGGTCGTGCACATGGGCATCGGCGGCGTCGAGTACCACGGCCACACCTGGGAGCTGGGCCCGCGCAAGGCCAAGGAGATCCTGTTCACCGGCCGGCCGCTGACCGCCCGCGAGGCCGAGCAGGTCGGCATGGTGAACAAGGTGGTGCCGCTCGACGAACTGGACAGCGGCACCTACGAGTTGGCCGACCGGATCGCCGCGATGCCCCCGTTCGGCCTGCGCCAGGCCAAGCGTGCCGTCAACCAGACCCTCGACGTCCAGGGCTTCCACACCGCTCTCCAGGCCGTCTTCGACATCCACCAGACCGGGCACGGCAACGCGCTCAGCGTGGACGGCTTCCCGATCCTGACCCGCCTCGACGAGATGAAGCAGCATCTGAAGCAGGGCTGAGCCCCGGGGCGGCCCCGGCTCAGCCGAGCACCGCGGTGAACGGGGGAAGATCCGCCGTGGTCCGTAGTCCCGGGGCCGCCGCGCAGACGGCGGGAACGGCGTTGACGGCCCGGTGGGCGGTGTAGCCGGGGGAGACCGCGGCCAGCCGCTCCAGCGGCACCGGGAACCTCATGGCCACGTCGAGGGGCGTGTCGCCGTCGACCGTCAGATGCCACCCGGTGGGACGCAGGTCCCAGGCCGGGGCGAGGTCGTCGGTGCAGTACCAGGTCGCGTTGAACTCCAGGAGCGTGCGGCCGTCGCGCCGGCCGGACACCGTCATCCGCTGCGCCGCCACGGTCCCGGCGCGCAGGACACCGGCGGCGACGCGGGTCGTGCGGGCCGCCGTGGCGAACCTCCCATGAGCCTCCACCGCGTCCAGGGGCAGTCCCAGGGCGTCGGCCACCAGGCGCAGCGAGGGTCCGAAACTGCCCTCGACGTGTACCAGGCGGCGTTCGTCGAACACAGTGGCAGGAGCCCGGCCGAAACCCATGATGTCGAACAGCAGTTCCGGCGAGTCCCGCCGGGACAGATCGGCGTACTCGTGGACGGTCAGGTTCTCCAGCCGCCGCTGCACCGAGGCCAGCACGAGCGGTACGGCCTCGGTGATGAAGCCGGGGCTGCTGCCGGTGTCGTGGAGCGAGGTGCCACCCTGCTCGCAGGCCGCCTCGACCCTGCACCGGACGGCGGGGTCCAGGCCGGCCGAGTGGTGGAACCCGCCGGTCGTGGCCACGACGTTCGCGCCGGACGCGAGCAGAGCGCACAGCTCGTCCAGGTCGGCCGTGCGCGGCATGTACAGCACGCAGTCGGCCCCTAGGGCGAGGACGTCGTCGAGACGGTCGGTGGTAGTGACGCCCGTGGGGCCACTCCCGCACAGCTCGCCGGCGTCACGGCCGGCCTTGCCGGGGGAGTGGACGTGAACTCCCGCCAGCACCATGTGCGGATGGTCGACAACGGCGCGCAGCGATCGCGTGCCTATGGTCCCCGTGGCCCACTGGACGACGCGAAGCGGCCGGCCGGGGTGTACGGAATGCGGCATGTCCATCCCCCCGCTACGCGGCCGGTCCGCGGTCGCTCATGCCCCCGTCGTCCATCCCCGGATCGGGTTCCACCTCGAAGGTGTTGTAGGCCAGGGCCTGCATCCGGTACGCGCCGACCGTGAACACGAAGTCCATCAGCTGCCGTTCGTCCATGTGCTTCGCCAGCTCCTCGTACACGTCGTCGGACAGGTAGGAGGTCGTCTCGAGTTCGTCCACCGCCCGGTTCAGCAAAGTGCCGGCGCCCTGGCGGACCTCATCCAGCTCCTCCTCGGTGACGCCGGCCTCGCGTGCGATCAGCACGTGGTGGGCCCACTCGTAGCGGCACCGGTGACGCCAGGCGACCCTGAGGATCGTCAGCTCGCGCGTCCTGGCGGGCAGTGTGCTGCGGTACAGCAGGTGGGTGCTGAAGGTCAGGAACGCCTTGGCCAGCTGCGGGTGGTTCAGCAGCAGGCCGAGGGCGTTGGACGGCGGGACGGTGCGCCCGCCCGTCAGTGGACGCAGCACCTCGCCGTCCCACTCCTCATACGGGACGGGGCGCAGTCTCGTCATGTGTTGCGGCCCCCGTTCACACCGATGATCTGCCCGGTGATGTAACCGGCCTCCTCGCTGACCAGGAAGGAGCAGGTCGCGGCGATGTCCTCGGGGCGGCCGACCCGGCGGACCGGCGTGCGCGCGATGTGGTCCTCGATGGTGCCGCCGAGCCGCTGCTCCCGCTCGGCGGTGCGCAGCATGGGGGTATCGATGAAGCCGGGCGGGATCGCGTTCACCGTGATGCCCTTCGGCCCGAGTTCGAGGGCCAGGGACTTGGTGAGTCCGTTCACGGCGGACTTGGCCGCCACGTAGTGCGCCATGAACGGCTGGCCGGAGTGGGTGCTGGAGGAGGAGATGTTGACGATCCGGCCCCAGCCGGCGTGCACCATGTCCGGCAGGGCCGACTGCACGCAGTGGAAGACGCCGTTGAGGTTGATGTCGACCACGCGCTGCCAGTCGGCGAAGGGCAGGTCCGCGAAACGGGTGAAGCCGTCTTTGCCGGCCGCGTTGACGAGGACGCCCACGGGGCCGAAGCGCTCGCGTACCGCGTCCATCGCCTTGTCGACCTGGGCGCGGTCGGCGACGTCCACGATCAGGCCGAAGCCCTCCTCGGCAGGGGAGAGGTCGAGGACGGACACGTTCAGGCCGTCCTCGATGAGCCGCTGTGCGATCGCCCGGCCGATGCCGGAGGCCCCGCCGGTCACGACGGCCGTCGGTGCCTGCGCGGCGCTCATGCGAACGCCTCGTCGCCGACGACGGTCGTGCGGTGCAGCAGCCGCTCGGAGTTCTCGTCATAGGGCAGGGCCCGGTGCAGGATGCCGGTGTTGTCCCAGACCACCAGGTCACCGACGGCCCAGTCGTGGGTGTGGCGGAAGCGCTCCTGCGTGGTCCAGTCGAGCAGTTCCTCCAGCAGGGCGCGGCTGTCGCCGGGGTCCATGCCGACGACGTGGTCGGCGGTGGCGCCGGTGACCAGGGAGCGGCGGCCGTCGCGGCGCCGCCACACCAGGGACACCTCGTGCGTGGGCTGGGTGCGCCAGGCGGTCAGCTCCTGCTCGCCGGGGTCGGGGTCCACCAGCCGCTGGGCGGCCTCGAAGCTGTGCACCACCCGCAGCGACGCGTAGCGCTCCCGGTCCTTCTCCGGCAGGGCCTCGTACGCCGCGTAGGTACTGGCGAAGTCGGTGCCGCCGCCGGTCATGGCGACCTCGCGGGCGGTGAGCGTGGTCGCCATGACCGGCACGTCGTCGGTGGTGCCGTCGAGGTGCCAGAAGAACGCGCCCTTGAGGTACTTGGCGGTCCTGCTCTTCTCCGGATTGATGGAGATCGGGAAGATCTCCTGGCCGTTCAGTGCCACCACCTCGCCCAGACGGCGGCTGAACGCCAGCTGCCGCTCGTCGTCGAGGTGCAGCCCGCGCACCAGCAGGACGCCCCGCCACTTGAGGGCCTCCGCGCAGCGGTGGACGAAGGAGTCGTCGAGCGGGTCGGTGACCCCGGTGAACTCGACCCCGAGCGTCGGGCTCAAGGCTTTCGATTCGATCATGGGAACATCCCTTCCGAATACGAGAATCCTATTCTCGCATAGGTAGGGGCGGAAACCCCTGTGCGTGCGGGGGTGTTGGGCGGTTTGCCGACCGGTGTGAGCATTAGATTCTCGTGTCTGAATCCTTGCTTCGCACAAAGGGAGAATGTAGTTTCCGAGCTACCGAACGAGGAGGCTGGGATGCGGTTCAAGGACAAGGTGATCATCGTCACCGGGGCCGGCCAGGGCATCGGCGAGGGGTACGCCCGGGCGCTGGCGGCCGAGGGTGCGCGCGTGGTGGTCGCGGAGCTGAACGAGGAGCAGGGGCAGCGGGTCGCCAAGGAGATCGGCGACGCCCTGTTCGTGCGGACCGACGTGGCCGACCCCGCTTCCGCCGAAGCACTCGGCGACACCGTGATGCGCGAGTTCGGGCGGATCGACCACCTGGTCAACAACGCGGCGATCTTCCACGGCATGCGCCGCGAGGGCATCGTCACCGTCGACTACGACTACCTCGACCGGTTCCTGAAGGTCAACCTGCTCGGCGCGCTGCACGTCACCCGCGCCGCCCTGCCACACCTCAAGGAGGGCGCGGCCGTCGTCAACCAGTCCTCCACCGCGGCCTGGCAGGCCACCGGCTTCTACGGGCTCGCCAAGGCCGGCATCAACCACCTCACCGCCTCCCTCGCAGCCGAACTCGGCCCGCGCGGCATCCGCGTCAACGCGATCGCGCCGGGCCCGACGGACACCGAGGCGGCCCGCAGCATCATCCCCGAGGAGTACCGCACGGCCATGGTGCAGTCCTTCGCCCTCAAACGCATGGGCACGCCCACCGACCAGGCGGGCGCCCTGAAGTTCCTGCTCTCCGACGAGGCCGCCTGGGTCACCGGACAGGTCATCGCCGTCGACGGCGGATCGGTGGTGCGGCTGTGAGCGGTCTCGTCGTCAAGTCCCAGCTGATCGACGGCAAGCTCGTCGCCGCGGACAGCACCTTCCCCTCGTACAACCCCGCCAACGGCGACCTGCTCGGCCACGCTCCGGACGCCACGAAGGCCGACGCCGGGGCCGCGATCGCCGCCGCCCGCCGCGCCTTCGACACCACCGACTGGGCCACGGACACCGAACTGCGACTGCGCTGCCTGCGCCAGCTGCACACCGCACTCGACGACCACCGCGAGGAGCTGCGCGAGCTCACCATCGCCGAGGTCGGAGCACCCCGCCAGCTCACCCACGGCCCCCAACTCGACGAACCCATCGGCCTTGTGACGTACTACGCCGACCTCCTGGAGACCTACGAGTTCACCGAGGACCTCGGGGAGAAGGAAAGCCGCGGCCGGCGCCACCACCGCTGGGTGGAGAAGGAGGCGGCGGGGGTCGTCGCCGCCATCCTGCCCTACAACTTCCCCAACCAGCTCGCTCTGGCCAAGCTGGCCCCCGCGCTCGCGGCGGGCTGCACGGTCGTCCTCAAAGGCGCCCCGCAGACCCCCCTGACCACCCTCGCGCTCGGCGAACTCATCGCGGAGCACACCGACATCCCGCCCGGTGTCGTCAACATCCTCAGCTCCTCGCGCGCCGAGACCGGTGAAGTGCTCACCACCCACCCCGACGTGGATCTCGTCACCTTCACCGGCGCCACCACCACCGGGCGGGCCATCATGGCCGCCGCGGCCGACACCGTGAAACGGGTCTTCCTCGAACTCGGCGGCAAGTCCGCCATGATCGTCCTGGACGACGCGGACTACACCAAGGCCGCCATGTTCGCCGCCTTCACCATCTGCTCCCACTCCGGCCAGGGCTGCGCTCTCACCTCCCGCCTCCTCGTCCCGCGGGCCGACCACGACCGGATCGTGCAGCTCGTCGCGGCCGGCATGGAGCGCGTAATCGTCGGCGACCCGAGGGCTCCGGAGACCGCCATGGGCCCGCTCATCAGCGAGGAACAACGCGACAAGGTCGATGCCATGGTGCGGCGCGCCGTCGAGGCCGGGGCGAGACTGGTCCGCGGCGGCAAGCGCGTAGACCCCGGCTGGTTCTACGAACCCACCCTCCTCGCCGGCGTCGACCCCGACAGCGAGATCGCTCAGGACGAGGTCTTCGGACCCGTCCTCGCGGTCATCCCCTACGACGACGAGGACGACGCCGTCCGCATCGCCAACCACTCGAAGTACGGCCTGTCCGGCGCCGTGCACAGCGCCGACGACGAGCGCGCCATCCGCCTCGCCCGCCGCATCCGCACCGGCACCTTCTCGATCAACGGCGGCAACTACTTCTCCGCCGACGTGCCGTTCGGCGGATTCAAACAGTCCGGCATCGGCCGGGAGAGCGGACGCGCCGGGTTCGAGGAGTTTCTGGAGGAGAAGGCCTTCGGCCGCGTCGTGCCCCCCGAGGAGGTGGCATGAAGCCGCTCGAAGGCATCCGCGTCCTCGAAGTCGCCATGTACGGCTTCGTGCCCTCGGCCGGGGCCGTGCTCGCCGACTGGGGCGCCGACGTCGTCAAGATCGAGCACGCCGTCACCGGCGACCCGCAGCGCGGGCTGCGCCAGACCGGCTCGTTCCGGGTGGAGGGCGACCCCAACCCCAACGTCGCCCACGCCAACCGCGGCAAGCGCTCCCTGGGCCTGGACATGTCCCGACCCGAGGGCCGCGAGGTGCTCTACGAACTGGTCAAGGACTCCGACGTCTTCCTCACCAGCCTCATGCCCGGCGCCCGCGCCCGCCTCGGCATCGACGTCGACGACATCCGCGCCGTCAACCCGCGCATCGTCTACGCCCGCGGCACCGCCCTCGGCCCGCGCGGCCCCGAGGCGGACAAGGGCGGCTACGACATGACTGCCTTCTGGGCGCGCGCGGGCACCGCCGCCAGCATCACCCCGCCCGGCAGCGACGGCCTGATCAGCCCGCCCGGACCCGCCTACGGCGACACCGTTTCCGGCACCAACCTCGCCGGTGGCGTCGCCGCCGCCCTGCTGCGCCGGGAGCGTACCGGCGAGGCCCCCGTCGTGGACGTCTCCCTCCTTGGCAGCGGCCTGTGGGCGCTCGGCCACACCATCGCCGTCTCCGTCCACCTGGACCGCCCCTGGGAGGGGGTGACGCCCAGTGCCCACGGCTCACCCACCAACCCGCTCTCCGGGCTCTACCGCACCGCCGACCACCGGTTCATCGCCTTCGTCATGCTCCAGCCGGCCAAGTTCTGGCCCGACGTGTGCCGCTGCATCGGCCGGCCGGAACTCGCCGACGACCCCCGCTTCGCCACCGCCGAGGCCATCGCCGAGCACACGAAGGAGGCGGTGAAGATCCTCCGCGAGGTGATCGCGAGCCGCACCCTGACCGAGTGGTCCAAGGACCTCGCCGCGCTCGACGGACCCTGGGCACCCGTCCAGGACACCCTCCAGGCCGCCGCCGACCAGCAGGTCCGCGCCAACGGCTACATCGGGCAGGCCGGCGAGCTCGAACTGGTCACCAGTCCCGTCCAGTTCGACGTCGAGGACACCCGCCTCCAAGCCGCCCCGGAGTTCGCCGCCCAGACCGAGGAGATCCTCGCCGAGCTCGGCTACGACTGGGACCGCATCCTCGCCCTCAAGGCGAGCGGCGCGATCACCTGACCGTCGGGCCGGGGCGCCCGGCCCACGCCACCCCCGCACTCCCTCACCTCCCTCGGACGACGGCGTCCGAGCTCCCCGAGGAGGCACCATGCGCAGGATGCTGATCGGCGCGGCCACCGTGGTCGCGCTGCTGCTGGCCGGCTGCTCCACCCGGTCGGGTGACGGCCCCGACACCGACTCCGCACCGCGGTCGAGCCCCGCCGCCGAGAGGAGCTCCGACTTCGGCACGCTGAAGGACCTTTGCGGCCCCGGCACCGCCAAGACCTCCTCCGTCCAGGGCGTCACTGACGACGAGATCCAGGTCGGCGTCATGTCCGACATCGGCTTCACCAAACGGTCCGAGTTCGTGGACGCCGCGAAGGTGTTCACGTCCTGGTGCAACGACGCGGGTGGCATCAACGGCCGCGACCTCGTCCCCGTCACCCGCGACGCGAAGCTGATGGAGGTCCGCCAGCGGGTGCTGGAGGCCTGCAAGGCAGACTTCGCGCTCGTGGGCGGCGGCTCGGCACTGGACAGCCTCGGTGTCAAGGACCGGCTGAAGTGCCTGCTGCCCAACTTCCCCGCCCAGTCCAGCCAGATCGGCGCCATCGGCTCCGACCTCCAGGTCCTCGCCTCCGGGCCCACCGCCGGGTACTTCCAGTACGCCGGCTACTACTCCTGGCTGCTGAAGGACACGTACCCGGACTCGGCTGGGAAGGTCGGTGTGATCGCGGGCGACTCTCCGGTCACCAAGGTCATGGCCGCCCAGTTCAAGGAAGCCGTCGCCGGTCTCGGCGGCACGGTCTCCTACAGCGACCTGTACCCGGCGGCCGGAGTCTCCGACTGGACGCCCTACGCCCAGTCGATCAAGAAGGACGGCGTCAAGGGGCTCGTCTTCCTGGGCGACTTCGCGAGCCTGGCCAAACTGGAGCAGGCCCTCACCGGCATCGGGTACACCCTCGACTGGATCGACGCCAACAGCAACGCCTACGGCCCCGCCTTCCCGCAACTGGCCGGCGCCGCCCTGGGCAAGCAGCACAACTACGCCGAACTCCTCGGCACCGCCCCGCTGGAGAGCGCCGGGGACAACCCGGCCGTCCAGCAGGTGATCGACCTGTTCGAGAAGTACGCCCCCGGCAAGCAGGTCACCTACCCGGCCCTGCGCGCCTTCTCCGCCTGGCTGCTGTTCGCCACCGCCGCCCGCGACTGCGCCGAGCTCACCCGCAAGTGCCTGTACGAGAACGCGATGAAGAACACCGCCTTCACCGCCGGTGGCCTGCAGGCCCCCTTCGACCTCACCTCGAAGGAGCCGCCCAAGTGCTACGTCATCGTCGAGGCGACCGCCAAGGGCTGGCAGGCGGCCGACTTCCAACCCGACCACGGCGCCTACCGCTGTGACGCCCCCACCTACAAGTACAAGGGCGACTACGGCAAACCGGCCACCCTCGCCGACGTCGGCAAGTCCCTGGCCGACCTGACCTGACATGAACCGGAGGTGAGCGACGTGAAGGTACGCGTCGACCCCGAGCGCTGCCAGGGGCACACCCTGTGCGCCATGCGCGCCCCCAAGGTCTTCGAACTCAGTGAGATCGACGGACACTCCTCGCCGGTCGCCGAGGACGTCCCCGGAGACCAGGAGGACGCCGTGGTCGAGGCCGTCCGCTCCTGCCCCGAACGCGCGATCGGCGTGTTCTGAGCCGTACCCGGCGGACCGAGAGGAAGCACAGCCCATGACCGCACCGGACACCACCGGCGACGAGGCCCGCAAACAGCCCCGCGTCCACTTCGACCGGCACGCACCGGAGTACCGCGACCAGTTCGAGGAGCAGACCCGGGCGTTCCACTCGGGCTGCCCGCTCGCCTGGACCGACACCTACGACGGCCACTGGGTGGCCGCCGGCAACCGTGAGCTGCTCGCCTTCGCCCGGGCCGGTGAGAAGCTGTCCAACGACCACGACGTGCACGGCGAGCGCCGCGGCTACCGCGGGATCAGCATCCCGGCTCCGCCCCGCGGCAGGGGCTTGCGCGGGGGTTTCCTGGAGATGGACCCGCCCGAGCAGCGCGCCTACCGCACCGCCCTCAACCCCTACCTCTCGCCGGCGGCCGTCCAGCGATGGATCCCGTTCATCGACGACGTGGCCCGGGCCTGTATCGACGAACGCATCGAGACCGGCCGGATCGACTTCGTCGACGACCTCGCCAACATCGTCCCGGCCGTCCTCACGCTCGCCATGATGGGCATCCCGCTGAAGAAGTGGGAGCTGTACAACGAACCCGCCCACGCCGGCGTCTACACCCCGCCCGACTCGCCGGAGATGGCACGGGTGGTGGCGGCTCACATGGCGATGATCAGGGACATCGCAGCCACGCTGCAGGAGGTCCGCGCTCACCCCCGCCCGGGCCTCGTCGACGCTCTCGTCCACCTGGAGATCGACGGCGCGGCCCCGCGTGAGGAGGACCTGGTCGGCGCGCTGGCCCTGCTCATCGGCGGCGGCTTCGACACCACCACCGCCCTGACCGCGCATGCCCTGGAATGGCTTTCCCAGCACCCCGGTGAACGGGCTCGGCTGAGCGGGGAGCGGGACACCCTGCTGGACACCGCCACCGAAGAGTTCCTGCGCTACTTCACCCCCGCGCCCGGCGACGGCCGTACCGTCGCCGAGGACTGCGAGATCGCGGGCGCCGAGTTCAAGGAGGGCGACCGGTTGTGGCTGTCCTGGGCGATGGCCAACCGGGACCCGAAGGTCTTCACCGACCCCGACCAGGTGGACCTCACCCGCAGCGGCAACCGCCACACCGCCTTCGGTCTGGGCATCCACCGCTGCATCGGCTCCAACGTCGCGCGGACCGTCTTCAAGCGGATGCTGCTCCAGGTCCTCGACCGGATGCCCGACTTCGTGTGCGACCCCGAGGGCACGGTCCACTACGAGACCATCGGCGTCATCCAGGGGATGCGCCACCTCCCGGCGACCTTCACGCCGGGCAACCGCCTCGGACCCGGACTGGTGGAAACCCTGGAGAACCTTCAACAGGCCTGCGACGAGCAGGGACTGGCCGAGCCGGTCACGGTCCGCAGGGCGGAGGCGAAAATCCGTTGAGCGAGACCGGGGACAACGTCCGTCCACAGCCGGAAATCCGCCAGGAGACCGAGTTCTTCTGGACGTCCGGCCGGGACGGACGGCTCCGCTTCCAGACCTGCACCGCGTGCCGGGCACTGATCCACCCGCCGCAGCCCGTCTGCCGCCACTGCCGGGGACACGAGACCGAGGTCGGGGAAGCCTCGGGCTTCGCCACCCTGATCGGCTTCACCGTCAACCACCGTTTCCCGTTCCCCGGCCTGCCCTCCCCGTTCGTCGTCGCCCAGGTGGCGATCGAGGAGGACCCGCGCGTCAGGCTGACCACCAACGTCGTCGGCTGCGCGCCGGAGGACCTGCGGATCGGCATGCGCATGGAGGTGGTGTTCGAGCAGGCCGGCGAGGCATGGCTCCCCCTGTTCCGGCCGTGCGCCGAGCAGCCCCCGCCCGAACCCCTGCCTGAGGACCCCCCGGTCACCACGCATCTGCGCCCGGCGCTGACCGGAGTCCGGTTCGAGGACCGCGCGGTCATCAGCGGCACCGGCGCCTCACGCATCGGCCGCCGTCTGATGGTCCCGCCCCTCGACCTCACCGTCGAGGCCTGCGAGAAGGCCGTCGCCGACGCGGGTCTCACCCTCGACGACATCGACGGTCTGTGCACCTACCCCGGCGGCGGCGCCTATGGCGGCTTCGCCGAAGGCGGTGTGACCGCGCTGGAGTCCGCGCTCGGGATCCGCCCGGTGTGGCACAACGGCGCGGGGGAGACCCCCGGCCCGGGCGGTTCGGTGATCGCCGCGATGCTCGCGGTCGCGGGCGGCCTGGCCCGGCACGTGCTGTGCTTCCGCACGGTGTGGGAGGCGACGTACGGCGCACTCGCCCGGCAGGGCAGGATCTCCGTGCCCCGACGGGCGGACGCGGAAGGCTGGTTCAAGCCCTTCGGTGCCGTCTCGCCCGCGGTCATGCTCGCGATGAACGCCCAGCGGCACATGCACCGCTACGGCACCACTCGGGAGACCCTCGGCTGGATCGCCCTCAACCAGCGCGCCAACGCGTCCCGCCACCCGGACGCGATCTACCGCGACCCGCTCACCATGGACGACTACCTCACCGCGCGCACCGTCACCACCCCCTTCGGCCTCTACGACTGCGACGTCCCCTGCGACGCCTCCGTCGCCGTCGTCGTCTCCGCCGCCGAGACCGCCTCCGACCTCCCCGGGCCACCGGTGCGCGTCGAGGCCGTCGGCACGCAGATCGTCGAACGCCCCGAATGGGATCAGTCCACCCTCACGCACGAACCCCAGGTGCTCGGCCAGGCAGCCCACCTGTGGACGCGCACGGACCTGCGTCCCGCCGACGTGGATTTGGCACTGCTCTACGACGGCTTCACCTTCAACTGCCTGTCCTGGATCGAGGCGCTCGGCTTCTGCGGCATCGGCGAGGCCCGCGACTTCCTGGACGGAGGCAAGAACATCGCCCCGGACGGCCCGCTTCCCTTGAACCCCCACGGCGGTCAGCTCTCCCACGGCCGCACCCACGGCATGGGCCTGCTCCACGAGGCCGTGCTCCAGCTGCGCGGCCAGGCGGGGCAGCGGCAGGTCGCGGGCGCGCGCACCGCGGTGGTCTCCAGCGGCGGGCTCACCCCCAGCGGCGTACTCCTGCTCAGGACGGACGCATGACTTCCAGGACTGCGGCATGACCTCACTCGAACCCGAACTCACCACCGCCGTACGCCGGCAGGTCGTCGACGTGCACGGCGTCCCCGCCTCCGCACTGGTGGCCGAGGTGCCGCGACCGCAGGCCGTGATCGTGGCCCTGCACGGCGGCGCCACCACCTCGGCCTACTTCGACCACCCCGGGCACCCGAGGCTCTCCCTCCTGCGCACCGCCGCCGCGGCCGGCTTCACCGTCCTCGCCCCGGACCGCCCCGGTTACGGCAGTTCCGCCGGGCACGAGGACCACCTGCGCACATCCGGCCGGCGCACCGACTTCGCGTACGAGGCCGTTGAGGCGCTGCTGAAGGACCGTGAACGCGGCGTGGGCGTGTTCCTGTGGGCGCACTCGGCGGGCTCCGAACTCGCGCTGCGCATGGCAAGCGACCCGCGGGTCGGGGAACTGCTCGGCGTGGAGCTGGCCGGAATGGGCCGGGTGCACCACCCCCGGGCCGTGCGGGCGATGGAAGAGTGGCGGAGCGACCCGACCCGCACCCGGCCCAGCCTGCGCCAGGCGCTGTGGTACCCGCCGCAGGCCTATCCGCCCGACGTACACGGCGGACAGCGCATCGGCGCGGCCTCGCCCACCTACGAGGGACACCGGGAGGGCTGGCAAGAGGACCTGACCCGGCTGGCGGCGCGTGTCGCGGTGCCGGTCCACATCACCCTCGCCGAACACGAGCAGGTGTGGATCAACGGGCAGGAGGGCCTGTCGGACCTCGCCTCGCTGTTCACCGGCTCACCTCGCGTGGTGCTCCACGAACAGGCGGGGGCGGGCCACAACACCAGCGTCGGGCGGACCGCCCTCGCATACCACCTGCACGTCCTGGCCTTCGTCGAGGAGTGCGCGCTCGGCGTGCCCGCGCTACCCGCGGAACGGGGACGGCGCGATGGGTGAGGCCTTCGACGCCGCGCTGCTGGTGGTCCGGCTCGTACTGGGCGCGGTCATGGTGGCGCACGGCTGGAACCACTGGCGGGGCGGGGGCGGCATCACCGGCACCGCGCGCTGGTTCGCCGGCCTGGGGCTGACCCGGCCGCGCCTGCAGGCGTGGCTCAGTGTGGTCACCGAGATCGGCGCGGGCGCCCTCCTGGTGCTCGGACTGCTCACGCCGCTGGCCTGCGCGGCGGTGCTGTCGGTCATGCTGGTCGCCGGGCTGCTCGCCCACCGGCCGCACGGGTTCTTCGTCTTCAAGGAAGGCTGGGAGTACGTCCTCGTCCTGGGCGTGCTCTCCCTCGCGCTCGGCGCCTGGGGTCCGGGGGAGTACGCGGTGGACACGGCGGCCGGCACCGCGGTCACGGGGTGGGCGGGCGCCGGTGTCGTACTGGGACTGGGCGTGGTGGCGACCGCCGGACTGCTCGCTGCGTTCTGGCGCCCCCGGAGGACTGCATGAGCAGGCCTTCGCTGCGCGTGGGATTCATCGGACTGGGCAGTCAGGGCGCGCCCATGGCACGCCGCATCATCGCCGCCGGACACGAGACGACCATGTGGGCCCGCAGACCCGCCACGCTGATTCCGTTCGTGGACAGTGGTGCCAAGATGGTCTCCTCGCCCGCCGAACTGGCCATGACCAGCGACCTGGTGTGCCTGTGCGTCGTCGATGACGCCGATGTCGAGCAGGTGGTCACCGGACCGGACGGGGTTCTCGCCGGGCTGCGCCGGGGCGGAGTGATCGCCGTCCATTCGACGGTGCACCCCGACACCTGCCGCCGCCTGGAGACGTCGGCCCGCACGTGCGGCGTCTTTCTCGTGGACGCGCCGGTCAGCGGGGGCGGCCGGGCGGCCGACCAGGGCTCCCTGGTCGTCATGGCGGGCGGGGACCCGCAGGTCTTCGCCTACTGCCGCCCGGTGTTCGCCACCTACGGCGACCCCGTCGTCCACCTCGGCCCGACCGGCTCCGGCCAGTTGGCGAAGATCCTCAACAACCTGCTGTTCACGGCCCATCTGGGGCTCGCCGCGGATGTACTTGGGCTGGGGGCCACCCTCGGTCTCGGTCGAGCGGCGCTGAGCCGGGTGCTGCCACGCGGCAGCGCGGCCAGCTTCGCGCTGGAGCGGGTCGCCGATGCCGGCGGCGGCCTGGACCGCATCGCTTCCCACGCGGGGAGCCTGCTCGCCAAGGACGTGCGCCTCTTCGCCGAGATCGCGGACAGAGCCGACGTGCGCGAGGGGGCGGTACTCCGGGGGGCGGCCCTGGCCGCTCTCGCCGCGATGGGACGGTGAGGGGGAGGAGGCGAACGCACTCTCGCCCCCGGGCCGCGCCCGTGCGTACTGTGTGCGAGCACCGTGCGTACTGTGTGCGAGCACCTCTCCACCGCAGGAAGGGGCAGGACATGGTGTCTGACCGGCGTGAGCAGATTCTGGAGGCCGCGCTGGAGGTCATGGCCGCCCACGGCTTCAAGGGCACCTCGATCGACGCGGTGGCCGATCGGGCCGGCCTTACTCGGCAGGGCGTCCTGCACTACTTCCCCAGCAAGAAGCGGTTGCTGCTGGAGATCCTCAGTTTCCGCGAGGAGCTCGCCCGGGAAAACCTGGCGGGACGGCGGGTCGGCGAGGACTGGGCCGGTGACTTCGCCGAGACCGTAGCCTTCGAACAGAGCCGTCCGTCGCTCGCCACCGTGTACAGCGTGGTGCTGGCCGAGGCGGTCACAGGCCAGGAACCCGCGGCCGGCTTCGTCCGGAAGCGGTGCCGCTCCGTGCAGGACCACCTGGTCGCGAGCCTGATCGAACGGTACGGGGAGCGCGTGCCCAGCGGGCTGAGCGCGCCGACCGCCGCGGCTGCCGTGCTGGCGCTGATCGAAGGCGTCCACCAGCTCTGGCTCGTGGACCCGGAGGCGGAGCGCTATCCGCAGATCGTCCGGGAGGCCATGGCGGTGCTCCTCGGCACCGGCACGACTGCCACGGAGGGTCAGTCCCCTGCGACGAAGGGGTAGATGCGGGTGAAGTCGGCGTCGGGTTCCGCGGCGGCGAACGCCTCCCACACCGATCCCGTCACCGTCCCCATGGTCCGGGCGCCGCTCAGCCGCCGTACCTCTTCCAGGTACAGCCGCACGTCCTTGACCATCAGCGCGTTGCTGAACCCCGAGGCGTAGCGGCCGGTGAGCACCTCGCTGGGGAACTTGTCCGCACTGGCTCCGCTGCGTCCGCTGGAGGCGTTGAGCACCTCCAGCATGACGGCCGGGTCCAGCCCGGCGGCCCGTCCGAAGGCTACGGCCTCGCTGGTCGCCACGAGCGCGGTCGCAGAGAGGAAGTTGTTGGCCAGTTTCAGCGCCTGCGCCTGCCCGGGCCGTTCACCGACTCTGCGCCGCCGGTCGCTGAGACCGGCCAGGACCGGCTCCACCCGGGCGCAGTTCTCGTCCGTCCCGGCGTACATGACCATCAGGGTGCGCCGGCGCGCCCCGGCCACCCCTCCCGACACGGGCGCATCCACGTACGCCAGCCCCATCGCGGACAGCACGCGGGCCGCCGCCACCCCCACTGTGGACGTGTCCACGACGTGAGTGACCTTCCGGTCCCGGGCGGCACCGAGGTCCCGCACCACCTCCTGGCAGACCTCTCCGTCCGGCAGGCTGAGCACCACGGTCGCCGCTGCCCGCGCCACGTCCGCCGGGCCCGGCGCCCAACGGGCCCCCAGCGGGGTCCGAGCAGGACCGGCGGCGTCATACGCCACCACCTCGAACCCGGCCCGGACCAGGTTCGACGCCAGCACGCCGCCCATGGCGCCCAGTCCGACGCAGCCGACCACGGCCGGGCGGCCCGTCACTCCCCCTCCCGTGCGCCACCGTAGGCGGCGATCTGGAACAGCAGCTCGTCGACCTCGGAGTCGGTGACATCGGCGCCCGCCCACGCGCCCCACGTCCCGGACACCGGGTGGTCGTGGAACTCGGTGGGTACGGGATCGCCCGGAGGCAGACGTGTGCCGTCGTCGCCCGGGATCTCCGCGCGAGCCGCGGCCGCGGCTCGCCGCCATTCGCCGTCGTACATCCGCGCTCTCCTTCTCCGCCCCGGCGCTGGGCCGGGCCTGACCGTGATGAGCTGAGCCGTCTTCGGGCCCTCGCCAGGAACGCGAGGGAGGCTGGGCGTGGACGCGGCCGTCCAGGACCGTCGTCGTTGCGGCCGTCCGGGATGACATCACCGTATCGACCCGCCGGAATGGCATCAACATATGCGACAGTAGTCATTAGGCAGATTCGGAAATGCTATTCTCTAATTTAGAGACTGTTGTTATCGTTGCCGGGTCACCCTGAGTGGAGGTTCCGACCCATGGCGCACTTCCCCAAGCCCTCCGAGGGCAGTTGGACCGAGCACTTCAAGATCGACACCGGTCCCGTCTCCTACGCGGACTCGATCTCGCCGGAGTTCTACGAGCTGGAACGGGACGCCATCTTCCGCCGGACCTGGCTGAACGTCGGGCGCGTAGAGCAACTCCCGCGCAAGGGAAGCTACTTCACCAAGGAGCTGGACGCCGCCCGGGCGTCCGTCGTCGTGGTCCGCGGCACGGACGGCGAGGTGCGCGCCTTCCACAACGTCTGCCGCCACCGCGGCAACAAGCTCGTGTGGGACGACTACCCGCGCGAGGAGACCAAGGGCACCTGCCGGGCCTTCACCTGCAAGTACCACGCCTGGCGCTACGACCTGGAGGGCAAGCTCACCTTCGTCCAGCAGGAGTCGGAGTTCTTCGGCATCGACACGTCGAAGTACGGGCTGATGCAGGTTCGGACGGAGGTGTGGGAGGGGTTCATCTTCGTCAACCTCGACCCGGAGAACACCACGCCCCTCAAGACCTACCTCGGCAAGTTCGCCCAGGGCATCGACGGCTACCCGTTCCACAAACTGACCCAGGTGCACAAGTACCGCGCCGAGATCGGCAGCAACTGGAAGCTGTTCATCGACGCGTTCGCCGAGTTCTACCACGCGCCGATCCTCCATGCCGGCCAGTACGAGACCGGCGAGGCCGCCAAGATCAAGAAGTACGGCTACGAGGCGCTGTCGTACGACATAGACGGCCCGCACAGCATGGTCTCCTCGTGGGGCGGTATCGCGCCCCCCAAGGAGAAGGCCATGGTCAAGCCCATCGAACGAGTGCTGCGCAGCGGCCTGTTCGGGCCGTGGGACGCCCCCGACATCGGCATGACGACCGAGGAGCTGCCGCCGGCGATCAACCCGACGCGCAACGAGGTCTGGGGCATGGACTCGTTCGTATTCTTCCCGAACTTCATGCTGCTGATCTGGCGGCCCAACTGGGTGCTGACGTACCACTACTGGCCGACGTCGTACAACACCCACATCTTCGAGGGGACCTGCTACTTCGTTCCGCCGGAGAACGGCTTCCAGCGGCTCCAGCAGGAACTCGCCGCCGTGACCTTCAAGGAGTACGGCCTCCAGGACGGCAACACCCTGGAAGCGACCCAGACGATGCTGGAGTCGCGGACGGTGGACCAGTTCCCGCTCTGCGACCAGGAGGTCCTGCTCCGCCATCTGCACAACACCACGCAGAGCTACGTGCGCGAGTACCAGCAGCGCAACGCCGCGGCGCCCACCTCCTGAGACGCCCTCCGCCCGAAGACGCCCGCCGAACAGACACGGAGACCTTAGACATGGGCAACGTCTTTCCCCCCGACTTCGCCGCGCTGGAGCCGTTCGCGGACTGGGCGGTCCGCGGCGAGCGGGCCCGCTACGCCAAACGCGTCACCAGCACCATGGAGGAGCTTCAGGCCTTCTACGACGTGGCGTATCCACTCCTCCAGCAGAACACCGAGTATGTGGAGAACCTCCGCCTCGACGGGATCAGCGACGAGGACAAGCACCTGCTGTGGGCGTTCTGCGCACTGGTGACCGTCGCCTTCCCGGTGGAGGCGTGGGGCCAGCCGAGGGTCCCGGACAGCGGCCCCTCCAGCATCGACGCCGTCATCGAACCCGCCGTGTGATGGCCGCCCGGGAACGCGGGGCGGCCGGCAGGGAGAAGGCGCCGCAGCCGCCCGTGCTGCTGCGGGCGGCACGCCTGCTGGACGTCGACAAGGGTGAGATCGTCGAGCCGGGTCAGGTACTGGTGGTGGGCGAGCACATCGCCGAGGTCCAGCCCACCCGGCTGCCCGAGGGCACGGTGGTCCGCGACCTCGGGGACGTCACCCTGCTGCCGGGCCTGATGGACATGGAGGTCAACCTCTTCCTCGGCGGTCCGGACCACCGCAGCCCGCTGATCCCGGTCCAGGAGGACCCGGCCGTACGGACCCTGCGGGCCGCCGCCAACGCCCGCCGCACCCTGAGCCGCGGCTACACCACCGTGCGCAACCTCGGCCTGTTCGTCCAGACCGGGGGAGTGCTGCTGGACGTCGCGCTGAAGAAGGCGATCGACCTGGGCTGGGTCGAGGGCCCGAGGGTGGTGCCCGCCGGGCACGCGATCGCCCCGACCGGCGGGCACCTGGATCCGACCATGTTCCAGGCATTCGCGCCGGGCGTGCTCCCGCTCACCGTGGAGGAGGGCATCGCCAACGGGGTGGCGGAGGTGCGCAAGGCGGTGCGCCACCAGATCAAGTACGGGGCACGGGTCATCAAGGTGTGCGCCTCCAACGGCGTCATGTCGCACACCGGCCCCGCCGGTGCGCAGCAATACTCCGACGAGGAACTGTGCGCCATCGTCGACGAGGCACACCGCGCGGGGCTGAAGGTCGCCGCGCACTGCATGGGCGACTCGGCGATCCGGGCCGCCCTGGAGGCCGGCATCGACTGCATCGAGCACGGCTTCCTGGCCAGTGACGCCACCCTCGACCTGATGATCGAGCGCGGCACCTTCCTGGTGGCCACCACCTCGCTCACCGAGGGCATGGACACCGCGCACGCGGACCCGGCGCTCCGGGCGAAGGCCGCCGACGTCTTCCCACGCGCCCGCGAGTCCACCGCCCGCGCGATCCGGCGCGGGGTCAAGGTCGCCCTCGGCACCGACGCCCCCGCCATTCCGCACGGCAAGGGCGTCATGGAACTCCTCGCCCTCGCCGACCGGGGCATGCGACCGGTCGACGCCCTGCGCGCCGCGACCACCGTCGCCGCCGAACTGATCGACGCCGACGACCGGGGCCGAATCGCCCCCGGACTCCTCGCCGACATCATCGCCGTGCCCGGCGACCCGCTCACCGACCTGTCCGTCACCGGGAAGGTGTGCTTCGTCATGAAGGGTGGCCGGGTGTACGGAGACGACACAGCGGGATCCTGACCCCGCCGAAACCACCGGCCGGCTCCGCACGGGAAGCCGAGGAGGGGACCGCGCGGCACCGTCGAGACCTCGCGCGCCCACAAAGGACCGTGATGTACGACTACGTTGCGGCGGGCGACGTAGCGGGAGGTGGTGCGCCGGCCGAACGGCTACCGAGCCAATCAGGTCCGCGTGCTGCTCGTCGAGGCGGGCGGCGCCGACCGGCGCCCGTACCTGCGGACCACGCGCTGGAGGGGCGGGCCCGAGAAGTACGCGGCGCTGATGCAGCACCTGCGCGAGAACGACTACCCCACCTGAGAGCGCGTCAGGCAGGTCCGGCACTGGCGTGCGTTCACATCCGTCCATGCAATGGAGGCGAATTCTGTGGCCCGAAGACTGAACCTGTTATCGACCGCGGTCCTCACATGTGGCGCCCTGTTGGGTGTCAGCACACCGGCCGGCGCGGCCGAACCCGCCCCGGAGGTCATCCCGATCGACCTGCTGCTGGCCGGCTCCTATACCGACGCGGCCCGCGAGGCGATCGCGATCTGGAACACAGCCGTCCCGACGATCAAGCTCGTCGAGCAGGACACTCCGGCGGCGCTGCGGGTCATGGAGTACAAGACGGCCAGGGGTGTCCAATCCCACGTCAACATCAAGGGCGCGGGACGCGGCTGGGTGTACCTGGAGGTCGGGGACGCCCAGTTGTACAAGCCTTCCCGCATCGTCGTCCACGAACTGGGTCACATTCTGTCGCTTCCCGACCTGGGCCCGGGCAGCCCCTGCTCCAAGGTGATGTCGGGCGCCTGGGGAGGAGCGGACTGCGTCAACGATCGGCCAGACGCGAGTGAGAAGACCGCTGTCAGGAACTTCTTCGCCGCCAACGACGTCGGCGACCGGGTCCCGTGGTGGGGGTCAGGACTCGCTGCACGATAGGGGTGGTTGTCGCCGGGCCGCCTACCACGGCCCGGCTCTCCCTCGCCGGCGTCGGGGCTGGAGACCGTTCACCTCCCTGACGGTTCCGGTTCCACGGGCCTCGTCATACCGGACAGGTGCTGCGTGCCGTCGGCGTGGCGGTACGACTGGACCGTCCGCACGTCGGTGCCGGGCTGCGCGAACCCCGCTGCCTGGTCGTGCGGTTCCGTCCCGACGCTCCGTCCGGCGCCCACCGAAACCTGGCCACCCGGCCTCCCAGGTCCGTACCGCGCGCGGCTGCTTACCCTCCGGACCCGCCGGCCGGCCCGGCCTACGACGCGATGGCCTTCCTGAAGTCGCGCGCTGATCTGGAACGGCCCGACACCGTGGCCCTGCTGGTCCCTCGCCGCCCTCCCCGGCCCACCTCCGAGGGGTCACCGGCCATCATCTCGCCCGCTCGGCGCTCGGCAGCGGCTATTGCGGCTTCCCTGCCGTCAGCGCGTGCTCGACGGGCCGCGAAGGCGTTGGGCGCCGCGGAGTTCATCCGCGACGTGGCACGACGGCCCCGTCCGGGCACCAGGCCCGCAGGAACTGCGCCGTCGCCTCCAGCTGCCGTAGGCCCTGCGCGGCGGAGTCCTCGTGGATCCGCATGTCCACCGGGACGCCGGAGTGAGCCGCCCGGGTCGCGAAGGACAGCGTGTCGTCGAGCAGCACCTCCGTGCCGGCCGCGTGCAGTTGCAGCGGCGGCAGGCCGTGGAGATTGCCGTGCAGCGGACTGAGCAGCGGATGGTCGCGCGGGGTCGTCCCCGCGTACGCGGCCGCCCGGACCGGCAGCGCTTCCGCGTCCACGGTGCGGTCGGCGGCTGCGTTGAGCAGCAGGCTGGGCGAGTCCAGCGTGAAGTCCAGTACCGGTGAGGAGAGCACCGCGCAGGTCGGCAGCGTCGCGCCCGCGTCGCGCAGCCGCAGCAGCAGGCCGGCGGCGAGGGCCCCGCCGAGCCGTTTGCCCGCCACCGTCGCCGGACCGCCGGCGTGGCAGTGCTCCCAAGCCGCCCACACGTCCTCCAAGGCTTGCGGGAAGCGAGGCCGGTAGCGGGCGCAGACGACCGCGTACCCGGTGAGCCGGGCCAGTTCCCGGGCGGTCGGCAGTGCGTCCTGCGGAGTGCCCGCGAGCCGCGGATCGCCATGCAGATACAGCACCGTCTGTGCCACGGCCCTGCCCTCGGGGCGGACCTCCGGCCCGAACGGCCCCTCGTCGACGCGTACTTCACTTACCACGGGACATCACCTTCTCCGCTGCTTCCCAGTGCTCCTCGGACACCCATAGCCGGGCGAATGCCTCGGCGGCCTCGCGTACGGGACGGGTCCGGGTGGTGAGGTTCTTGATCTCGCGGGCCTGCGGGGTGGCGAGGGAGTGGGCCACCTCCCGCCAGCGGTCGGCGAACTGCGTGCGGGGCAGGACCAGATCGACCAGCCCCAGCCGCTCGGCCTCGGCAGCCTCCAGGACCCGCCCGGTGCCGGCCAGCAGCAGTGCCCGCCCGGGCCCCACCAGCCGCGCCAGCCGCTCGGCACCGCCCCATGCGGGCACGATGGCGAGCTTGGTCTGGTTGAACCCGATCCGGATGTCGTCGGCGGCGACGCGGACGTCGGCAGCCACCGCGACCTCGGCGCCGCCGCCCAGCGCGTGCCCGTTGAGCGCTGCCACCACCGGTCCGGGGAACGCGGCGATCCGGTCGCACAGCGCCCGCATCCGCAGCGCCATGTCCGAAGCCTCGCCCTCGGTGCGGAGCCGAGCGAGTTCCTTCAGGTCGCCGCCGGAGACGAACGCCTTCTCGCCCGATCCGGTCACCGCCAGGGCCCGCGCGCCCTCAGCCGCTTCCAGCGCCTTTTCCAGCTCGCCCATGGTGTGCGGGTCGATGGCGTTGCGGGCGTGCGGACGATCGATGGTGACGACCGCCAGGCCGTCCTCCAGCTCCAGCTCAACCATGTGCGGCCTTCCGGTCGTCGGGCGGATGCGGATGCTGCCGGGTCAGTCCTCGTACACGACGGTCACGTCGGGGGTCGTCGGCTCGGCCTGGCAGGTGAGCACATGGCCCTCGGCGACCTCGTCGGCGGCCAGGGCGTTGTTCACCCGCATCTTGGCCTCGCCGTCGGTCAGCCGGGCCATGCAGGTGGCGCAGTCCCCGGACTCGCAGGAGAACGGCGGCGTGAAGCCGGCCCGGCGGGCGCTCTGCAGCAGCGTCTCGCCGGGCCGTTGCGGCACGGTACGACGCTCACCGCGCAGGTCGACGGTGACGGTCCCGGCGACGGGCTCCGGCGCCCCGGCGAACGCCTCCTCGGCCGCCTCCACGGGTGCCGTCGGGGTGAACCGCTCGACCAGGATCCGCTCGGGAGCGATCCGGTGGGCGGTGAGGGTCCGCTCGACCAGCGCCATGAACGGCTCCGGCCCGCAGACGTAGAAATCCGCCCCCTCGTCGGCCAGGGCCCGTATCTCCCCGGGGGTGACCAGCCCGTCCCGGTCGTCGAAGTGATGGCGCAGGTCCAGTCGGCCGGGGTGGCGCGCCGCGAGGGCGTCCAGCGCCTTGCGGAAGATGGCCGCCCCGGCGCTCTGATGTGCGGTCAGCAGTCCGACGTCACGGCCAGTCGTCGCCAGCGTGCTCTTGACCAGCGAGAACACCGGAGTGATGCCGCTGCCGCCGGCGTACGCGACGAGAGGCCGGTCGCCGGCGTCCCCGCGCAGGCAGAACGAACCGCCGGGCAGGGTGGCCTCCAGCGAGTCGCCGGGCCTCAGCCGCTCGTGCATCCAGCCGGAGACCAGCCCGCCCGGCACGCGCTTGACCGTGACACACACCTCCCCGTCTGTGTCGGGCGAGGACGACATCGAGTAGCTGCGCAGTGTCCCGCACACCTTGAAGGTCAGGAACTGCCCGGCCCGGTAGGGGAAGCGCGCGTCGAGGGCGAAGGTGCGGGTGTCCGGTGTCTCGTCGACGACCCGGGTGATCCGCACCGGATGGAAGCCATGGTCCCGTGCCATGTATGGAACTTACCTTCTCACTATGGGAGAGTGCAATTCTCCATACGAGGGAGGAGTATCTGTCATGACGGCGATTCCCCCCGGCGCCCTGCGGTCAATCCCGCCCGGACTCGCGGCGCGCTACGAGGCCGAGGGCTGGTGGACCAGGGAGACCCTGGGCGACCTGCTGGCGGCCGGGTTGGGCAAGTCCGGGGACGTGGAGTTCCGCGTGCACTCCGAGGTGCGGCCCTGGAAGGGCACGTTCGCCGACGTGGAGCGTACGGCGCGGCGGCTGGCCGCAGGTCTGCGGGCGCGTGGCGTGGGCCCGGGTGACGTGGTGGTCATGCAGCTGCCCAACTGGATGGAGGCGGCGGCCGTGTTCTGGGCCTCGGCCTTCCTCGGTGCCGTCGTCGTCCCGGTGGTCCACTTCTACGGGCCCAAGGAGGTCCGCTACATCGTCGACGCCACCCGCCCGAAGGCCCTCTTCGCCGCCGAGCGCTTCGGGCGGACGGAGTTCCGACCGGACCTGTGTGCCGAGGTGCCGGTCGTCGGCGTCGTCGGGCGGGACTTCGACGAGCTGCTCGCCGACGAGCCGCTGGCCGGTGTCCTGTCGGTGGACCCGGGCACCCCCGCACTCATCGCCTTCACCTCCGGCACCACCCGGGACCCCAAGGGCGTCATCCACAGCCACCGCACCCTCGGCTATGAAACCCGGCAGCTGGCCGCGAGCTATCCCCCAGACCGAGGGCGGCAGTTCACGGTCGCGCCGGTCGGCCACTTCATCGGCATGATCAACGCGTTTCTCATCCCGGTCCTCGACGGCACCCCGGTCAACCTCGGCGACTCCTGGGACCCGGCCCGGGCGCTCGCCCTCATGCGGGACCAGGGGCTCACCGTCGGCGGCGGTGCGACGTACTACATGACCAGTCTGCTCGACCACCCCGACTGCACCGAGGAGCACGTCGCGCGGCTGAAGTACGCCGGACTGGGGGGCGCCTCCATCGCCTCCGCCGTGACGACCCGGCTGGAGTCCCTCGGCGTCACCGTCTTCCGGGCCTACGGCTCCACCGAGCACCCTTCGGTGACCTGCACCCCGTACGACGGCCCCGCCGCCAAACGCCTGCACACCGACGGCCTCGCGTTGCCCGGTGCGGAGGTCCGGCTCGCCGAGGACGGTGAGATCCTCACCCGCGGCCCCGACCTCTGCCTCGGCTACACCGACCCCGAGCTCACCGCCGCCGCCTTCGACGCCGACGGCTGGTACCGCACCGGCGACATAGGCGTGCTCGACGCCGACGGCTGGCTGACCGTCACCGACCGCAAGGCCGACGTCATCATCCGGGGCGGGGAGAACATCAGCGCCCTGGAGGTCGAGGAGGTCCTGCTGGGGCTGGACGGTGTGGCGGAGGCGGCCGTGGTGGCCGTGCCGGACCCGCGTCTGGGGGAGCGGGCCGCCGCCGTCCTGCGCATGCTGCCCGGCTGGTCGGCGCCGAGTCTCGCCGAGGTGCGCCTGCACTTCGGCCGGGTGGGCCTGGCGCGGCAGAAGTGGCCCGAGGTGGTCCACAAGGTCGAGGACTTCCCGCGCACCCCGAGCGGCAAGGTGAAGAAGTTCGTCCTTCGCAAGCACATTGCCACTCCCTCGATGCGAGAATACGATTCTCGTAAACGGTGAAGGAGAATCTCATGCCCTCTCGTGAACTCGCGTATCCGCTGTTCGACGCGGACAACCACCTCTACGAGACGCAGGAAGCGCTCACCAAGTACCTCCCCGAGGAGTACCGGGGCGCCATCCAGTACGTGAACGTCGGCGGCCGTACCAAGATCGCGATACGCGGGCAGATCAGCGAGTACATCCCGAACCCGACCTTCGAGGTCGTCGCCCGCCCCGGAGCCATGGAGGAGTACTTCAGGGTCGGCAACCCCGACGGCAAGACCCGCCGGGAGATCTTCGGCGAGCCCATGCGGTCCATCCCGGCCTTCCATGAACCGGCGCCGCGCCTGCGGTTGATGGACGAGCTCGGTATCCAGCGCAGCCTGATGTTCCCGACGCTGGCGAGCCTCATCGAGGAGCGGATGAAGGACGACCCGGAGCTGATCCACGTCGTCATCCACTCCCTCAACCAGTGGCTGCACGACACCTGGGGCTTCACCTACAAGGACCGCATCTTCACCGTTCCAGTCATCACGCTGCCGATCATCGAAAAGGCGATCGAGGAGCTGAACTGGGTCGTGGAGCGCGGCGCCCGCGCCATCCTCATCCGCCCCGCACCGGTCCCCGGCTTCGGCGGCACCCGGTCCTTCGCGCTGCCCGAGTTCGACCCGTTCTGGAAGCGGGTGGTGGAGACCGGCGTGCTGGTCGCCCTCCACTCCTCCGACAGCGGTTACTCGAACTACGCCAACGACTGGGAGGGCCGGCGACGCGAGTTTCTGCCCTTCAAGCCCAACGCCTTCCGGCAGATCAACGAGTGGCGGCCGATCGAGGACGCCGTCTCCTCGCTGATCTGCCACGGTGCGCTGTCCCGTTTCCCCGAGCTGAAGGTCGCCGTCATCGAGAACGGCGCCTCGTGGGTGGAACCGCTGCTCAGCCGGCTCGCGGACGTCCACAAGAAGATGCCCCACGAGTTCCGGGAGAACCCGGTGGATGTCTTCCAGCGGCACATCCACATCAGCCCGTTCTGGGAGGAGGACATGGCCGCGCTCGGAAACCTCATCGGTATCGAGCGCGTCCTGTTCGGGTCCGACTACCCCCACCCCGAGGGCCTCGCCGACCCCGTCACCTACGTCGACCACCTCCCGAAGCTGTCCGAGGAGGACAAGGCCAAGGTCATGGGCGGCAATCTGGCCCGGCTGATCGACGCATGACCACCGCCCGCACCATCCCCGAACTGGTGCTGAGCACGGCCGACCGGTTCGGCGACGCCGAGGCCGTCGTGGACGGCGAACTGCGCCTCACCTTCCGCGACCTGGCCGACCGGGTCCGCCGCACCGCCGGGGCGTTCGCTTCGGCGGGCATCGGCCCGGGCGACCGGGTGGCCCTGTGGGCGCCCAACTCGGCCGAGTGGATCGTCGCCGCCTTCGGACTGCTCACGGCCGGCGGGGTGCTGGTGCCGGTGAACACCCGCTTCCTCGACGAGGAGGCCCACGACATCGTCGTACGCAGCGGCGCCAAGGCGCTGCTCGTCCAGAACGGTTTCCTGGACCGGGAGTTCACCGGCCCGCCCGGCGTTCCGGTCATCGACCTGAAGACCTCCGGTTTCCTCGCCTCAGGCGTTCCGCTGGACCCCAAGGCCGACGAGGACGACCTGGCGGACATCGTCTTCACCTCCGGTACCACAGGGCGGCCCAAGGGCGTGATGACGACGCACGGCCAGACCCTGCGCCTGTACACCGAGTGGTGCGACCTCGCCCAGCTCCGGCAGGGCGACCGGTACCTGATCGTCAACCCGTTCTTCCACATCTTCGGCTACAAGGCGGGCCTGGTCGCGTCGATGATCCGGGGCGCGACCGTCCTCCCGGTGGCCGTCTTCGACGTGGACCGGGTGCTGGACCTCGTGGAGAAGGAGCGGGTGACCGTCCTGCCGGGACCGCCGACCCTGTACCGCGCCCTGCTGGAGGCCGGCGCGGGCCGCGACCTGTCCTCCCTGCGGGTCGCGGTGACCGGTGCGGCGGACATCCCGGGGGAGCTGGTCCGGCGCATCACCACCGAACTGCCGTTCACGCACCTCATGACCGGCTACGGCCTCACCGAGGCCGGCACCGTCACCGCGTCCCGGCCCGGCGACCCCTACGAGGCCGTCGCCACGACCGTGGGCAAACCGTGCGAGGGCTTCGAGGTGCGCGTCGCCGAGGACGAGGAGGTGCTCGTGCGCGGCTACTCCGTCATGCGCGGCTACCTCGACGACCCCGAGGCCACCGCCGAGGCCGTGGACGCCGATGGCTGGCTGCACACCGGCGACCTCGGCGCACTGGACGCCGAGGGCCGGCTGCGGATCGTCGGCCGCAAGAAGGACATGTTCGTCGTCGGCGGCTTCAACGCCTACCCCGCCGAGATCGAGGGCTTTCTGCTGAAGCACCCGGCGGTCGCCCAGGCCGCCGTCATCGGCGTGCCCGACGAGCGGCTCGGCCAGGTCGGCAAGGCCTTCGTCGTCCCGCGCACCGAATTCGCCGGGATCACGGAGGCCGAGCTGATCGCCTGGGCGCGCGAGCGGATGGCCGGCTTCAAGGTGCCGCGCCACGTCGAGTTCCGCACGGAATTGCCGCTGAACGCCACCGGAAAGGTGATGAAGGACCAACTGACATGACCCAGGACTTCCGCACTCCCTCCGGCATCCCACTCAACCCGGTGTACGGCCCCGCGGACCTCCGCGCCGACCCCCCCGACCCGGGCACGTTCCCCTTCACGCGCGGCAACTACCCCACCGGCTACCGGGGCCGCACCTGGACCCTGCGCCAGTACTCCGGCTTCGGCACCGCCGAGGAGTCCAACCGCCGCTACCGCTACCTCCTCGACCAGGGCGGCACGGGCCTGTCGGTGGCGCTCGACCTGCCCACCCAGTGCGGCTACGACTCCGACGACCCGGAGTACGCCGACGAGGTCGGCCGGGTCGGGGTCGCGCTGGACACCCTCGCCGACGCCGAGATCCTCTTCGACACCCTTCCGCTGGACCGGATCAGCACCAGCTTCACCATCAACGGCACGGCGGCGATCCTGCTCGCCTTCTACGTCGCCGCGGCCGAGAAGCGCGGCATCCCCCGTGCGAAGCTCACCGGCACCATCCAGAACGACATCCTCAAGGAATACGCCTCGCGCGGTACCTGGATCTGGCCCCCGGAACCCTCGCTGAGGCTCATAGCGGACACGATCGAGTTCTGCGCCGCGCAGGTGCCCCGCTTCAACGCGATCTCCGTCGCGGGGGCGCACTTCCGCGACGCGGGCGCCAACGCCGTACAGGAGATGGCGTTCACCCTCGCCGACGGGGTCACGTACTGCGAGACTGTCCTGGAACGCGGCCGGATGACCATCGACCAGTTCGCCCCGCAGGTCTCCTTCTTCTTCTACACGCACGGCGACTTCTTCGAGGAGGTCGCCAAGTACCGTGCGGGGCGCAGGCGCTGGGCGACCATCGTGCGCGAGCGGTTCGGCGCGACCACCGACAAGGCGTGCATGTTCCGCTTCGGCGTCGTGGCCGGTGGCGCCTCCCTCTACGCCCCGCAGGCCCGCAACAACACCGTGCGCGTCGCTTACGAGGCGCTCGCGTCGGTGCTGGGTGGGGTGCAGTCGATGTTCACCGCGGCCTGGGACGAGCCGTTCGCCCTGCCGAGTGAGGAGTCCACGACGCTCGCCCTGCGCACCCAGCAGGTGCTCGCGCACGAGACGGGCGTGACGAAGGTCGCCGACCCGCTGGGGGGTTCGTACTTCGTGGAGGCCCTCACCGACGCCACCGAGGAGCGGATCGTCGAGATCATGGCGGACCTGGAGGCGCACGGCGGCATGGTGCGCTGCATCGAGGACGGCTACCTCCAGGGGCTCATCGCCGACGAGGCGTGGCGGCTGCACCAGGAGACCGCCTCCGGCGAGCGGCCCGTCGTGGGCGTCAACCGGTTCGCCGTGGACGAGCCCCCGCCCGACCTCGCCACCTACGAACTTGACGCCGAGGGCCGCGAACGCCAGCTCAAACGGCTCGCGCGGATCAAGTCCGAGCGCAGCGCCGCCGAGGTGCGTGCCCGTCTCGACGATCTGCGGCGCGCCGCCGAAGGAGACACGAACCTGATGGATCCGCTCGTCGCGTGCGCGGGCGCCTACTGCACGGTCGGCGAGATGGCCGACGCTCTGCGCGCGGTGTGGGGCGAGTTCCGGCAGCCGGTGGTGTTCTGATGACCACACCTGTGCGCGTTCTCGTCGCCAAGCCCGGGCTCGACGGACATGACCGTGGCGCCAAACTGGTCGCCCGCGGGCTCCGCGACGCCGGCTTCGAGGTGGTGTTCACCGGCATCCGGCACCGCGTGGCCGACATCGCCGCCACCGCCGTGCAGGAGGACGTCGCCCTGGTCGGCCTGTCCATCCTCTCCGGCGCCCATCTCACCCTCACCCGCCGCACCGTCCAGGCGCTGCGCGCCGCCGGCGGCGACGACATCCCCGTCGTGGTCGGCGGCACCATCCCGGCCTCGGACGTGGCGCGGCTGCGGGAGGCCGGAGCCGCCGGGGTGTACCCCACGGGCACCCCGCTCGACGCGATCGTCGCGGACATCCGCGTCCTGACAGCCCCGGAGGACTAGACCATGCGAGTCGGAGTGATGAGCGGCCCCGAACGGGGCGACGCCGCGCACAAGGCGGCCCGCATGGTCGACGACGCCCGCTGGGCCGAGGAGGCCGGCTTCGACACCGTGTGGGTGCCACAGGTACCGACCGACTTCGACGCCCTGACCGCCGTCGCCCTCATGGGCCAGGCCACCGAGCGCGTCGAACTGGGCACGGCCGTCGTCCCGGTCCACGCCCAGCACCCCATCGCGCTGGCCCGTCAGGCCGTGTCCGCGCAGGCTGCGGCGGGCGGACGGCTCACGCTCGGCGTCGGTGCCTCCCACCACTGGATCGTCCGCGACATGCTGGGCCTGCCGTACGAGAAGCCCGCGGCGTACACCCGCGCCTATCTGGAGGTGCTCAACTCGGCGCTGTCCGGGGGTGGTTCGGTGGACATCGAGAACGACTTCTTCCGCGTCCACAACCCGCTCACCATCGCCCCGGTCGCCCCCCTGCCGGTTCTGATGGCCGCGCTGGGCCCGGTGATGCTGCGCATCGCGGGGGAGTACACCGACGGCACGGTCCTGTGGATGGCGGACGAGCGGTCGGTCGCCGAGCACGTCGCCCCGACGATCACCAAGGCTGCCGAGACCGCGGGCCGTCCGGCACCCCGCATCGTCGCGGGAATCCCGGTGTGTCTGTGCGCACCACACGAGGTCGACGCCGCGCGCGAGCGGGCCAACCGCATCCTCGGCGAGGCCGAGGTGTCCCCCAACTACCAGCGCCTGCTGGAGTACGGCGACGCCCGCGACGTCGGCGACCTGTGCGCGGCGGGTGACGAGGCGGCCATCAGGGCCCGCTTCAGGCGGTTCGCGGACGCGGGGGTGACGGATCTGTCGGTACGGCTGCTGCCCCTGGGGAACGGGCGGGACGAACTGGTCGCCTCGAAACTGCGCACCCGTGACGCGGTGGCCGCGATCGCGGCGGACCTGCGGTGAACGGCCCGCTGGCCGGCCTGCGCGTGCTGGAGGTCGGCCACATCCTGGCCGGCCCGTACGCCACCATGCTGCTCGCCGACCTGGGCGCCCGGGTCACCAAGGTCGAACCGCCCGGCGGCGACCTGTCCCGGCAGGTCTCCGACGCCTACTTCGCCAGCCTCAACCGGAACAAGCGCTCGGTCCGCGTGGACCTGAGCGCCCCCGCCGGCCAGGACCGCCTGCACGAGCTGGTGCGCGACGCCGACGCCCTGCTGGTCAACCTCAAGCCGTCCGCCATCGAGCGCTTCGGCCTGACCTACGAGGCCCTGAAGCCCTACAACGAACGCCTGGTGTGCGTGGCCCTCACCGGCTGGGGCATGGACGCGGGCGACCTGCCCGCCTTCGACTACGTCGTCCAGGCGGCCACCGGCATCGCGGCCATGACGGGCGACCCGGACGGCCCGCCCGCGCTGCCCGGCTACTCCTCGGTCGACAACTCGGCCGGAATGGCAGCCGCGCTGGGCCTGCTGGCCCAGATCGTCTCCGGACGCGGCGGCCAGATCGAGGTGTCGCTGCGCGACGTGATGCTCTCGCAGCTGAACTACCACGCCGCGGCCTGGCTCAACGACGGCAAGGCTCCGCGCCGCCTGGGAGGCGCCCACGCCCACTACGTCCCCGCCCAGCTCTTCCCCACCGCCGAGGGACACCTGGCCCTCTTCATCACCCACGACGGCTTCTGGCGCTCCTTCGCCGCGGAGGCCGGCATCGAGGGCTACTTGACGATGGCCGAGCGCGCGGCCCGCCGCGACGAGGTGGTCGCCGCGGTGACCAAGGCGCTCGCCGCCGACTCGGCGGTGGACTGGGAACGTCGGCTGCGCCCGCTGGGCGTCCCCGCCGCAGCCGTACGCACGCTGCCCCGGGCACTTGTCGAGTTTCCCGACGCGGTCGTGCGGGCCGGCGAACACCGCCTGGTCGCAAGCCCGTTCCGGATCGCCGGGCACCAGCCGTCGTACGGCCCGCCGCCTCGCCTCGGGGAGCACGACGACACGGCTTAGAAGCCGCCCGGGCTCAGGGGGGCCGCTACGGCATCCCGCCGTCCACCCGCAGCGTCGCCCCGCTGGTGTACGACGAGGCGTCCGACATCAGGTACAGAGCGGCGCCCACCACTTCGTCGGGGGCGCCGACACGTTGCAGCGCGTGCGGGCGCACCCCCTCGGCGAGCTGTTCGGGGTTCTCCTGCCAGCCCCGGGTGGCCCACGTGGCGAACGGGCCGCACATCAGCGTGTTGACCCGCACCGTCGGCCCGAGCGCCTGTGCCAGACCCACGGTCACCGCGTTCAGCCCGGCCTTGGCGGCCGCGTACGGCACGATCGCCGGGCGCGGCCGGATCGAACCGGTGGAGCTGACGTTGACGATCGCACCGCCGCCGGCCTCGGCCATGCCCTTCCCGGCCAACACGGACAGGCGGAAGGGACCCTTGAGGTTGAGGCCCAGCACCGAGTCGAACATCTTCTCCGTGACCTCGCCCAGATCCTCGTACACGGGGGACATGCCCGCGTTGTTGACCAGTACGTCGATCCTGCCGAACCGCTCGTGGACCGCGTCGACCAGACCGGGCAGTTCGTCCCAGCGGCCCACGTGTACGGCGTACGGCAGTGCCGCACGCCCTGTCTCCTTCTGGATCTCCGCACTCACCGCGGCGCAGGCGTCGTATGTCCGGCTGGCGACGACGACGTCGGCTCCGCAGCGTGCCGCCGCGAACGCCATGGCCCGTCCGAGCCCCCGGCTGCCGCCGGTGACGAGGACCACCCGGCCGGTGAGATCGAACAACGCGTCTGCGTACCCCATCCCATTCCCGTCCTGTTGAAGTGCCCGAAGCCGCCTGTTCCCTGGCGCACTCCGGCGTGAGATTAGTATTCTCGGTATCGTAGAACATCATTCCCGCATTGTGATGATGGGCGTTCGCGGAAAGTTCAGGCGCTCGCCTGCCCGGGGAGCCCAGGAGAGCGGAGGCGGACATCGTGCGAGGTCTGAAGGACAAGGTCGTCCTGGTGGCGGGTGCGGCCACCGGGCTGGGTGCCGCCTCGGCGCGCAGGCTGGCGTGGGAAGGAGCCAGGGTCGTCGTCGGCGATCTGAACGCGGACGGGGCCGAGGAGACCGCCGACGCCATCCGCGCCGGGGGCGGCGAGGCGGTCGCGGTGGAGTTCGACATCTCCGACGACACCTCGGTCGGGCACCTGGTCGAGGCCACGCTGCGAACCTACGGCGGTCTGGACGCCGTGCACGTCAACGCCGGGGACATGGGCGCGGTCCAGAAGGACACCGATGTCGTCGACATGGACCTCGCGATCTGGGACCGCACCGTCGCCGTCAACCTGCGCGGTCACATGCTGGTGTCCCGTCACGCCGTGCCCGCGCTCCTCGCCCGCGGCGGAGGCGCGATCGTCTACACCTCCTCCATCGCCTCGTTCACGGGTGACGCCAAGCGGCCGGCGTACGCCGCGACCAAGGCGGGCATCAACGCGCTCACCCGCCACGTGGCCTCGCGCTGGGGACGGGACGGCATTCGGGCCAACGCGGTCGCACCGGGACTCGTCCTGACCGCCGACATCGAACGGGGCGCACCCCCGGAGATGTTGCGGAGCATGCTCGCCCGGACCCGCAGCACACGTCATGGCCGGGCCGAGGACATTGCAGGCATGGTGGCCTACCTGCTCTCCGACGAAGGCGAATGGATCAACGGGCAGGTCGTGAACGTCGACGGCGGGACGGTCCTTCGCTGACGCCGCTGGCCTGCGCTCCGATCGCCCACTTCCCGGACGGTGAGCGCCTATGAAATCCGAGACCAACTCATCCCCGCCGGTCCGATCGGCTGCGCCCGGCCGAGTTGGGGAGCCGGAAGAAGCCACCGGTGACGAGGCTGCTCTGGCGCTGCTGGACGCCGGGCTGGCGCTCATGGTGGCGGCCCCCGGGCGGCGCCCGCGCGTGGCCGACATCGTGGCCGCGGCCGGTCTGTCCAACGACGCCTTCTATCGCTTCTTCGCAAGCAAGGACGCCCTGGTAGAGGCCATCGTCGAGCGGGGCGCACGCACGGTCGTCGGCTATGTGCGCCACCGGATGGCGCGGGCGGCCGACGGTGGACCGGAGGCCAGGTTGCGCGCCGGGATCGAGGCGGCGCTGCGGCAGGCCTCCGACGAGGATCGGGCCCGGCAGACCCGGGCCGTCCTGTCCAACGCCACCGGCCACACGCCCCGAGCCGCGCACGTCACCGTCGCTCTCGTGGACGCCCTCGCCGCGCTGTTCGCGCAGCCCGCGGCCGAGTTGGGTGCGGGTGATCCGATGCGTGCCGCCCGCACCACGGCGGGTGGGGTCGTCGCGGCCTTGCAGTACTGGTCGTTCACTGAAGAGGCGCCCGGGCGCGTCGAGACCGAGCACCTGGTCGGCTTCCTCCTTGCAGGCGTGCGAGCCCCCGACTGCCGTCGGCGGTAAGGGTGATAGCTGTACGTGAGAATGGCATTCTGCTAAGTTCAGAATCGTATTCTGATGGAGGTGGGTGCGTCATGTGGGACTTCAGTACCGATGCCGCGTTCCAGGAGAAGCTGGACTGGGCCGCGGCGTTCGTCCGTGAGGAGATCGAGCCGCTCGACGTGCTGTTCCCGGGCAACGCCGAGCCGTACGACCGGGGCAGCGAGGTCTTCCGTGAAGTCGTCCGGCCGCTTCAGCGGCGGGTGCGGGACCAGGGGCTGTGGGCCGCCCACCTGCCGCCGTCGCTGGGCGGCATGGGCATGGGTCAGGTCAACCTCGGCCTGCTGAACGAGATCCTGGGCCGTTCGGGCTGGGCCCCGATGGTGTTCGGCACTCAGGCCCCCGACTCGGGCAACGCGGAGATCCTCGCCCACTACGCCACCAAGGAGCAGCGAAAGGAGTACCTGGAGCCGCTGCTCGACGGACGGATCGTCTCGACCTTCGCGATGACCGAGCCCACCGGCGGCGCCGACCCGGGCGGTTTCACCTGCCGCGCGGTCCGTGACGGCGACCAGTGGGTGATCGACGGCGAAAAGTGGTTCGCCTCCAACTACCCCCACGCCGCCTTCGTCATCGCCATGGTGATCACCGACCCGGACGTGCCCGTGCACAAAGGCGCGTCCATGATCCTGGTCCCGGCCGGCACCCCGGGCATGGAGATGGTGCGCGGCACGGGCCTGGCCGGCGAGCCACTCGGCCAGGGCGTCCACGCCTACCTGCGGTTCACCGGCTGCCGCGTACCGGCCGAGAACCTGCTCGGCGAGCCCGGCTCCGGCTTCCTGATCGCGCAGACCCGGCTCGGCGGTGGCCGGTTGCACCACGCCATGCGGTCGGTCGGCCAGTGCCGGCGTGCCCTGGAGATGATGACCGAGCGGATCGCCTCCCGCCGCACCCGGGGCGGCCCGCTCGCCGACCAGCAGTCCGTGCGCCACCAACTGGCCGACACCTGGATCCAGATCGAGCAGTTCCGCCTCCAGGTCCTGCACGCCGCCTGGCACATGGACCGGGCGAACGACACGGGCGACCCGGCGGACGCCCGCAGCGCCCGGCTCCACGTCTCCGGGGTGAAGGTCGCCACGCCCAAGGTGCTCGTCGACGTCGCCTACCGCGCCCTGCACCTGCACGGCGCGCTCGGCGTCTCCAACGAGCTGCCGCTGGCCAGGATGTGGCAGGCCGGTCCCACCCTCGGTGTCGCCGACGGCCCCACCGAGGCACACCAGGACGTCGTCGCCCGGCTGTTGCTGAAGGAAGCGGTCCCGGCGGACGACCCGCTGTTCGGCTCGGAACATCTGCCCACCCGGCTGGCCGCGGCCCGCGCGAAGTACGCGGACCGCCTGAACGAGACGACGGTGACCCGGTGACCTCGCAGAAGGAAAGCACCGCCGACGACACCACGCCCGACCTCGACCGTCTCAACGCCTGGCCCGGCCTCGCCGACCTTCCCGGTGACGGCCCCGTCACCGCCCTCGACACCCTCACCGGCGGGGCCCAGAACCTCCTGTTCACCCTCCGCCGGGCCGACGGCACCGAACTCGTCCTGCGCCGCCCCGGCCGCCACCTCCGGTCTGGCGCGTCCGACGCCTTCCGGCGTGAGAGCCGCGTCCTGACGGCTCTCGCCGACACCGACGTACCCCATCCGCGCCTTCACGCGAGCGTGCAGGACGATGCGGTGCTGGGCGCACCCTTCTCCGTCCTGGAGAAGATCGACGGCTTCATGCCCCGGGGGCAGCTGCCCGGCCGGTACGCGCAGGACGCCGGGTGGCGGCGCTCGGTCGCCTTCGCCCTCATCGACGGCGCCGCGCGCCTGGCCGCCGTGGATCCGTCCGCGCACGGCCTGGCCGACCTCGGCAGGCCGGAGGGCTGGCTGGAGCGGCAGACCCCCAAGTACCTGAGGATGCTGCACGGCTACCGCACGGAGCCCGCCTACCGCGAGACCGAGAACCCGCAGGTGGACCTCGTCGCCGACTGGCTCGCCGCGCACACCCCGAAGCAGGGCGCGACCGGGATCGTCCACGGCGACCTGCAGTTCGCCAACGTCATGTTCGCCCACGACGCCCCGCGCCTCGCCGCCATCGTCGACTGGGAGATGGCCTCCCTCGGCGACCCCCTCCTCGACCTGGCCTGGATCCTCACCGCCTGGCGCGAGAAGGACGACCCGACCGGCAGCGACCCTCAGTTCCAGCCTTGGGACGGGATGCCAGGCCGTGCCGAACTCGTCGCGCACTACGCCGAGTCGACCGGCCGGGACGTCTCCGCCTTCCGCTGGTACCAGGTTCTGGCCTGCTTCCGCCTGGCCGCCCTCCTGGAGGGCAGCTATGCCCAGGCGCTCGCCGGGAAGATGAACCGCAAGCTGGGCGACGGGCTGCACGCCTACGCGGGATGGCTGTGGGCCAAGGCCCGCCAGGAGATCGAGCGTGCCTGAGTCCTGCAAGGTCTCAGGCGCCGTTCGCCGGCGGTGCTGCGTCCGGCCGCCGACCGTCGTGGTGGGCGGCCCGTGCGGCCTCGCCGGCCTGCACCCCGGTGGTGATGCCGGCCAGGGCCACCAGGACGATGAGCCTCTGGCGCCGGTACCCAGAGACTCCTTCAGGGAGGCTATTTCGGTGGGAACCTCAACGCGCCGTCCAGGCGGATCACCTCACCGTTGAGGTAGTCGTTCTCGCACAGGTGCTGGACCAGTGCGGCGTACTCCTCCGGGCGTCCCATGCGCCGCGGATGCGGCACCTGGGGGCCCCAGTGCGCCTCCAGGCGGTCGGCTGCCTTTCCGTACGCGGGAGTGAGGACGGTGCCCGGGGCGACGGAGACCACACGGATGCCAAGGGGCGACAGGTCCCGGGCGGCGACCAGCGTCATGGCACTCACCCCGCCTTTCGCGGCGGCGTACGGTAGTTGGCCGATCTGGCCCTCGTACGCGGCGATGGACGACGTCGTGACGATCACGCCGCGCCCGCCGTCCGCGTCGTGGGGGGTGGTGCGTGCGAGTGCCGCCGCGGCCATGCGCATGACGTTGAAGACGCCGGTCAGATAAATGTCGACGGTGGCGCGGAAGCCGGCGAGATCCAGAGGTGAGCCGTCCTTGCCGACGAGCCGGCCGCCGCTCGCCGGGCCGCCGTGACAGTCGACGGCGATCCTGAACTCGCCCGCCTGCTCGGCCGCCGCCACCGCGGTCGCCACCGAGTCCTCGTCCGTGGCATCGGTGCGGACATATCCCGCGCCGAGTTCCTCGGCCAGGGCCTTGCCCTTGTCGTCGGCGAGGTCGGCGATCACCACCCGGGCGCCCGCCGCGCGCAGTCGCCGCACCGTGGCTTCACCGAGGCCGCCCGTGCCTCCGACCACCAGGGCCGCCGAACCTTCGATCCGCACGTCATTCCCCTCCCTTGCGAGTGACGCTCTGAGTGTATGAGAATGACGTTCTCATGAATATAGCCGTGATCCTGGAAATGGCCGCCTCCGCGGGGAGTCGGCCGGCCGTCACGGAGGGCGGCCGCTCGCTCTCCGCGGCCGAGCTCCATCGTCTCGCACAGCACGCGGCCGACCGCTTCCGTGGCCGCACCGCGGTTCTTTACCTGGGGCCGAACCACCTCGCCTACCCCGTCGCCCTGTTCGGCGCGGCGCTGGCAGGTATCCCCTTCGTCCCTCTCAACTATCGCCTCGCCGAAGAGCAGTTGGATTCCCTGGTCCTCCGGCATCCTGGAGCCGAGGTGCTGCACCCGGCCGATCTCGACGCGCTGCTGACTCCGCCGCAGGGGGAGGCCGAGCGACGACCCGTCCCCGAGGACCGCGACGCCACCGCAGTCGTCCTCTACACCAGCGGCACCACTGCCGCCCCCAAGGCGGCCCTGCTGCGCCACCGCCACCTGCTCGCCTACGTGTTCAACACCCAGGACTTCGGCTCGGCGGAGGTGACCGACGCGAGCCTGGTGGCCCTCCCGCCCTACCATGTGGCCGGCCTGATGAACCTGCTGACGAACCTGTACGCCGGCCGGCGCGTCGTCTACCAGTCGGCCTTCGGTCCCGCCGACTGGCTGGCCACAGTGCGCCGCGAGGGCGTCACCCACGCCATGGTCGTCCCCACCATGCTCGCCAGGATCACGGCGGAGCTGGGGGACGCGCAGGCCGGTGTGCCGACCCTGCGCAGTCTTGCCTACGGCGGAGCGCGCTGCCCCCGCCCGGTGGTGGAGCGGGCCCTGCGGCAGTTCCCGCAGACCGGCTTCGTCAACGCCTACGGGCTGACGGAGACCGCCTCGTCGGTCTGCGTGCTAGGGCCCGACGACCACTGGCGGGCGGTCGCCTCCGACGACCCGGCGGTGCGGGCCCGCCTCGGCTCCGTGGGCCGTCCGCTGCCCGGCGTCGAGGCTGAGATCCGGGGCGAGGACGGAAAACCCCTCGGACCGGGCGAGACAGGACTCGTCTTCGTGCGCGGGGAGCAGATCTCCGGCGAGTACGCGGAGACGAGCGGCAGCGACACGGACGGCTGGTTCGCCACCCGCGACCGGGGCCGGCTGGACGAGGACGGCTACCTCTTCATCGAGGGCCGCGCCGACGACACCATCATCCGGGGCGGGGAGAACATCGCCCCCGCCGAGATCGAGGATGTACTGCTCCAGTACCCGGGCGTGCGCGAGGCCGCCGTGCTGGGGCTGCCCGACGCGGAGTGGGGCCAGCGCCTGGTCGCGGTGCTGGTCGGGGTCGGCGATCCGGACGAGATCCGGTCCTTCGCGAAAGAGCGACTGCGCTCCTCCAAGACGCCGGACACAGTCGTCTTCCGCCCCGAACTGCCCCGCACACCCACAGGAAAGCTGCTGCGCCGCACCCTGGTCGCCGAACTGGAAGAGGCCACCGATGCCTGAAGCCGTGCTCGTCGCCGCCCTGCGCACCCCGATCGGCACCGCCTTCAAGGGGAGCCTGCGCGCCACGTCCGCCTACGACCTGGCGGACCGTGTGGTCACGGCCGTCGCCGAAGGGCTGGACCCGGACCTCGTGGACGACCTGATCCTCGCCGAGTCGCACTACGGCGGCGGGGTCGTCGCCCGCCACGCGGCCGTGACGGCGGGCCTGCCACAGGTGCCGGGGCTCGCCCTGAACCGGCACTGCGCGGCCGGACTCGCCGCGGTCTCGACCGCGGCGGCATCCGTCCGGGCAGGCATGGACCGGCTGGTGCTCGCCGGTGGCGTCAACTCCGCCTCCACCGCGCCCAGGCTGTCCTACCTGGGCGGTGAACGCTGGGTGCCACCCTCCCACCCGGACCGCCCGGACGCCCCCAACCTCGACATGTCGATCACGGTCGGCTGGAACACCGCCGTACGGGAGGGCCTCACCCGCGAGGAGATGGACGCGTGGGCGCTGCGCTCGCACCGCAACGCTGTCCGGGCACTGGACGAAGGCCGCTTCAAAGACGAGACCGTGCCGGTCGCGACCTCACACGGCCCCTTCGAGAGCGACGAGCACCCGCGGCGTGACACCAGCCCCGAGAAACTCGCCGCGCTCAAGCCGCTCCACCCGGAGATCGAGGGCTTCTCGATCACGGCGGGCAACGCGTGCGGCGCCAACGACGCGGCGGCGGCCGTGGCGGTGGCCGACGAGCGTCTCGCGCGGGATGACCTCGGACTGCCCACCCTGGCCAGAGTGCGGTCCTGGGCTTCCGTGGCCAGGGACCCGGCCGAGACCGGCCTGACCCCCACGCACGCCATCCCCAAGGCGCTCGGGCGGGTGGGCATGACGCTGTCCGACGTGGATCTGTTCGAGATCAACGAGGCGTTCGCCTCGGTGCCACTCGCCGCGGTCCGCCGCCTCGGCCTCGACCCGGACACCGTCAACGTCAACGGCAGTGGCTGCTCACTGGGCCACCCCGTCGCCGCCACGGGCACCAGGATGGTCGTCACGCTCGTCCACGAGCTCCGTCGCCGGGGCGGGGGTGTGGGCGTCGCGTCGATGTGCGCGGGCGGGGGGATGGGTTCGGCGCTGGTCCTGGAGGTGCCGGGGCTGTGACGGTACCTGAGGAGGGCGGGGCGTCACACGATCAGCAGGCTGGATTCGACCGCAACCTGCGGCTCCTCAGGCTTGGCCGTTCCTGTACAGGGCGTGACCGTGAGGGCGACTGCACCCGGCTGACCGGCGCGCTGAGTGACATCGACGAGGCGCTGCACGACGCCGCCGACTGACATCGCACGCGGCGGGGTAACGTCCGGGCGGTCCGACCGGGCGAGAGCGACCACGCCGACGCGGCTCCCGCACCACTCCCGGCACTCCGGTTCGACGTGTCCTCAAGAACCGGTTTCCGCTCGGTCTCGCCGGCTCGATGTGCTTGCCCGTGGCGAGGCCACGGGCGGGCCCGAAGTCCTGGCGGGCGGGCAGCGTGTATGTCTCGTCGGGGCCGGTGAGTCCATTGGGGGCCGCTGCCGAGGATCGTCGCCGTTGGGGAGCGGTTGCATGCCTGACGATGGCTCAGGACCGGCTTCGGGAAGCCGTACTCGGAGCGGGCGGCGGAGCCACCCCACCGAGCGGTCGGCACCAGCCCGTCGAACTCGGTCCTTCGCCCCGCGACCCCCGGGCGCGGTAGCGGTCAGGGCGTCCAGGGGCCGTCGTGCGGGCGGCGCGGGTCAGCGTTCGAAGGCGCCGAGGTCGGGGGCCGAACCGTTGAAGGGCAGGCCGACGTTGACGCCCTTGTCGATCAGGGCGCTGTTCGACGCGAGGCGCAGATACGGCAGTACCGGCAGGCTCCCGTCGGCTTGGCGGGACGCGTCCCAGCCTGATGTCGACACGCTCTGGAACTGGGAGTTGGACAGGTTGACGTTCAGATTCCAGGAGTTGTACGAGGCGCTGGTCCCGGTCATGTTCGACAACAGGGTGCCGGTGTAGGCGATGTTGTTACGCAGGTTGCCCAGGCCGATGGCGGCACCGGTCCGGGAGATACCGAGCATGTTGAAGTCGGGGTGGTTTCCGTAACTCGTGTTGTTGAAAAAGTCGTCCGCGACGGTGTGGTGGTTGGCGTAGAAGCCGGAAGACCGGTTGTTGAACGCCACGGAGGTGCGGACGGTGTGCTTGGCCCCGTTGGAGACGTACTTGCCGCCGTAGCCGCCGGCTTTGAAGCCGTTGCCGTTGCCGGACGGGGTGGTGGTCCCGGGCAGGTATCCGTTGAGCCATGCCCAGGAGTTCTCGATGGTGACGGACGAGAACGCGTTGATGAGGTCGAAGCCGTCGTCGGAGTTCCACCAGGCGCGGTCGCCGCGGAAGACGTTGCCGGGATGGTTGGCCGAGATGTGGGCGCCGAAACCGTCGGCGCTCTCGCCGGCCCCGTTGGAGGTGTGCGGGTCGTAGTTGTGGTGGGAGTCGGAGTTGAGGACGAGGTTGCCGCCGCCGTCCTGGATGAACAGACCGGGGCCCATGTTGTGGTGGAGGTCCAGCTGTTCGAAGGTGTTGTTGTTTCCGGAGATCCAGATTCCCCAGGACTCGTGGTTGAGGTTGTTGTTCTGCGGTACGCCGGTGACCGTCAGTCCCTTGAGTCGGATCCAGTTGCCGGTGACGTCGATGCCCTTGATCCGGCAGTCGTCCTTCATCTGCGAGAAGTCGAAGGCCGGCTTTTCTCCCGGATAGGCCACGTAGTTGATGAGGCTGCCCGAACTGCCGCTCTTGTTCAGGGTGATGGCGTCGACTCTGTCGGTCTGGCTCTTGCAGCCCGCGTTCGCGCGGGAGTAGGCGTACGTGCCGCCGCGGAAGTAGACCGTGTCACCGGCCTGCGCGACGGACTGGGCGTGGCCGAACGTCTTCCAGGGAGCCGCTTCGCTTCCGGCGGCGCTGTCGCTGCCGGTGGGGGAGACGTAGAAGACCTTCCCGGCTGCCGCGTTGCCGGATGCCGCCGACCCGACGACCGTCGTGGCGACGGCCGCCAGGACCGCGGCGACCGGGAGAGCGAGCCTCCCGTGCTTGGAACGTTTCATTGCTTTCTCCAGTTCGCTCGGAACGCAGGTGGGTGAACTTGGGTCCGGTGCTGCGCCGTTGTGGGTCAGTCGCAGGTTCCCGAGCACGGCACGAAGGGTGCCGTTGTGCCGGTCAGGGTGGTCGTGCCCAGGGTGAGGCCGTCCGCTCGGGCGGTGACGGTGATGGTGCCCGGCCCGGTCGCCCGGACGAGGGCGTACGCGAGCCCGTGGTAGGCCTTGCGTACGGTGCCGCGGTAGCTCTCCTGCGTCTGGCTGCCGCTGTCGACCGCCACGATCACGCCCGGCCCGCTGATGCTGAAGGTGACCGGAGCGGACGAACCGGTCACGACCCGGCCGGAGGAGTCGGTGACGGCGGCCTGTACATAGGAGATGTCGTCGGTGTCCGTCGATACGGTGCTGTGGTCGGGCTTGAGCACCACCCGGCCGGCCGTCGTCCCCGTAGGTGGCGGTGAGGTGTGGGGAGCGCCCCAAGTGCTCTGCCACGCGTACCCGATGGGCCGTACCGTGCCGACCGCGTCCATGAGACCGGAGCTGCTTCCCACGGTGGGCCACAGACCGTCGGCCTCCCCGAGGTAGTCGGCGCCGGTCCAGAGGAACTCGCCGATCAGGCCCGGGTTGTTCTTCACCGTCGTCCAGGACGAGGTGTCGGTGCCCATCTCGGTGAGCAGACCTGGTCGCTTGGGCGACATGCCCATCGCGGCCACCACCTCGTCGGGCCGGTAGTTGCCGCCGAAGACGTCCAGCGTGGTGCGGGTGGCGCCGGTGACGTCGCCGCTGTCCTTGGGCCGGAAGAGCGCCTGGGTGACAGGGCGGGACGGATCCAGGGCGTGCGCGATCGACACCATCCTGCTCAGCAGCGGCTGCCGGGTGGAGAGCGGGTCGCGGATCTCGTTGCCGGCGCTCCACATCACCACGCTGGGGTGACCGCGGTCGCGCATGACGATGCCGGTGGTGTCGACCTGGTACCAGGGCGCCGATCCGCTCGCGCCCGGGACGGCCGGTGTGCCGGTGGGCGAGGACGCCGTGCGGTTGAAGTAGGTGGCGTAGTCGCCGGCGTCGCTGTACTTGTGCTGTGTCCAGGTGTCGAAGAACTCGTCCAGGACCAGGAAGCCCATCCGGTCGGTGAGTTCCAGGAAGGCCGGGCTGGGGGGTTCGTGCGCGGTGCGGATGGCGTTGACCCCCAGGGCCTTGAGCTGGGCGAGCCGCCGCTGCATTGCGCGCTGCGGGGCGGCGGTCCCGAGGGCGTGGTAGTCCTGGTGCAGCGCGGTCCCCTGCAGCTTGACGCTGTGGCCGTTCAGACTCATCCCGCCGGTGGGGCTGAAGGCGAGGCTGCGGATGCCGACCGGAGTGAGGTCGTCGTCGACCGGGATGCCGCCGACGTCGATGTAGGTCGCCAGCTCGTACATATTCGGTGTTTTCAGGTCCCACAGCCTGGGGTTGGTGACGGGAATGTCGTAGCCGAAGGTGGCGGAGGCGCCCGCGGGGACGGTCCTGGCGGCCGTGGTGCCGGCGGGGAGCGCGGTGCCGTCAGGATCGCTCAGCACCCCTCGGACGCTGACGCTCGCAGCGGTGGTGCCGTTGTTCACCACGGTGGTCTGCGCGTGGACTGTGGCGGCGGAACTGCTGACGTTCGGCGTGGTGACGTAGGTGGCCCATTGGTCGATGTGCACCGGGTCGGTCGCGATGAGGCGCACGTCGCGGTAGATGCCGGCCCCCGTGTAGTACCGGGAGGCCGGCTGCAGGCTGGTGTCGGTCTTGACGGCGATCACGTTGTCGGTGTCGCCGGCCTTCACCGTGCCTGTGATGTCGTAGCGGAAGCTGGTGTAGCCGTTGGGATGGGTGCCGATCAGTTTGCCGTTGACGTACACGCTGGCATTGGCCATCACGCCGTCGAACTCGATGTACACCTTGCGGTCGGCAGGCACCCCGGCCAGTGAGAAGTGCTTGCGGTACCAGCCGATCCCCGAGGGCAGATAGCCGCCGCGGCCCGTGCTCGACGCCGTCTGGGAGAACGGGTCTGACGGCGGGGTCCGGCCTTCGATGCTCCAGTCGTGCGGCACACTCAGCCCGTGCCAGCCACTGTCGTCGTAGGAGGCGGCACTCGCGCCGCTCGTGTCGCCATAGTGGAAGAGCCAGCCGGGGTCGAAATTCGTGACCGTGCGGTACCTGGTCGCGGTGCCGGTGCTGGTCACAGCCGCGGAGGTGGCGCCGGCCGAGGCGGCGCCTGTCGTGCAGGCGAGGGCCAGCGGTGCCATCAGCAGGAAAGCGAGCGCGCAGACTCGGGCTCTCCAGATCAGGGAATCGGCGGGTGGGGTGCGAACTGCGAGCAGCGTTCGGCGGGTGATCCGCCCGGAACCTGACGAGGGGGATGGAGAAGGCACATCGGGTCCTTCCAGCCCGCCGATCGCGCGCGGTTGCGCGGTCGGCGGGCAGTTGGTCAGCGGGGACCGGAACGTCCGGAGTCCGGTCCGGCTCAGTGGGGGCCGCTGCCGTCAGGGCGTGGCTACCTGAGGTAGGTGGCGAGCGGGAGGTCCTTGCGGCGTATGTCGTCGGCGACAAGGCGGGCGATACGCTGAGCGCAGTAGGTTTCGAAGTGGGTGTGGTCGTTGCAGAAGAACGCGCCCAACGGGCCTGTTCCGTAGTCACCGTTGTTCGGGCAGAAGCGCAGGCTGTTGTCGAGCCAGACGCTCAGTGTCTCGAGGTCGACGACGGGTGCTTCGGTGGCTGTTCCGGCCGCGAACGTCTGGGGGACGAAGGCCCGGTTCTTGGTGGCCGTACCGCCGGAGCAGGTGATGGCGGCTACCGAGGTGAGCAGGATGAGGTGCGCGCCCGGGCCAGGGCGGCCTGCGCGATCATGGTCATCAGCACTTGGAAGCGGGGCCTGCCGACGTGCTGCGGGCAGGCCGAGGCGGTGTCGTTGATGCCGAACTGGATGAAGAGGTAGTCGCCGGGCTTCATCCCGGTGGTGGCGTTCAGCATTGACTGCCGGCGCGACGAGTACGCGTCGGACCTGAGCCGGCACTCGCCGTCGGGGCCCTTGGTGTTGCTCACGTTCGACTCGTACAACCAGGTCTGGATGCTGCGACCGCCGACGGCCCGGTTCTTGACGACGACTTCGCTGTTGAACAGGGCGTCGAACTGGCTGCCCCAGCCGACGGGGCAACGGCTACTGGGATTGGCCATGGTGGAGTCACCGGCCAGCCACACGGTGATCGGCCGGACAGGCGCCCACCCCGCCGGTGCCGCCGCAGGGCGGTACCGGAACAGTGTTTCGCGGCGCTGCCGGCCGCTGAGGCACCGCGGATGCCGAATGCCGACAAGGCGACCACCATCGTGGTCGTGAGAAGGATCCGAAGGCTCTTCATGGGTTCTCCGGGCGCGGGCACGGGTGCCGGTCTGTGAAGGCTGGACGGTCAGCGGCGCAGATTCAGCCCACCCAGGTCTGTGTTCGTTCACAGATCGGACCTGACGGTGGGGCAGAGCCCTAGGCGTCGATGAGCGTGGGATGTGTCACGCAGCTTCCCGGCAGGACGCGTACCTGTCAACGGGATCTGGCGGATTGGCGGGTCGCGCATTGCTTGAGAGCTGCTGGCGTAGCGCGGTGGCAAGGGGCCTGACTGGCTACGATCAGGAGAGGGAGGTGCAGGTCAGATGCACTTCGCAGGAGCACGGGATGATGGTGGGGCGCTGGTCTGCCGGGTGTCGTGAGTTGTCGCGTTCGAACATGACTGAACAGCAGAGTCGGACAAAATCCTTGACGACGTGTCGGAGCTTTCCTACTCTCACCGACGTGGGAACGCTCCCACGCCTCCAGAGTGAACGATCACCTCTCACCTCGGGTGCCGCGTCCACTCGCCCCCACATCGGAGGTCATCGTGCCTGATTCACGCGGGCGTTCACGCACGGTGTCGCGTTGGGCGCGCGCTGCGCGACGCGGCAGGTGGAGAACCTGTTCGCTCTCGACCCCGCCGGCGTGCGGATCGCGACGACGCTGACGCGCCGGCACATGAAGCTGGCACGACATGAGTCCAGCACCGCGACACGACAGTCGACTGCACACCGGTCCGCACTCAACTCGACGTCTGCGACCACGGATCACCTGTGACGACCGGATCACCGCATCATCCTCGGCACGTCCGTCGGCAGTAGGTGACGGGTGGCCGGAGAGACCGGTGCCGAGGCGGGCTCGCCAGCCATCGACACGGGCGTCAGCGTGACCGACAACGGCGGTGTCGACTACACGGGGGGCCACAGTCCACAACCGCCTGCCGGACATCGGGGCCTTCGAGAACCAGACCGGTACCGCCCACCATCTCGGAACCTCGACCGAACAGCCTGGAGAGCAACCGAAGCGGAGGATGTGAAATGCTGGAAAAACTTCCCCGATGGGCGATCGCTGCACTGCTGTTCTTCTGCGCGGTCGCCTTGGCCTTCTTCGGCGACTTCGCCGACGCGAGAGCCGCGGCCCCTCTGCCCCGGAAAGCATCGGCCGCTGCCGCCCCGGTGCTGCAGAACGACGTCTTCTGGAAGGACACCTCCGGGAACCCGATCTATTCCCAGGGCGGAGGCGTGCTGAAAGTCGGCAACACGTACTACTGGTACGGCGTGAAGTACAACGGAGCCGTCAGCTACTACAACAACCCCGCCGGCGGGAAGAACGGCAACACGTCGTTCAACGCCATCACCTGTTACTCCTCCACCGACCTGGTGCACTGGAAGTTCGAGGGAAACGCGATGACCTCCTCGGACATCGGCGGATCATCCTGGGTCGGCCGGGTGGGTGTCGCGCACAACCCCAACACCGGCAAGTACGTGCTGGTCTCCCAGCTCAACAGCGGGCTCGTGTTCGGCACGAGCAGCACTCCGGCGGGCCACTTCAGCCGCGCCGGCACGCAGTCGAGCATCGGCAACGTCAGCACCGGCATGTCCGGCGACCAGTCGGTCTTCACCGATGACGACGGACGGGCCTACCTGATCTTCAGCAACAAGAGCGGCCGCTCGAACCTGTACGTCGCCCCGCTGCGCTCCTCCGACTACCTGCACGTCGACAACGCCACACGGATCTACAGCAGTTCATCGGGCGGGCGTGAAGGCAACATCATGTTCAAGCATGCCGGGACGTACTACTTCTGCTCCTCCGATCTGCACGGCTGGAACGCGTCCCACACCTACTGCATCAAGTCGTCGAAGATAAGCAGCGGATATTCTTCGGAGTTCGTTCTCCAGGGCACGGACGCCGACTTCTCACATGTGACGCAGACGGGCCTGGCGTTCGAGGTGAGCGGTTCATCGGGATCGTTCGTCATGTTCGGAGGCGACCGCTGGAGCGACTTCGCCGGCAACGGCATCGGCTACAACCAGTGGGTTCCGGTCACCTTCGACGGGACGACGCCGGCCTTCCATTCACTGAACCAGTGGAACGTCGACGCCGCCGCGGGTACATGGTCCGTCGGCAGCGGCAACAACCACGTTCTGAACCCGAGCGTCGAGGCCGACCGGGTCTCCCAGCAGAAGCTGGCCGGCTGGACGAACTCGTCGAACATCAGCAGCGATCCGAACAGCAACCACCTCGGCGGACACACCGGACGCTGGGCGATTGCGCAGTCCTACGCCTCCGCCTACAAGGTCACCATGTACCAGAACATCACGGTCCCGAACGGCACGTACACGCTCTCGGCCTGGGTCAAGAGCAGCGGCGGGCAGAAGGCGGCGAACATCTTCGCCAAGAACTTCGGCGCCGGCGAAATGGACCGCGCGGTAAACCAGGCGATAGGCACCTGGACGAAGGTCGGCATCTCCGGCATCACCGTGACCAACGGGTCGATCCAGGTCGGCGTGGCCTCCGACGCGAATCCGGGCAACTGGGTGAACGTCGACGACTTCGAACTGGTGCAAACCGGCCAGTGATCTGGTCCTGAGTTCGCGTCTCGCCAGGTGAGGCGTGGTTCGTCTCGGTCCGGCCCGGTCGGTCACGGCAGCTGTCGGCTGCGGTCTGCTGGAGGAAATAGGCGACAGCAGGCTGAATCCGCTGGTGTTGACCGAGGACGAGCGGCTGACACCGCAGGGGTGAGCCAACCGCCGGCCAACCGCACAAGGTCCGGTTCTGTTATTCGACTGGCATGGGAGCGTTCACAGACATGTGGCGGGCGAGGCATCTCCATGTGTGTGTCACGGCAGGTCGGTTCGACCGTTGCGGTCGCGCCTGGACCGGCGAGCGCGTTGGCGAACGACGTCGTGACGGACTGCCTCAAGCGCGACGGGTGCTCACCCAAGAACCAGGCTCACATTCCCCCTCCGAGCAATCCCCCCACTCACACAGGAGTCATCCATGAGCATGCAACGGCGTACTTTCCTGACCCTGAGCGCGGCCGGAGTCGCCGGCGTGGGCGCGTCCCTGCTCGGCACCGGGCAGGCAGGCGCCCTCGTCAGGCCGCAGGGCGCGCCGACCACGCCGTATGCGGTTGGCGTGCGCCGGTACAACTGGACCCGCGGCAGCCGCCCGTGCACCACCTACGTCTACTACCCGGCCACCGGCACCCCCGGCGGCAGCCCGGTGACGGATGCCCCGGTCGCAGGCGGGGTCTTCCCCATCTACAACTTCACCCACGGCTACGGAAGCAGCCCGCAGAACTCCCTGTTCATCATCCGGGCCCTGGCCTCGGCCGGCTTCATCGTCCCCGCCCCGCACTTCAACCACAACTTCAACGACGTCAACAACGGCAACACCTCCAAGGACGTCTCGCAGATCCTCACCAACACCCTTGCGCTCAACGCGAGCGGACCGCTGGCCGGGCACATCAACACCGGCATCGGCGTCGGCGTCTCCGGCCACTCCCTGGGCGGCATGGTCACCCACGGTCTGCTGACCTCCTGGCCCGACAGCCGGATCATCTCCGCCAACCCGCAGTCCTGCACCGACATGGGCAACCCGTCCCGTTCGGTCTCCGCCAAGGTCCTGTTCGTCCACGGCGACCGGGACTCGACCACGCAGTACTCCTCTGCCCGGCAGGCGTACAAGGAGATCACCTGGCCCAAGGCGTTCCTCACCTTCGTCGGCGGCACCCACACCAGCTTCTGGAGCGACAAGCGCTTCCCGAACACCGTCGTCGACTGGGCGCGCTGGACCATGTACAGCGACACCGCCGCACGGGACCGCCTCCCTGTCGACGCGGCCGGGCCCAAGACCAAGTGGGAGTCCGTCCTCGGCTGAGGGTTAAACCGCTCACCGCCAGCGCACAGTATCAGGTCTCGGGCTTCCGGCTGCATCCGGTGGTCTACGCCGGCAGCCCGGGCGCCGACTCATGGTCCGCCTCCGACACCACCCCGCGCTCGACCGCCGGCGCCTCCCCGGGCCGGGAGCCGTCCAGCACGAACTTCGTCAGCCGGCGGCACGGCGACACGGTGCGCGAACTCCTCGGCGGCACCCACATCGACAAGTACGGCACGTCCAACGACACTCGCCCGCTGACCGGATCCGGGGTCCACTCAAACAACGGCACCAAGGCCAACCGTCTACACCCCTGAACCCCGCCGTGTGGCCGACCGTGCTGCACCGCATGGGCGGCCGACCAGGTGCGGGGCAGGGCGGTTCGCAGTGAGACCCGCTGCGGCCGTCGTATGGACGGCCCCTCAGAGGAGCAGCTCCGCCCTATCGGCGCGAAACACGTCCCACGGCGACCCACCGCCCCGCTCACCTGCACCAAGCCCTCGAAACACGCACCCCCAACCCAACCCACTATCAACCGCCCGTCGGCCGCCACGACTCACGTGCGGTCGTCGGGTGGAGAGGAGCGACCATGTCTCCGAGCCAGTCATCCGGCTCTGGTTCGATGAGCCGCCGTACTCTGCTCAAGGCCACCTCCGCGACGGCCGGTGCGATTGCCACCGCCGCCGCGTTCGCCGAACTCGAGACGCCGGCCAACGCCGCCGCAGCGCCTTTCGTGAAGGGCGTCGACGTCAGCTGGGCGCCGCAGATGGAGGCGCGCGGCTTCTCCTGGAAGAACGCGAGCGGTCAGAAGCAGGACCTGCTGACGATCCTCAAGGGGTACGGAATCACCGCCGTGCGGTTGCGCACGTTTGTCAATCCCTCCAGCAGCCCGACCGACGGGCACTGCGGCATCAACGAGGTCGCCGCCTTCGCCAAACGGGTCAAGGCCGCAGGAATGTCGATCATGCTCGACTACATGTTCGGCGACACCTGGAACTCCGTCGGCGTGCAGAACCCTCCGGCCGCGTGGAGGGGCATGAGCTACAGCCGGATGCTCACCGCGATGAGTACGTACGTGAACCAGAGCATGACGGTCATGAAGAGCAACGACGTGCTGCCCACCTGGGTGCAGATCGGCAACGAGACCAACAGCGGGATCTGCCGCCCCGTCGGCAGCGTCTCCAACCCGGCGCAGATGACCGGGCTGTTCAACACCGCCTACACCCAGGTCAAGGCGGTGTCGCCGGCCTCGACGGTGTGCATCCACCTGGCCCAGCCGCAGAAGTACGACTCGATGACGACGTTTTTCAGCCGCTACGCCGCGGGCGGCGGCAAGTGGGACATGTCGGTGTTCTCCTCCTACGGCAGCGCCAGCCTCGCCCCCGGGATCGTGGCGAACATGAAGAAGATCTCCGCCGCCTACGGCAAGCCCTTCATGCAGACCGAGTTCGGCGGACGGGTGGACAGAGCCTCCTCCACTCAGGCCGCGCTGGTCGCGTACATCAAGGCCCTGAAGGCCAACGGTGGACAGGGCATCTTCTATTGGGAGCCGGAGTGCATGTCCCCGTTCACCGGCTACGGCAACGGCGCCTGGGACTCCTCCACGCAACGGCCCACCGGCATCATGAGCGGCTTCACCCAGGCCTGAGCGTCGACCGTGAACCTCAACTCGGGCATCACCCGGTCAAGGATTGGAACTGGTGATTGAAATGCGTATGACATTCGGCCCGGAACGGTACGGGGTCAGACTGGGAGCAGCGGGTCTTTTGACCCTTGCGACGCTGGTCGGCACCGGTGCGGCGCATGCCTATGCGGCCACGCGGGCTGTGCCGGCCGGCTGTTCAGGCACCTCGCCGATCAAGTGTCACTACGCGGTCTCACCCGGCAACTACGACGTGACGGTCTCCATCGGGGGCGCCGCCTCCGCCGGGCAGACCGAGATGTGGGTGGAGGCCCGGCGCCTGATGCTTCCGGCGACCACGACGGCGGCCGGTGCCGTCGCCACGTACTCGTTCACGGTCAATGTGCGGCAGCCGGAAGGACAGCCGACCGGTCAGGGAGGCACCGGAAACCCGGGTCTGGACATCCGGTTCGCAGGATCCAACCCGCAGGTGCCGGCCGTCTCGGTGAGGCCGGCGACCCAGCCGCTGGTCGCCTACCTGGCCGGTGACTCGACCGTGTGCGACCAGCCGGCCGCCCCGTACACCGGATGGGGCCAGATGATCACGACTGCGGTGGGTCCCGGCGCCGCCGTCGCCAACTACGCCGACTCAGGGGAGAGTTCGGGCAGCTTCCTGTCCAACTCGGCGCTCTTCCCGGCCCTGCTGGCGAAGGTCAGGGCGAACGACGCGGTCTTCATCCAGTTCGGCCACAACGACAAGCAGACCACAGCGTCCGCTTTCCGGAGCAACCTCACCTCCATGATCACGCGGGTCCGTGCGAAGGGCGGCGTCCCGGTCCTGGTCACCCCGCCGGTCCGCCGGCTGTTCAACGGCAACCGGCTCACGCCCACGGCCCTGCACATCAACGGGGTCGGTGTGAACCTGCCCGCCGAGATGCGCGCAGTCGGCGCGGCACAGAACGTGCCGGTGATCGACCTGACCGCCAGGAGCAAGACGCTGGTCGAGTCCCTCGGCCCGTCCGCCTCCGCACAGCTCTACCTCCGCTCCTCCGTCGACGGCGTCACGGACAACACCCACTTCTCGCAGTACGGTGCGACGCGGATCGGCGGTCTGGTGCTCCAGAGCATCCGGGAGCAGCGTCTGCCCCTGGCCGCGTACCTGCGCTGACCGACGCTCGGCGGCGCCCGTCCGTGAGAGCAGCGGCGGGTTGAGGGCCGCGGCCCAGCAGTCGGCGTGCGCGCGGATTTCGAGCTGGACAGTGTCGCACAGGTTGTTGGGTCTGACCGGGGCGTCCTGCCGGGATTACTCCCGGTTAGTTTCCCTGGCCCGCTGCTGAACCTGGCGTGCGGTTGGGTAGGCCGCCGGCGAGGTGCCTGTGACCAGGCCAACCGGATCTCACAGGTGGCGGCACCAGACGCCGCGCCGTGCGGGGCCAGGCTGCCGGTCAAGTCGCCCGGCAGCGGCAGCCCCATGTCCCGGTTCATGAGCGCAGACCTGCTGCTCGTGTCATCCCTCCCGCAGACACCTCCGACAGTCCTTCTTCCGAAAGGTGGAACATGCCCTTCTCCAGACGCCCGTTGGGGCAACAGCCGGCGAGCCGACGGTTCGTCCTACGCGCCGCAGCGACCGGTGCCGCAGCCATCCTGGCGATCGCTCTGCCGGGCGGTGCTGCGGCGCGCGCCTCGGCGGCGACCCCCGTTCACGTCTACGTCGCGGGAGACTCCACGGCCTCCACTTACGTTTCCTCGCTGGCTCCCCGGGCCGGCTGGGGCCAGGCGCTGCCGGTGTTCCTCACCGCTGACGCCTCGGTGGTGAACATGGCCAAGTCGGGCGCCAGTTCCAAGAGTTTCATCGATCTGGGCCTGCTCGACCGCATTCTGGCTGTGATCAAGCGCGGTGACTATCTCCTCATCTCGTTCGGGCATAACGACGAGAAGATCGACGACCCAAGCCGTTACACCGAGCCGTCGACGACGTACAAGCAGTACCTCTCCCGGTACATCGACAAGAGCCGGGCCAAGGGTGCCATCCCCGTCCTGGTGACGTCCGTGGAACGGCGCCACTTCGACGGCGCGGGGCGCATCTGGCCGTCGCATGCCGCCTATCCGGCAGCGATGCGCGAACTCGCCGCGGCCAAAGGCGTATCACTGGTCGACCTGACCGCGTCCAGCACCGCGCTGTGGAACCGCGTAGGGGTGGAGGGAACGAAGAAGTACTTCATGATCCTCAAGGCTGGGCAGTACCCCAACTATCCCGACGGCAGCCAGGACAACACACACTTCCAGGCCTTCGGCGCGATCGAGGTCACTCGACTCGTGGCCACTGCCCTGCACAACCAGGGCGTCCTGCCGTCAGCCGATTTCCGGCGGCTGACCGACAACATCCCCACCAGTTCGATCGTGTGGCCCACGACTTGACCATAGCGAGGATCACCAACCGCTCACCGCGCTGACCACTTCCCCGAAGATCGACGAAAGGTCACACATGCACTCGCTCGGCAAACCACGGCCCCTCGTGGCCTGCGCCCTGGCCCTCTTACCGCTGGCCGCCCTTGGGCTGACCACCCCGGCGAACGCCGCCACCACGATAACGGTGGCGAGCGACGGCTCCGGAAGCTACACCACCATCCAGGCCGCGATCGCGGCAGCTCCCTCCGGCGCGATCATCAACATCAAGCCGGGCACCTACCGTGGCCAGGTATCCATTCCGTCGGGCAAGTCCGGCCTCACCCTGCGGGGCATGACCGGGACCGCGACCGACGTCGTGATCACGGGAAACGCTCCCGCGTCCACCGCCGGCACCTCGGGCAGCGCGACTGTACTGAACATGGCCAAGAACACCACGGTCAACGGCGTGACCATCGCCAACACCTACGACCGGCACGACAGTCAGGCACTGGCTCTGTATGCCGGCGGCGACCGGCAGGTCTATCGCAACGTACGGCTGCTGGGTTACCAGGACACGTTCCTCTCCTGGGGCGGTACGGGGAGTTCGCAGGTCCGTCAGTACGTCTACAAGAGTTACATCGAAGGCGCCGTCGACTTCATCTACGGAAATGGTGCCCTGGTCGTCGACTCCACGACCATCCGCTCTCTGGACCGCGGCAGCGCCAACAACGGCTACATCACCGCCGCGGCCACCAGCTCCAGCAACCGGTACGGCATCCTGATCACGAGGTCGACGCTGGTGAGTTCGGCCGCGCCGCGAACCGTCGCCCTGGGGCGCTGCTGGCATGCCGGTGGCGCGGCCGACGCGATCGGTCAGGTGCTGGTGCGTGAGTCGACGCTGGGGGCGCACATCCGTCAAGCCGGTGCCTGGCAGGACATGGGCGGTTTCTCCTGGAAGACCTGCCGGTTCAGTGAGTACAACAACACCGGTGCCGGAGCCGGTGCCGGCACCGGCGACCGTCCGCTGATGAGCAGCGCGACCGCGGCGAACTACACCGCGCAGAAGTACCTCGCCGGAAGCGACGGCTGGAACCCCGTGCAGTAGTCCGTCGCCGCTCGCCAGGCCCGCAACTCCGCGCGCTCCTGCGTTCTCCGTTCACGAGACGATGGCCACGTGCGTTGGCGTGCACGGTGGCGGCTGTCCGGGCGGTGTCGAAGATCGCGTCCATCTTCATGACGCCGCCCACCGCCCGTACCTGGCCAGGCGCGGACATACCCCGGTCATCCGAGTGCGGGGACGCTCTCGGCGGCGCTTCTCCATCGCCGCTTTGGCCTGCTACAAGCCTGTCGAGCGCTCACGGCAGATCTATCGGCCCAAGAGCTGCAGGTCGGCGGGTTTCCGGGCTGAGCCGGTACGGGCCGTCGAGGGCGAGGTCGGGATTTCGCTCCGAACTGTCACATCGGTTGGTGGCGCTGGTGGGCGGCCGGGCCGACCGTCCGTCAGGGACTGGATGAGATCACGGAAGCGGGATGGCCACCGCCTTGAACTCGGCGGCCGGATTGCCGATGTTGGAGAAGCTCTCGCCGAAGTTGGCGTCGACCACGTAGAGGCGGCCGCCGAACGTCTTGTCCGTAGACGGCCATGAGACACCCGGCACCTTGGTGGAGGACCTGTCCGGCGGTCAGGTCCGCCTGAGGGCGATCCCTGTCGGCCGGTAGTCACCCGTAATTGATCTTTGTGACACCTCTTGACGCCCAAAGTGTGAACGGTAACACTCGATCACGCCGCTGGCGGACAGCCGCGCAGCCGCACGCCGGCGTCTCGTCCGGCGTTTTCAGTCCCCCTGGTTTCCTGACCGTTGCTCCTTCCGAATTCGGACGGGCCGCTCGACGGAGCGAAATGTGACCGCTGACATTTCTACTGCCGCGTCTTCGCCAGCGGATCGCCGTAGTCGGTGTCCCAGGCATACGCGCCTTGCGGCGCGCACCGGAGGCGGGCCGGATCCGAGCGGAAGTGGAGACATACCTCTCCGCCACGTCAAGCAGTACGGCCTCGCCGTGTCGTACGACGTCCGGGCAGGACGCCTTCAATCAGACCCCTGGCTGGGCCGGCGGTCCGCAGGAGGGCGGCGGACCACGTGAACGGGAAGTCCAGCACCGCGGTCAAGCCGCAGCCGCGCACGAGTAGCCTCCGACGACCAGCTGGCAGGAGCCGACCGGCATGAGGGAAGCAACCCCGTCTCGCCGTGACGTGGAGCCGTCCAGGGACGGTGCGGAACGCCACCGGTCGGTGAGTCTCCGTGATGTCGCCACGGCGGCCGGAGTCTCCCACCAGACCGTCTCCCGCGTCGTCAACGGCAGCCCGAGGGTCAAGAGGGACACACGAGACCGAGTGCTCCGGGCCATCGAGGACCTGGGCTACAAGCCCAACCGCCTGGCTCGGGCGCTGGCCGGGGGACTGGTGCGTTCGGTGACCGTCCTCACCTCGGACACCACCCTGTACGGGGCTGCCCTCGCGCTGCGGGGCATAGAGGAGGCGGCGCGGGCGGAGGACTTCACCGTGTCGGTCAGCGTCCTCGACGAGCGGGCCCGCCTGACGCCGGACGACGTCGTCGACCGACTCGCCCGACCGGGGGAACCGGTCCTGGTCATCGCCTTCGACGCGGCCGGCGAACGGGCCTGGCGTGCGTTGCCCGCCGAGTTCCCGGCCGCCGCGGTGGTGGAGCGGCCGCAGCAGGAGCACCCCGGCGGCAGGCCGGAGGCATGGCTGGACGACCGTGCGGCTGCGGCCCAGGCCACCAGGTACCTGCTCGGCCTCGGGCACCGGACCGTCCACTACCTGAGCATCCCGTCGTCGACGGCCCGCGTCGGGCAGCGTGCCGTGGGCTGGAGGGACGCGCTCCTGAGCGCCGACCGTTTCGTCCCCGAGCTCCTGGAGGGCGGGTGGAGCCCTCGGTCCGGGTATCTGGCCGCCCGGAGTGTGGTCGCCGATCCGCAGGTCACCGCAGTGCTCTGCGGCAACGACGACCTGGCGCTCGGTGTGCTCCGGGCAGCCCGGGAGGCGGGCCGGGACGTGCCGGGCGACCTCAGTGTCATGGGCTTCGACGACGCGCTGTACGCGGCGTACACCCATCCCACCCTGACGACCGTACGGCTGGACTTCGAAGGGCTGGGGCGCGGCGCCTTCGGGATGTTGCACCGCTTGCTCGACCCGGACAACGCACCGACGTTACCGGCCTGGGACGAACCGGAGTTGATCGTCCGGGAGAGCACCGGCCCGGCGCCGCACCGGTTCCTCTGACAGTCGTCCCCAGGCCCACGGCCCTTGGCGGCCGACGCCTGCAGCGCCCGACCCGCTGTGCGAAATGTGAACGGTAACATCCCCCGATCCTTCCTCCCGCCGCGTCGTGGGAGGGGAAAGCCAGGCTTTCATGGCCCTCGTCACCCGCACCCCGGGCGCCGCCCGGCCCGGCCGTAGAAGAGCGACCTGGGTCAGAGCAGTGCTTGCCGTCACCGCCCTGGTGGGCACGGCCCTCGCCGTGCCCGAGACCGCCGAGGCCGCCGATCAGACGTTCACTGTCGACCTCGGTACGACCACCGGCAGCGTCCTGCGCGGCTCGAACGGCGCGCTCTACGGCCAGAGCGACGACGGCGTCCCCAGCGACAACCTGCTGGCGCCGCTGAAGCTCACCACCGGATCGCAGAAGCCCCCCAACGGCGCCCAGCACCCCAACGGGGACATCCTGGACGTCGCTCCGTCGTTCTTCCGCAACGGCGGCGGCACGATGTACACCAACATCCAGGACGAGTACTCCGACTGGCCGTACCAGAACCTCGGCATGACCGACTACCTGACCAAGGTCGATGCCGCGGTCAACGCGATCAAGGGGACCTCGTACGCCGGCAAGGTCGTCTTCGTCCCCTTCAACGAGCCCGATGGCAACTGGTACACCGGCCTCGGCAGCAGCGACACCACCGCCTACCAGAACGCCCTCACCAAGTTCGAGTCCGACTGGAGCACCGCCTACGACCGGATCCGCGGCGACCTGCCCGGCGCGAAGATAGGCGGACCCAACACCGCCAACTACCTCAGCAGGTTCTTCGGCGACTTCCTGACCTACGCCAAGTCCAAGAACCAACTGCCGGACGTCTTCACCTGGCACGAACTCGGGCCCGGCTCCCTCTCCTCCTACCGCGGCCACTACGCCACGTACCGGTCCCTGGAGAACGCCCGCGGCATCAGCCCGATCCCCATCAACATCGACGAGTACGCCAACCGGCGCGACCTGTCGGTGCCCGGACAGATGGTGCAGTGGGCCACGATGTTCGAGGACACCAAGGTCTACGCCCAGCAGCCCTACTGGGACATGGCCGGCAACATGGACGGCAACACCGTCCGCACCAACGCGGGCAACGGCGGATGGTGGTTCTGGCACTGGTACGCCGGGATGACCGGGCAGACCGTCAGGACGGCGCCGCCGCAGCCAAGCGTCCAGGACACGCTCCAGGGCATGGCCTCGCTGGACACCACCCGCAAGCAGGCCCAGGTGATCCTCGGCGGGTCGGCCACCGACACCAACGTGGTGATCAGCAACATCCCTTCCGCCACCTTCGGCAGCAAGGTCGAGGTCACCGTCCAGGCCCTGGACTGGAGTGGTTACGACGGTGCCGCCGAACCACCGCAGACCATCTCCCGCGCCGCCTACACCCCGTCGAACGGCTCCATCACCGTGCCGCTGACCCGCCTGAATGCCATGTCCGCCTACCGCATCACGGTCACCCCGAACGGCGGCGGCACGGCTGCCACGCCCAGTGTGCCGTGGAGCGCCTCCTACGAGGCCGAGAACGCCGTCATCACCAGCGGCACCATCGTCACCCAGGGCAACGGCGCCAATTACAACGAGGCCCAGAAGTATGCGACTTCCGGCACTAAGGACGTCGGTTACCTCTCGCAGAGCACCAGCAAGGTCGACTTCACCGTCAGCGTCCCGTCCTCCGGCTCCTACAACCTGCGCATCTTCTACGGCAACCAGAACGACTCGCCCTCCCAGCAGGTCCTGCGCATCGACGGCGCCAACCCCCGGTTCGTGAACTACCCGTCCACGCTGAACTGGCAGTACCGCTCCACCGTCACCGTGCCGGTCACTCTCAGCGCCGGCAGTCACACCGTCTCCCTCGCCGTCACCGACCCGACCCTCGGCACCTCCAAGGGACAGGTCACCCTCGACAAGATCGACCTTGAGACCGCGCAGAGCAACCCGGAGACGCTGTACGAGGCCACCTTCGCCGACACTAGCGGCAGCCCCAGCTGGTGGTACGGGAACGTGGGCGAGGGCGGGACCGGCGCCGTCGTCCTGGACTCCGGCGACAGCACCACGTTCGACGCCAACGCGCCCACCGACGGCTACTACACCGTGAAGACCGACTACTCCTCCACGGGCGGGACGGCCGCCCTGGCGCTGAACGGCACCACCGTCGCCACCCTGGCGAACACCAGCGGCGCCACGACCACCACGAGCAACCGTCTCTACCTGGTCGCCGGCATCAACCGGATCAAGGTCAGCCCGAACAGCGGCGCCACGGTCACCCTGCGGGACCTGAAGGTGGCCGGCTCGGGTGACACCACCGGCGTCACCAAGTACGAGGCCGAGAACGGCACCCGGGCGGGACAGGCGATGGTGCAGTCCGACACCTGGGCCTCCGGTGGCAAGAACGTCGGCTGGATAGGCAACGGCAGTGGCAACACGCTCACCTTCGGCAACGTCAGCGCACCGGCGGCGGGCCGCTATACGGTCGTCGTCCACTACGCCCAGAACGACCGCGCGGGCACCGGCAACTACAACACCAACGTCGAGTCCCGAACCGCGCAGCTCTCGGCCAACGGCAGCACCGCCAAGACCCTGGCTTTCCGCAACACTTACAGCTGGCACGACTACTGGACGCTGGCCACGACCGTCACGCTCAACTCCGGCACCAACACCCTGAAGCTTTCCAACCCCTCGGCCTGGGCGCCCGACATCGACTACATCGAAGTCGCCCCCGTGAACGGCTGACGACCCCACTTCCAGGGGTGCAGGACCGCGCCCACCCCGCGGCGCGGTCCTGCACCCCTGGTACCTCACACCCCCACCGCCCTTTCCCTCTCACCCGTGCGCCCCGTGCCGAAGCCCTGGCGCGGAAAGCAACACCCCAGGAGAACCCACCCATGCCCGACATCCTGCGTCTGCCCGACAGTCGCCTCAGACGGATAGCGACCGCCGCCGCCCTGTTCCTCACGCTCGCCCTGCTCTGCGGGCGGTTCCCGTCCACCGCGTACGCCGCCACCAACACCGCGATCACGGTGGACGGCACCAGCAGCGGCCGCACCTTCGACGGCATCGGCGCGATCAGCGGCGGCGGCGGCAACAGCCGCCTGCTGTTCGACTACCCCGCCACGCAGCGAAACGAGATCCTGGACTACCTGTTCAAGCCCGGCTACGGCGCCTCCCTGCAGATCTTCAAGGTGGAGATGGGCGGCGACACCAACTCCACCGACGGCGCCGAGATCAGCTTCCAGCACGCCCGCGGGCAGATCGACTGCAACGCCGGCTACGAGTGGTGGCTGATGGAGCAGGCCAAGGCCCGCAACCCCGATATCAAGCTCTACGCCATGCCCTGGGGCGCCCCCGGCTGGGTCGGCAACGGCACCTTCTACAGCCAGGACATGATCGACTACTACGTCTCATGGCTGGGCTGCGCCAAGCAGCACGGGCTGACCATCGACTATGTCGGCGGCTGGAACGAGCACGTCTACGACGCCACCTGGTACAAGAACCTGAAGGCGGCGCTGATATCGAACGGCTACACCTCCACCAAGCTGGTCGGCGGCGACAACTGGGGCACCAACGCCTGGACGATCGCCACCGGCATGAAGAACGACAGCGCCCTCTACAACGCCGTGGACATCGCCGGCGCCCACTACCCGTGCGGCGGCATCGGCGCGATGACCACCTGCACCTCCACCACCGACGCCCAGACCCTCGGCAAGCCGATCTGGGCCAGCGAGAGCGGTTCGCAGGGAGCCGAGGTCGGCGCGGCCCCGGTCGCCCGCGCCCTCAACCGCGGCTACCTCGACGCCAAGATGACCGCCTACATCAACTGGCCCATCGTCGCGTCGATCTACAACAACCAGTCCTTCAACTCCACCGGTCTGGTCAGCGCCAACCAGCCGTGGTCCGGCAACTACACCGTGGGCCGCACCGCGTGGGTCATCGGCCAGACCACCCAGTTCACCTCTCCGGGCTGGAAGTACCTCGACACCGCCGGCGGCTACCTCGGGGGCGCCCGCGCCAACGGCAGCTACGTCAGCTACGCCGCACCCGACAAGAGCGCCTGGAGCACGGTCTTCGAGACCATGGACGCCACCGCGTCCCAGACGGTCACCCTTAACGTCGCCGGCGGTCTGCCCGGAGGCACCCTGCACGAATGGTCGACCGACCTCTCGCAGCCCAGCACGGGCAACCCGCGCAGGGTGAAGAACGCCGACCTGACGGCCACCGGCGGCACCTACACCCTCACCCTCGACCCCGGTCACGTCTATACGGTGACCACCACCACGGGTCAGGGCGCCGGCAGCACCACGCCGCCCCAGCGCTCCCAACTGGCACTGCCCTACTCCGACTCCTTCGCCGGCTACAGCACCGGCCAGGAGGCCAAATACCTCGCCACCATGAACGGCGCCTTCCAGTCCGCCCCCTGCGCCGGCGGCCGCACCGGCCAGTGCCTGCGCCAGACGGCCCCGAGCACGCCGATCAGCTGGGTCAACCAGCCCAACCCCCAGCCCTACACCCTCATGGGCGACACGGGCTGGAGCAACTACACCCTCAGCTCCGACGTGCTGCTGGAGAAGAGTGGCAGCGCCGCGGAGATCCTCGGCCGGGTCGGCACCCAGGCCACCAACAACGGCGGGCTGAACGCCTATCACCTGCGGCTGTCCGACACCGGCGCCTGGTCGCTGCTGAAGACGAACGGCTCGTGGACGTGGACGACCCTGGCGAGCGGCACGGTGACCGCGCCCGGCACGAACACCTGGCACAAGATGGCCCTGTCCTTCCAAGGCAGCACCCTCACCGCCAAGATCGACGGCACGACCGTCGGCACGGTGACCGACAGCAGCTACGGCGGCGGCCTGGCCGGTCTCGGCACGGCCGGCTACTACCCCGTGCAGTACTCCAACCTGTCCATCACCTCCGGGACCCTGCCCGACCTCTCCGGCACCTACAAGATCGTCGGCGTCCAGAGCGGCAAGGCGCTGGACGCGGTCGGGGCCGCCACCGCCAACGGCACGAAGATCGACCAGTGGACCTACGGCGGAGGCACCCACCAGCAGTGGAAGCTGACCCGCAACACCGCCGGCTACTACAGCATCGTCGGCGTCGGCAGCGGCAAGGCCCTGGACATCGACCACGCCACCACCTGGCCCGGAACTCAGCTGCAGCTGTGGACCCCCACCGGCAGCCCGAACCAGCAGTGGCAGATCGCCCCGACCGACAACGGCAACTACATCATCGAATCCCGCCTGGACGGCTACCGGATCGACGTCCTCGGCAACTCCACCGCGGACGGAGGAATCATCGACCAGTGGCCCGCCGGAGGCACCACGAACCAGCAGTGGACCCTGGTGAAGATCGCCTGACCCGCACGCAGAGAGCCCCAGGGCGGGGCAGGACCGGGCCCCGCATGCCCCGCCCAGACGGCCGGTAGCAGAACCGGAGTTCGCACGTCGAATGCGTACCTTCACGGGAGGCGCTCGTTGGCCGACAACAGCCCCTGACCAGCACTCCTTCGGCCGCCGCACGGGCTGCCGTCACCCACCGGGCTGGCGTGGCACGCGGCGAGCCTCGGGCCGCTTCTCCTGGTGGTGAACCCCTGGGCGGATGACCCCCTAGTTTGTATACAGAAATGTGTGCGGAAGGATCAGCGAGGAGTTCCGTGGCTCGGGCAACCGGTAAGAGCGAGGCGGTCTACGAGCGGCTGAACACTGACATCGAGTCGCTGCGGCTGCGGCTGCGGCCGGGAGCCAACCTGAGCGAGGTCCAGCCGAGCGAGGAGCTGGGTGCCTCGCGATCGGGACGCCGGTGCGGGAGGCGGTCCGGCGGCTGGCCCGTGAGGGGCTGGTCGATTTCGTGCCGGGAGAGGTGGCTCGGGTGGCCGCGATCTCACTGGGTGGGGTGCGGGCCCTGTTCGAGTTCCGGATGCTGCTGGAGCCGCGTGCGGCCCATGAGCGCCTGCTGGTGCCGTTCCGTGAACTGCTGAAGCAACTGCAGGCGTTCGACGAGTCCTTCCGTGTGCGCTGAGCCCCTCCACGCAGGCGCGGTCCTACCAGGAGTTCTACGAAGACCTCAGGGTGACGCTCGATCGCCATCAGCTATGCCGGCGCCCAGGTCGCCGCACGCACGTGTTCCAGCCCGACTCGTGACCTCTGCAAGTCACGGCCCACCACCCCACCGGAGCCCGCAAGGCCGGACCACTGGTGGCACAGGACATCGCCGGTGACCTGATCGCCCGAGCCCGTCCCCTGCCCGCTCTCGCGGCGGACGATGTCATGGCGATTCTCGACATCGGCGCCTACTGCTTCTCCCCCTACCACTTCAACACTCTGCCCGAACCCGCCGTCCACGGAGTCCGCACCGGTCCTCGCGGAGATGTCCGATTCGAACTCCTCCGGCCTGCCCAGACCATCGACGATCTCCTCACCCGGAGTCGATGACCCACCTCGGCCCCGACGGGGAGCCGCACGGCGTTCGCCACTCTTCACGTGGTGAACCGCACCAACGCCTCCTGCGCGTACGACGCGAGCAGCGTGCCGTCCGCCGTCAGGACGTCCCCGCGGCCGAAGCACCGCCCGTGCGCGGCGAGCGGGCTGTGCTGGCGCAGCAGCAGCCAGTCCCCGGTGGTGAACGGCCGGTGGAACCATACGGTGTGTGCGGTGACGGCCGAGGTGAACGCACGGCCCGCGTCCGCCTGCGTCACGCCCTCCACTGGACGTAGCGCGGTGCCGATGGGCGTGAGGTCGGTGGCGTAGGCGAGGAGGCCGGGGGCGAGGGCCCGGGGAGCGTCCGGGATGTGGGTCCACAGCTCGTACTCGGGCGGCTCCGACTTCGCGGTGTCGAGATCGGCCGCCGCCCTCGACTCCCAGGGCAGCAAGCCCAGCGCGACGGCGCGTTCGGGCCCGGGCAGCGTCGGCACGGGGGTTGCCACCTGCCGGTCGGGCCCCTCCTCCCACACGTGCAGGTTCGCGTTCGCCACCGCGACGACTCCCCGCTCCTGGCGGGCGGTCAGCCGTACGGTCGCGAAGGTCCGCCCCTGCTGCGGCACCTCGGTCTCGTAACGCACCGGTTCACCCGTGCGCCCTTCCCGCAGGAACTGCGTGTGGAGCGACTTCAGCCCCTTGCCCGGCGCGGCGAGCTGTGCCGCCCCTGCGAACTGGGCGAGCAACTGTCCGCCGAACAGCCGCCGGTACTCCAGTTGTTGCGAGCGGCCCTCGTAGGTGCCCGGCCCGCAGGGAGCGAGGGCGAGGCAGCCGAGCAGGTCGCTCCACAGGTCGGTCACGAGGTGCCCCTCACAGGTCGACGAGGCGAGGGGCGCGCGTCTCACGCAGCAGCAGCCGACCGGCCTCGCGGGTCAGTTCACGGGTGGAGCCGAGCAGCCCGTCGAGCACCAGGGCACGTTTGACGTGCCGGTGGAGGGCGTGCTCGGCGGTGAAGCCGATACCGCCGAGCGCCTGCTGGCAGTGGCGGGCAGCGGTGAGCGCGGCCCGGCCGGCGGCGGCTTTGGCGAGCAGCGCGCCGGTGTGATCCAGGGCATCGACGCTGTCCGGCGCTTCGGTGTTCTCCCTGGCGGAGCGGTCCGTCTCCGGAGCCGCGGACGCGACCAGCACCGCCTCCGCCGCCTCCAGCGCCACGTACGTCTCCGCCAGCCGGTGCCGCAGCGCCTGGAAGGAAGCGAGGGGGCGGCCGAACTGCTCGCGGTCCAGCACATGTTCGCGGGCGAGCGCCAGCATGGCCCGTCCGGCGCCCAGCAGCCACCAGCCCAGAGCCCGGCGGCCCGCCGCCACGGCAGGTGCGGGAAGGTCACCGGGTTCGGCGTGGCGCAGCGGAAGTCCGGGATCCAGCGGACCGGTCGGCGCACCGTCCCCCCGGGCCCACCGCACCCAGGCCCCGCCCGCGTACGGCAGCGGCGGCGTACCCCCGAGAGGGCGGCCCGCCGCCAGCAGGACGACGTCGTTGAGGACCGGCGCCTGCGTGCCGGTCTCCCCGAGCAGCCGGAACACCAGCGGGATCGCGGTGTCCGGTTCCTCTGCGAGCATCTCCGCCCAGCCCAACTCGGCCAGGGCGGCGCCCGGTTCGGCTTCCGGCCTGCTCGTCGTCAGGGACTTGCGCAGGGCATCTTCCAACAGTGCGCGTTCAGCGGCGTCCACCGCGTCTCACTCCTTCCCGAGGTCCAGCAGACGGCGGGCGACGATGTTGCGCTGGATCTCGGCGGTGCCGCCGTAGATGGTCGCGGCCCTCGAGTAGAGGTACTCGGTGCGCCACGTCCCGTCCGGCGCCAGCTCCACCGACCCCGGCAGCAGGTCCCGCGCCGTGTCGAAGAGCCGTTGCTCGGCGCCGGCCAGCAGTATCTTGTTCACGGAGGTCTCCGGGCCCAGCCGCCCGCCGTCCGCCAGGGCCCGTTGGGTGGCGGCCGAGCGGCAGCGCACGCTGTGCAGGTCCAGCCAGACCGCACCCAGCGCGTCCGCGTCCGGCTCGCAGCCGTCGGCCAGGAGCCGGTCGAGGCGGCTGTAGAGGTGGGCCACGCGGTGCCAGAAGCAGGTGGACCGCTCGTGCGGCAACAGGTCCATCGCGAGGCGCCAGCCGTCGCCGGGGGAGCCCAGCAGCCGCCCCGCGGGGACCCGCACGTCGTCGAAGAACACCTCGGCAAACTCGTCCACGCCGTGCATCGTGCGCAGCGGCCGTACGGTGATGCCGGGGGAGTCCATGTCGACGAAGAAGGCGCTGATGCCGCCGTGCCCCGGCCCTCCCGTCCGGGCGAGCAGGACGCAGCGGGCCGCGTACTGGGCGAGGCTCGTCCACACCTTCTGCCCCGTCACCACCCAGTCGTCCCCCCGCGGGACCGCACGCGTGGACAGGGACGCCAGGTCGCTGCCCGAGCCGGGCTCGGAGAAGCCCTGGCACCACTGCTCCTCGCCGCCGAGCAGCCGGGGCACCATTTCGGCGGCGAGCGCGGGCGGCGCGTAGTCGATCAGTGTGGGGACCAGCACCTCGACCATCGACCACAGGCCGGGCTCGGCGAGGTCCCGCGAGGCGACCTGCTCGCCCAGTACCGCCCGCAGCACGCTCGGGCCGCCGAGTCCGCCGACCGCGTCCGGCCATCCGTGCCGCATCCAGTCCGCCGCCCACAGCTCCCGCCGGACGCGGGCCAGCTGCGCGACCTGGGCGTCCAGGGAGTGGTCCGTACCGGGGGACAGGTCGTGACGGTCCAGCCAGGCTCCCAGCGCCTGGCGGAACTCCTCGACCCTCACGAGCGGGTGCGCTCGAATGCGTGCGGGCGGCCCGAGTCGTGGGCGCCGCTGCGGCGGATGAAGGTCATGGCGCGGGTTCGCAGCCGCCAGCCGTCCGGGGTGCGGACGTAGGTGTCGTTGTAGTAGCCGATGCGCAACTCGTGCGTGGAGTGCTCGACGAAGCACAGCGGCTGAGTGCCGGTGGCCGCGTCACCGTCCAGCTCGATCACCGGCGTGCCCACGAGGAACAGCCCCTTCGGGGCGGCGGAGACGAGTGCCGGGAACTCGTCGAGCGGGTAGGTGTCGCCGAAGGCGCTGTAGCCGCCGTCCGGCGCGAACACGGCGAGCACCCGGTCCACGTCACCGCGGGTCATGGCGACCGCGTAACGGGCGAGGAGCTGTTCGATCTCCATCAGGTCGTCGGTGACGCTCAAGGGCCTCGTCCTCTCGTACGAGAATGTAATTCTCACTGAAGGAGTATTGCTCCGGATGGTTGCTTCTCCAATAGGGAGAAGCTAATTTCCAAGTCATGGATCAATTCCTGGCCTTCACGGTGGTCGGCCTGAGTACCGCCGCCGTCTACGCCGTGATCGGCACCGGTCTGGTGGTCACGCACGCCACCACCGGTGTGTTCAACTTCGCCCACGGCGCGGCCGGAATGCTGTCCGCCTTCGCCTACTGGCAGCTGGCCGTCGGCTGGGGCTGGCCGGTCCCGCTCGCCCTCGCCTTCGTCCTGCTCGTCCTGGCCCCCGCCTTCGGCCTGTTCGTGGAACGCGTGCTCATGCGGCCGGTGCAGGCGCTCGGCGAGGCCGAACGCCTCGTGATGACCGTCGCGCTGCTCACCGGGTGCATCGCGCTCGCCCGCTGGGTGTGGGACCCCAACACCGCGCGTCCGCTCACGCCGTTCCTCGCCGACCGGCCTGCACTGCGCCTCGGCCCGGCCGCCGTCACCTGGCACCAGGCGATCACCATGGCCGTCGCCCTGGCGATCGCCGCGGCCCTCTGGGCACTGCTGCACCGCACCCGCGCCGGCACGGAGATGCGCGCCTCCGTCGACGACCGGGCTCTCGCCGGCCTCACCGGCGCCGATCCGCTACGTGCCACCCGGCTCGCCTGGGTGCTCGGCATCCAGCTCGCCGCCGTCGGCGGCATCCTCATCGCGCCCGCCGTCGCGCTCGACGCCCAGCAGCTGTCGCTGCTCATCGTCAGCGCCTACACCGCCGCCGTCTTCGGCCGACTGCGCAGCCTGCCGCTCACCTTCCTCGGGGCCCTCGTCGTCGGCCTGCTGGAGGCCTATCTCGCCGGCTACCTGCCGCAGAACGACTACCTTCCAGGCCTGCGCCTGGCGGCCCCCGCCCTGCTGCTGTTCCTGGCCCTGCTCGCCTTCCCACACCGCAGACTGCGCGGCCGTGACCGCACCCCCGTACGGGTGCCGCTGCCGTCGGCACGCGGGAGCCTCCTCCTCGCGGGCTCGACCGTGCTGTTCGCGCTCGTCCTGGTGACGGTCCTGGCGGAGGACGCCGTCCTCTCCTACGGCACGCTCTTCCCGCTCGGCGTCATCGCCCTGTCCTTCGTGCCCCTGGCGGGATACACCGGGCAGATCTCCCTGTGCCAGCTGTCCATCGCCGGCATCGGCGCTGTCGTGTGGGGACACCTCGGCGCGCACGGCGAGCTGTGGGCGCTGCCCGTCGCCATGCTGGTCACCGCGGCCGTCGGCGCGCTGATCGCGCTGCCCGCCCTGCGCCTGTCGGGCATCTACCTCGCGCTCGGCACCGCCGCGTTCGCCGTCGTCCTCGACCGCTGGATCTTCACCTTGCCCGCCTTCGAGGTGCTGGGTGTGCGCGTCACCTTCTTCGACCAGGGTTCGGTGACCGTCACCGGCGCGGACCTGTTCGGCCTGCACCTCACCTCACCGGCCCAGCTGCTGGTGTTCTCCGCCGTGTGTCTCGCGCTCGTCTCGGTCGGCGTCGCCACACTGCGCCGGGGCCGGTTCGGCCGCCGACTGATCGCGCTGCGCGACAGCGAGGCCGCCTACGCCACCCTCGGCGGACGGCTCCTCGTCACCAAGACGGCCGTCTTCGCCCTGTCCGCCGGGATCGCCGGACTGGGCGGTGCCCTGTACGGCATGCAGCTGCAGACCGTCACCGCCGACCAGTTCAACCTCGTCGCCGGGCTGCCGATCTTCCTGATCGCGGTCATCGGCGGCCTCGGCGCGGTGGGCACGGGGCTGTTCACCGGCATCGCCTTCGTCCTGCCGGCGCAGCTGATGAGCGGCCTCGGCTCCTGGGTGCACGACGTGACCGCCCTGCTCGTCGCGCTCGCCGGCATGGGACTCGCGCACAGCCCGAGCGGCGTCCTGGTCCGGATGCGCGCCGAATGGGCGCCGCTGGGACGGAACCGTCCGCTGCTGAGCGGGCTGCTCGGCGTCCTCGGCGTGTGCTGGCTGCTCGCGGCGCTCGACGTGGCGGACGGATGGCTGCTCCTCGCGATCGCCCTCGTCACGGCCCTGCTGCTGCGCTTCCGCGCCGCCGCACAGCGGTCGCCCACCGACATCCCGCCCGAGTGGTGGGGCGTACGCCGCCCCTGGCGAGCCGAGGACGGGGAGGTGCTGAGCCGTGCCACCACTGCTGCGGGCTGAGGAGATCACCGTCTCCTTCGGGGGACGCCGCGCCCTCGACGGCGTGTCGCTGACGGCCGAGGCGGGCCGGGTAACAGGCCTCATCGGCCCCAACGGTGCGGGAAAGTCCACGCTGTTCGACGTGGTCTGCGGGCTGCGCCGACCCCGCACCGGCCGTATCCGTCTCGACGGCCGCGACATCACCCGGGAAGGCCCCGCCCGTCGCGCCCGCCGTGGGATGTCCCGCACCTTCCAGCACCTGGAGCTCTTCGGTCGTCTCTCCGTGCGCGACAACCTGCTCGTCGCCGCCGAACTCGGCCCGGGGCGCCGCCACGCCGCCCGCACGGCCGACGCCGTACTGGCACGGCTCGGTCTGACCGGCGTGGCCGACGACGCGGCCGACGCGCTCCCCACCGGCCTGGCCCGCCTGGTCGAGGTCGGCCGCGCCCTCGTCCTCGGCCCGCGCGTCCTGCTCCTTGACGAACCCGCCGCCGGCCAGGACGCGGAGGAGACACAGCGGTTCGCCGCGTTGCTGCGCTCCCTCGCCGACGAAGGCACGGCTGTCCTGCTCGTCGAGCACGACATGAGCCTGGTGATGAGCGTCTGCGACGAGGTGCACGTCCTCGACCTCGGCTCCGTCGTCGCCAGCGGCCCGCCCGCCCGAGTGCAGACCGACGAGACGGTCCTCGCCGCCTACCTGGGGGAGGCACGACCATGAGCGGACCCCTGCTGGAGCTGGACGGCATCCGCGCCGCCCACGGCGGCATCACCGTGCTGCACGGCGTGGACCTGGCCGTCGAGGAGGGCCGCGTGGTGGCCCTCCTCGGTCCCAACGGCGCCGGCAAGACCACCCTGCTGTCGGTCGCCGCCGGCGTGCACCCGCCCAGCGCCGGCCGGTTGCTGCTCGGTGGCCGGGACGCCACGGGCATCCACCCGCGCGCCATCGCCCGCGTCGGCGTCTGCCTGGTGCCCCAGGGCCGTGGTGTCTTCCCCAACCTGTCCGTGCGCGACAACCTCCGGATGATGACCTTCACGGGCCGCGCCCAGGAGGAGATCGAGGAGATCGCCTACGCCCGTTTCCCCATCCTCGGCACCCGGCGCGCCCAGCCGGCGGGCACCCTCTCAGGCGGCGAGCAGCAGATGCTCGCCCTCGCCCGCGGCCTCGCCACCGACCCCGCCGTCCTGCTCCTCGACGAACTCTCCATGGGGCTCGCCCCGCTGGTCGTCGCCGAGCTCTACGAACTCGTCGCCGGCGTCGCCCGGCAGGGCGTCGCCGTGCTCGTCGTCGAGCAGTTCGCCGCCGCCGTGCTGGCGATCGCCGACCACGCCGCCGTCCTCGCCCGCGGCCGCGTCCAGTGGCAGGGGCGCCCCGACAGCTCCCTGCACGCCGAACTCTCCTCCTACTACCTGGGGAGCCCGACATGACCGCACCTCCCGAAGCGCGTGCAGAACGGTTCGTCCGTGAACTGGCCGAGCTGAAGATCCCCGATCCCGCCGCCGCCCGCGCCACGCTCTGGCTGCGGCTCGGCGGACTGCTCATGGCCGCGGGACTCGTCCTCGGCGCGCTCGCCTTCCCCCTCGCCCACGCAACCGACAACTCCCTCGCTCAGGGCGACGCCCTCGCCATCGGCCTCGGCGGCATCGCCGCCGCCGTGGTGGGCGGAGCCCTGTTCCTGCGCTACTCGCTCACCGGCTTCCTGCGCTTCTGGCTCGCCCGCCAGTCCTACGACCTGGACCGGCTGGGGGAGAGGCTCACCCCACCGGCACCCGCACCCCAAGGAGAACCGCGCCATGCCGTCACCCCGCACACCGGCCCTGCGCCCCGGTGACCAACTGGCCTCGGCCACCGGCACCACCCGCGTCATCGTGATCCGGGCCCCGCAGGAGGTCACGGGCCCGGTCGAATGCGGTGGCAGCCCGATGGTCCCGGCCCAGGACGCGCCGGCCGCACAGCCGGCCGGTCAGACACCGGACACCCTCATCGGCAAGCGCTACGTCGACCCCGCCGACACGCTCGAACTCCTCTGCACCGTTTCCGGCACTGGCCACCTCACCTACGGAGGAGAGCCACTGGCGGTCAAACCGCCCAAGGCCCTGCCCGCCTCGGACTGATCCGCCCACAGCCACAAGGAGTCCCATGCACCGCGATGACATGATCCTCATCAGCGTCGACGACCACATCATCGAACCGCCGGACCTGTTCGCCAACCACCTGCCGGCCCGTTACAAGAAGGACGCGCCGCGGCTGGTGCACCGCGAGGACGGCAGCGACGTCTGGCAGTTCCGGGACGCCAGGATCGGCAACGCCGCGCTCAACGCGGTCGCGGGCCGTCCCAAGGAGGAGTACGGCATGGAGCCGCAGGGCCTGGACGAGATCAGGCCCGGCTGCTACGACGTCGACGAACGCGTCGCCGACATGAACGCCGGCGGTGTCCTCGCCCAGCTGAACTTCCCCTCCTTCCCCGGCTTCTCCGCCCGGCTGTTCGCCACCGAGGACTCCGACTTCTCGATGGCCCTGGTGCGCGCCTACAATGACTGGCACATCGACGAGTGGTGCGCCGCCCACCCCGGCCGGTTCATCCCCATGGCCCTCCCGGCGATCTGGGACGCCGAGCTGTGCGCCCAGGAGATCCGGCGCGTCGCCGAGAAGGGCTGTCACGCCCTCACCTTCCCGGAGAACCCGGTCCCGCTCGGCTACCCCAGCTTCCACTCCGAGTACTGGGACCCCGTATGGCGGGCGCTGACCGACTGCGGCACGGTCATGAACCTGCACATCGGATCCTCCGGCCGCCTCGCCATCACCGCGCCAGACGCCCCGCCGGACGTGATGATCACCCTCCAGCCCATCAACCTCGTCCAGGCGGCCGCCGACCTGATGTGGTCCCGCGTCCTCAAGGAGTACCCGGCCATCAGGATCGCCCTGTCGGAGGGCGGCACCGGCTGGATCCCCTACTTTCTGGAGCGTCTGGACCGCACCTACGAGATGCACGCCACCTGGACGCTCCAGGACTTCGGCGGCAAGGTCCCCTCGGAGGTCTTCCGCGAGCACTTCCTGACCTGCTTCATCAGCGACCCGATCGGGGTGAGGCTCCGTCACGACATCGGCATCGACAACATCTGCTGGGAGGCCGACTACCCGCACAGCGACTCGATGTGGCCCAACGCCCCCGAAGAGCTCCACGACGTACTGACCGCGAACTCCGTGCCGGACGACGACATCAACAAGATGACGCACGAGAACGCCATGCGCTGGTACTCCTTCGACCCGTTCGCCCACGTTCCCCGCGAACAGGCGACCGTGGGAGCCCTGCGCAGGGCCGCGGGCGGCCACGACGTGTCCGTGAAGTCCCGCAGCCGTCAGGTCGTCGCCCCCGCCGAGAAACTCGCCGTCTACCGCAAGAAGGCCGAGGCGGCGCTCGCCGCCGCGCAGCCGAAGTAAGGCCGACGGCCCGCTGAGGGGCACGTGCCGATGGCGCGTCCTTCCCGCGTGTTCTCCGGGAGACCTGGGAACCGGTCGTGGTCGGCCGGTGCCTCAGCCCTGTCGTTGGCCCGCGCGTACCAGGCCGGTCTCGTAGGCGATGACGACGAGCTGAGCCCGGTCGCGGGCGCCGAGTTTGGCCATGGCACGGTTGGCGTGCGTCTTGACGGTGACCGGGGTGACGAAGAGGCGTTCGGCGATCTCGTCGTTGGCCAGGCCGGTGCCCACCAGTGCCAGTACCTCCCGTTCCCGGGGAGTCAGCGTGGCCAGGCGACGGGGGTCGACGAGGTCGCCGGGTGAGGGCTGGGCGAGAACCCGGGAGATCAGGCCCTTGGTGGCTGCCGGGGAGAGAAGCGCCTCGCCGCCGGCCACCAGGCGGACGGCGTCGAGCAGTTGCGCCGGTTCGACTCCCTTGCCCAGGAATCCGCTCGCGCCTGCCCGGAGGGCCTCGATGACCAGGTCGTCCTCCTCGAAGGTGGTGAGGACGAGGACCTTGACCCCGGCCAGGTCCTCGTCCTGGGCGATCAGCCGCGTCGCCTCGATGCCGTCGACCTCGGGCATCCGGATGTCCATCACCACCACGTCGGCGCGCTCGGACCGGGCCAGTCGGGCTGCCTCCCGCCCGTCGGAGGCCTCCGCGACGACTTCCATGTCCGGTTGTGCGCTGATGAGCAGCCGGAAGGTGCCGCGGAGCAGAGCCTGGTCGTCGGCGAGCAGGACGCGAATGGTCATGTGCGGTGTTTCCTCACGGGGTGTCAGGCAGGTGCGGGAGAGAGCGAGACCGGCAACTCGGCTACGACCTGGAAGCCGCCTTCGGAACGCGGGCCGGCGGTGACGGTACCGCCGATGGCGGTGGCCCGCTCGTGCATGCCGATCAGTCCGTGGCCGGTGCCCGCGCCCTTCGGCGCGCCCGGGCGTCCGTCATCCGTCACCGTGACCCGGAGTGAGTGCACGCCATACTCCAGGACCACCGAGGCCGAGGAGGTGGACGCATGCTTGTGGGTGTTGGTGAGGGCTTCCTGGATGATGCGGTAGGCGGTCAGGTCGGTTGCGGGCGCCAGCGGCGAGGGGCCGCCCGTGCGGGTCACCGACACGGACAGGCCGCTCGCCTCGAAGCCGGTGACGAGGGCGTCGAGATCGGCCAGGCGCGGGATGGGGGCCCGCGAGCCCGGCGCGTCGTCGGGCTGGCGCAACAGGCCGACGGTGGCGCGCAATTCGTCGAGGGCGGCTCGGCTGTTGTCCTTGATGTGAGCGAGCGCCTCGTACGCCTGGTCGGGGTTGGCGCGCATGAGGTGGTGGGCCACACCGGCCTGGGCGTTGACCAGGGTGATGTGGTGGGCGACGACATCGTGCAGATCGCGCGCGATGCGCACGCGTTCCTCGGTGACCCGGCGCCGGGCCTCTTCCTCCCGGGTGCGTTCGGCGTGTTCCACGCGTTCCCTGGCCGCCGCGAGGCTCTCACGGCGGCTGCGGACGGTGCGGCCGAGCGCGGTGGCCGCGATCGCGAAGTCCAACCGCAACAGACTGGCCCCCGCCACCAGGGACTCGGAGTGGGTGGCGGCGTAGACACCGGTGATCGCCACGGCCGAGGCTACCCCGACCGTCCACGCGGTGCGCCGGCTGCCGAGGAGGGCGAGGGTATACAGGGCGATCAGGCTCGCTCCCGGGGCCGGCGAGATGTGTGAGGCGACGGCCATCAGCGTGAGGTCACCCGCCAGGGTGAAGAGGGCGACGCCCAGGGGCCAGCGGCTTCGGAAGGCCAGCGGCAAGCACGACAGCGTCGTCCACACGACCTCGTGCCAACGAGGCTCCTGCCAGGAGTCCTTGCCGACGGCGGCGGTCGCCGCCGCGGCGATCACGATCAGCGGTACCGCCGGCAGCGCGTCTTTGATCCGGTCATGACGGGCCAGCCACCGTTGCCACACCATGGGCAGTTCCATTCCCTCACTCTAAGCAGCGCCGACCGGTGGAAGGCGAGGTCCCCCCGCCTTCCACCGGCCCGCCTGCGATGTCGGTCCGTCGTGGCGACGGTCAGTTGGCCAGGCCGGAAGACTCCGGTTCCCGCACGGCGTACAGCGGATGCGCGGGCTCGTCGGCGGGGCCTTCCACGGACACGTTGGGCAGGGCCTTGTCCAGTCGGCGGGGCAGCCACCAGTTGGCCCGTCCGCACAGGTGCATGAGCGCGGGGACGACGATCATGCGGATCAGCAGGGCATCCACAGCGACCGCGACCGCGAGGCTGACGCCGAACTCGGAGATGACCCGCATGCCGCCGAAGACGAAGGAGCCGAAGACACAGACCATGATGGTGGCGGCGACGGCGATGACCTTGCCGGTCTCGGCCTGGCCGACCCGGACCGCGCGGTGGCTGTCGCCGGTGTGGGCCCACTCCTCGCGCATCCGGCTGACGAGGAAGACCTGGTAGTCCATGGACAGGCCGAACATGATGCCGACGACCAGGATCGGCACGAACGACTCGATCGGTCCGCCGGCACCGAGACCGAGCAGTCCGGCACCGAAGCCGTACTGGAAGACCACCACGATCGCGCCGAAGGCCACTCCGATGCTGAGGATGTTCAGCAGCGCGCCGACCGCCGGGATGAGCAGGCTGCGGAAGGCGACGGTCAGCAGCAGGAAGCCGAGCGCGGCGATCACCAGCACGAAGACGGGCAGCTTGCCCATCAGGACCGAGGCGAAGTCGTCGTTGCTCGCGGTGACGCCTCCCACGTAGACCTTCATCGACGTGCCCTGTTCGGCTTGCGGGATCACGTCGTCACGCAGGTGGTGGATCAGGTCGGAGGTGGCTTCGGACTGTGGGGAGGTCGTCGGGACGACGGAGACCACCCCGACGGTCTGTCCGTCCTTCATGGCCGCGGAGTTGGCACTGGCGACACCGTCGACCTTCTCGAGGGCGGTGACCAGTTTCCCCTCGGCGGCCTTGCCGGCGGCGTCGGGGGCCTGGACCGCCAGGACGAGCGGGCCGTTGAAGCCAGGCCCGAACCCGTCGGCGATCATGTCGTACGCCTGACGGTTCGTCGAGGTCGTCGGCAGGTTGCCGTCGTCGGACGCGCCCAGACGCAGCGACAGCGTCGGCAGCGCGAGCGCCGCGAGCACGGCCAGGGCGACGAGGGCCAGCGTCTTGGGCCTGGCCTGCACCCGCTCGGCCCACCGGCCCCACAGCCCGGTCCGGCTCGAGGAGCGCGGCCGGGTCCAGCCGGACATCTCGCGGCGCTGCTTGCGGCCGAGGACGCGCGGGCCGATCATGCCGAGCAGCGCCGGGAGCAGGGTGATGGCGGCCAGCACGGTCAGTGTGACGGTGATCGCCGCGCCGATTGCCATGCCGTTGATGATGCCGACGTTCAGGGTGAGCATGCCCAGCAACGCGACGACGACGGTCAGCCCGGCGAACACCACGGCCCGACCGGAGGTGTTGAGGGCCTTGGCTGCCGATTCGGCGACGCTCATGCCCGCCATGAGGTTGGTGCGGTGCCGGTTGACGATGAACAGCGCGTAGTCGATGCCCACGCCCAGACCGATCAGCGAACCCAGGGTGAGCGTGGTGTCGGAGAGCGTGATGACGTGGCTGAGCAGGATCACCGTGACCGCGGAGGTGCCGACACCGACGATGGCCGTGATGATCGGCAGCGCCGCCACCCAGACGGCCCGGAAGACGAACAGCAGCACGATGAAGGCGAGGACGATGCCCATGACGTCGGCGACCGGGTTGGGAGCGGGGTTGACGGTGAACGCCTGCCCGTTCAGCGCGATGTGCAGGGTCCCCGACTCCGGGCCGGTGGCGATTTCCTTCACGTGGTCGACCTGGGTGTCCTCCACCTCCCGGTCGAATGAGACCGAGGCGTAGGCCGTCTGGCCGTCCTTGCTGATCTGCCCCTTGCCGAGCGGTGTGTAGGGGCTGGTCACCTCGGCGACGCCCGGTGCCTCGGCTATCTCCTTCAGAGTCCGGGTCATCACCTGCTTGGCGGCGGGCTCGGTGACCTCACCGCCGTTCACCTGCCAGACCACCCGGCCGCTCTTGCCCGCCGCACTGTTGGAGGCTTGCCGGAGCAGTGCCGTCGCCTTGGCCGAGTCGGTGTCCTGCGAGGTGGGGCTGTCGCCGAAGGCGCTGCCGGCCGCACCGACTCCGGCGCCGAGAGCGAGCAACAGGCCCACCCAGACCAGGACGACGGCGAGCCGGCGCCGGTGGCACCAGCGGGCGAGAGGGGACATCGACGAGCCTTTCCAGGGGACTGTCATGCGTGCGGGCCGACGATCACGGCCCACTCGAACACTCGCAGTTCTCCGGTCTCTCGTCATTGGCCGTTCGCAGACACTTGCGTCTACTGCGATCGCAGCAGAGAGGGGGCAGGCGTCTGCCGTCGACGGCTCCGATCGGAGCACCAGAACGGCCCTTCCATGCGGTTGATCACGTAGGTGATGCCACTGTCGGGGATGTGAGGTCACCGACGAGCCGGAGTTGCCGGATCGCCTCGTCCGGGGCGGCGCGACAGTGATCGTGGTGAGCTGGTGAAGGCCGCTTACGAGGCGAGGTGTGCCGACTGCCAGTGCGGCCGGTTGACGGGTAGCACTCCGCTGGCTCCACGCCTCCCGGAGGGTCGACGACCGCATGGTGACCCCGGCCAGCCGGCTCCGTTCGCACGAGGAGTCACGTCGCCGCGCAGCGACTTGGGGACCGTGAACCGCTACAGCATCCGTTCGTCGACCAGGCGCGAGCCGCTGCCGGCATGCGATGGCTGAGAAGGCATCAGCCCAGGGGCGGGACCCTGGGCTGACACTTCGCCGGGCCGCGTGCGCGCGGCCACTGTGATCTGCTTCCGCCCCGGCGACCGCGCGTAACCGTCCTACCGGCTGCGCCACCGGGTTCCGGCCGGCGTCCGGTTGTCACTGGGCGTCGCGGAGCCCTTCCATGATGATGCCCGTGCCCTCGGCGCTGACGAAGCGCATCTGCTTCAGAGGCTCGTAGTCCGAGGATTCGTACCACGCCTTGGCCTGCTCGAACGAAGGGAACTCGATCATCACGAGGTGCGAAGGACTCCAGTCGCCCTCGACGACCGACGGATTCCCCCCCAGGACCCGGTACCTTCCGCCGAACTTCGCTATCGTGGCGGGTACCAGATCCTTGTATTTTTCCAGCTTTTCGTTGTCGATGATTTTCGTGCCCTCGAAGAGAACGAATGCGCTCACGTCAACACCTCGGTAATGGGAAAGTGCATGCGAGGTGGAATTCCTCGGGATGCACGACGGTCGACCAATTGTTTTTCGGGCGTCGTCGGCTAGGCGCCGTGGTGCGCCCGGGGTCGCAATCCGTGATCGGCAGTGGTTCGCCTCCGTGTGCCCACAGCATTTCCAATCGAACCCAGCAGGAAGGCTGTCGGAACCGAAATGAGGCTGGCGGTGTGCAGCGGGAACCAGGAGAAATCCTGATGGGGAAAGAGCGCGGCTCGTTCACCGGAGAAGACCGGAGAAAAGAACTGAAGGGCGAGCGTGCAGAAAAGCCCTCCGTACAGCATCGACAGCAGCCCGGCTCTGGTGCACCGGCGCCAGTACAGGACGTGCAGCACTGCGGGCAGTATGCAGGAAGCGGCAATCGAGAAGGCGATGTTCGCAAGCCAGCGCAGGTTCACCTCCACCGCCGCGACAGCCAGCATGATGCCGAGGGCACCGACGCCCAGCGCGTCGCCGAGACCTCGTGGGCCTGGTTGACCCTGCCCCCGCCCAGCAGCTTGGCGTACAGATCGTGTGAGATCGTCGTTGCCGCGGCGAGCGTGATTCCCGCCACCACCGCGAGTGTGGTGACGAATGTCCCGCAGGCTACGAGCACGATGAGCAGGGCGCCGCCCGTGGAACTGGACAGACCTCGTACCAACTCCATGATCAAGAGGTCCACCGTGGCGTTTCCGCTGGGGTCGGTGGCGATGATCGTCTCGTTGCCGACCAGAGCGGAGGCTCCCAGGCCCACCACTCCCACGAAGACAGCGAACACGGCGACGACGAAGATGCTGCGACGCACCATGGACTGCGCTCTACCCCCGTCCGACACGGTCGTCAGGTGCATGGTCACATGAGGCATGAACGCCGCCCCGAGAACCGTCGTGAGTACGAGACAGGCGAGGTCCAACCTGCTCAACGATCCATCGGAGTTGGAGAGCCCGAGGCCGGTCCGGAAGATGGCACCCGGTTGACCATTGCTGACGGCGGCTGAACCGAACAGTGTGCCGACGCCCCCGTCCAGGCGCCAGAACACCAGGAAGGCCAGTGTCCCAAGGCCCATGAACAACACGACCGTCTTGACGATCTGCGGGCTACGAGTGCCTCGCATCCCGCCGAAGATGGTGGCGAGGACAATCAGACTGCCGAACAGAACGATAACCGTCTGCTCGGCTCCCGTTCCGGACAGTCCGAGGAAGCGGGCGATGCTGACCCCACCCCCGACGAGTGTCAGGATCAGCAAAGGGAGGACGGCGCACAGAGTCACGACGGCTCCGGCGAGTCTCACCGCGGGCCCAGGAGCACGCTCGACGAGTAGATCGCCGAGCGTGTAGCGCAACCGCCCGCGCAACCGAGCCGTCAGCAGCAGAAGGACGAGCAGGGACATCACGCTGCACAGCGCGACGAACAAGCCGTCGTACCCCGAGAACGCGACGAAGCCTCCAACAGCCACGACCATGTCGGCGGAGACGAGCGCGCCGGCGATGGCGAGCGCCCCACCCAGCGCCCCACCTCTGCGCCCGGCCGTGTAGAAGCCGTCGACGTCGTTGCCCTCCGGGCCGATGAAGACACCCATGAACAGGATCGCCACGATGAATACCAGAAACACCACCAGGACGAGTCCACGGGTGTCGCTGTTCGTCGGTGAGACCGCGAGCAGGACGTCCGGTCTCATGTCCGCCTCTGCGTAGTGAGGGTGAGGCGGTGCCCGGTGGGACGGTCGTACCGGACCGCTGCGGCGAGCAGGAGAAGTACCTGCGCCGCCAGCAGGACGAGGCCGATGGTCACTTCGCCGAGGACACGAGTGCCCACGAAGCCCGGTGCCGTGAGGATGAGCAGCAGTTGTGCTGTGAGGAGGGCCCCGCTTCCCATGACGAGGGACACGCCCGGACGACGGGAGTGCTGCCGGTGACCGCCGAGCGGACCAGGCCCCGGTTGGGCGATCCCGGCCTGTTCTTGCTGATCCATCTGTAGCGATCCTCTGTGCGCTGGATCCTGGTCCAGCCCGTGTTGTTCCGTCTGGCGAGACGCACCGGACAGTTCTCGGTAGGGGAAGAGCGACCGACGTACCGCCGTTTTCATCGTTTTCCGCCGTCGACATCGAGGGTGATGCCGGTGGTGAAGGTGTTCTCCATCAGATAGAGAACGGAGTGGGCGAGTTCCTCGGCCGTTCCGGGGCGGCCGGCCGGGAGTTGGGCGGAGACCGCCTCGCGGAAGGCGCGGTGTTCGTCGGTGCTCATACGATGCGCATGAGTGTCCACGGGGCCGGGCGCGATGGCGTTGACGCGCAGCGGTGCGAGTTCGATGGCGAGAGACTTGACGGTGGCCTCGACAGCGCCGTTGACCGCGGCGAACGCGAAGCAGTTGAGTTCGATCTTCCGGTAGAGATATCCGGACGTCAGGGTGATCGAGCCTGTCTCCTTCGGTATGTGCGGAAGCGCGGCCATGACACACCGGTACTGCCCCCACCACTTGGTCTCGAAGAAGTCCCGAACCTGTTCTTCGCTCAGTTCGGTGAACGGGGCCATGGTGATTCCCGCTGCCGGAGTGAACAGGTGGTCGATGGTTCCGATCGATCCCATGACGTCGTCGATGGCATCGGAGTCCGTGACATCCAGCACGCGGTAGGAGGCACCGGTGCCGATTTCTTCCGCAGCCTCTTTGATGCGGTCCTCGGTGCGGTCAGTGAGAACGACATGAGCTCCGCGTTCGGCGGCGAGGTACGCGGTGGCCAGCCCGATCCCGGAGCCCGCACCCGTGATCACGACGGTTTTTCCGGACAGATTCCCGTTCAGCATGATTCGCACCCTTCTTACTGTTTGTGGAAAGAGGCCGGCTGCTCACTGAAAGTGTTCCGGCCTCACCCATGGGAATGTCTGGTGCAGCAGTCGGCGCGTCAGGACATGCCTGAGGCGGCCAGGGGGTCGTAGCCCGGCGTACGGAACAGCTCCTGCATCTGCCGGCGGCGCACTCCGATGTTGCTGCCCTCGATGATCGGGTAGGACAGCGCGTCCGCCAGATAGGCCAGGATCGGGAAGTTGTTGTCGTACGCCGAGACACCGACGACCTTGATGAGATCGTTGATCACCTCGACGCCGGTCTCCGACCCGTAGATCTTCGAGTGCAGTGCCAGCTCCACTGCTGCCGGGTGCTGTGACACCACGGCGTCCAGCGCACGCCAGGACAGAAGCCGGACGGCCTCGATCTTGCCCTTGGCGTCAGCGAGTGCATCGGAAACGGCCTGGTGATCGATGATGGGCACGAGGCCCCCGCGCTTCTCGCTGACCGCGAACCGGTAGGCGATGTCGAACGCCTGCCGCATGGCGGCAACGGCGAACGTACCGATGGATGCGCCACTGATGAGGAAGGCGTTGCGGGTCAGCGCCACGCCCTGGCCTTCCTCGCCGAGGAGGTTTTCGCGCGGCACGCGCACGTCCTCGAGCCGGATGCGCGTCGTCAGACACCCCTTGAGACCGGGCAGGTCGTAGTACTCCTCGACCTCGATGTGGCCGGCCAGGTGCTCTCGCTCGGCGACGATCAGCGAGACCCCTCCCGGAGTCCTGCAGACGATCGTCATGACGTCGGGGCCGTCGCCGTCCCAGCCGCACAGGTGCGATGACCACGCTTTGCGTCCGTTGATGACCCACTCGTCGCCATCGAGAACGGCCGTGGTGCGGGTCCCCTCGGCCGGGGCCTCGGCGTCGAAGTTCGCACTGCCCCCGGGCTCGCTGTAGGCCATGGCCGCGACCGGCGAGCCGGATTCGACCAGGAAGGGCGCGACGAACCGCTTGATCTGCTCGGGGGTGCCGACCTCGAACACGGGAGCCAGGGCGATCAGCGGTCCGGCGAAGGAGATCGTGAGGTCGGGGCTGTGACTGGCCCACTCCTCGATGAAGATCGCGGCGTCGATGCCGCTGGTGGCTCCGCCGCCGAAGGGAACGGGGATCAGACTTCTGAGGAAGCCTGCTGCGACGGCCTTCTCGAAGACCGGCCGCATCAGGAGGGCACGGGTCAGCGGGTCGGGCTCCGCGTTCACCCGCGCGGTGAGGTCGGCCAGGTGATCCTCGCCGAACCTGCGAGCGGTGGCCTTAATCTGCTCGTGCTCTGGGGAGAGCAGGAAGGAAACGGTCATGGTGTGACTCCTCGCTGAGGTCGAGGCTGCCCCTGAGGTGGATTGATCGGACGTTGGCCGTGAGCGGGTTCTGTCTGTGTGCGGTCAGCCTCATGGTTGGTGGGGTCCGCGACCAGTCAGGGAGTGCACGGTGAAGTCGCACAGCGTGCACAGAGGCGCCAGATGCCCTTCAGACGGCGTCCTGCTCGGCCCAGATGGTCTTGCCATGGTGGGAATGGCGTGTGCCCCACCGCTGGGTGAGCTGGGCGACGAGAAGAAGGCCGCGGCCGCCCTCGTCGAAGACGCGGGCCAGACGCAGGTGTGGTGTGGTGCTGCTGGCGTCGGAGGCCGACCGCCGGTCGCCCCAGCACCTCCTCCTGCCGATAGCCGAGCAGTTGCTCGGCTCCCTCGCTCCACCTGGTGATGACACCGCGCCCGCTGAGGGTTGCTGCGGCGGCGTATGCCTCATCAGCGGGCGCTGGTTGCTAAAGGCCACTAATCGTGAAATCTTACCAAGGTTCATTTATCTCTCCTTTGGTAGATTCCTCCAGTCGCCCGTCGTGGGCTGGAGACGGGCCCTTCCTCGGCGACTTCCAGACGGTGCGAGGGACGGCCCTGCGAGCCGGCCGCCGCGCCGGGGCGCCGCCGGGGATTCGCGTCCGAGGCCTATCGGGCGATCCCTGGGGAAAAGCTGAAGCTACGGTGAACATGCAACTTCGACAGGTGGAGCGCGTCCATGCAAACCGTCCTGACTACCGACCAAGTTTCCCCGGGTGAGCGCTTCGACTTCTGGTCCGACGAAATATCCCGCGCGATGCCCGTCTCTCTCGCCGCCCACCCGGGTGCGGCAGGCCCCTTCCACGCCAAGGCCATCAGCAGCCAGGTCGGCGCTCTGCAGCTCAGTTCCATGAGCGCGGCACCTCTGCGGGTGCGGCGAACGGCGGCGCTGGCGGCAAGGCGTCAGGAGGACTTCTACAAAATCAACCTGCAGCTTTCAGGCACCGGACTCGTCGAACAGGATGGCTCCCACGGCCGGCTGGGCCCGGGTGACCTGGCCATCTGCGACACCTCGCGCCCGTACTCGTTCACGTATGAGTGCGATTTCCGTGCCCTGCTGGTGCTTCTGCCGCGCCCGATGATCCCTCTGCGACCGGACATCCTGCGCGGACTGACGGGGCAGCGCATCGCGGCCAGGGAGGGCCTCGGGGCGATCGTCTCCCCTTTCCTGAGTTCACTTGGCGAGCAGGGTGCGAAGTGTGACGGCCCCGCGACGGCGCGTCTGGTCGACGGAGCCGTCTCCCTGGTGACCGCGCTGATGTTCGAGCGGCTTGATGTCGCGGCGCCGACGCCCCACCAGGCGATGACGCTCCGTATCCGTGACTACATCGAGCGTGGCCTCTCCGACCCCGATCTCTCGCCGGATGTCATCGCCGAGGCGCATGGCATCTCACGGCGTTACCTGTTCAAGCTGTTCGCGGCGGAGCAGACGACGGTCGCCGGCTGGATTCGCGCCCGGCGTCTGGTGCACTGTGCACGCGAGCTGGCCGAACCGGCGACCAAGGACCAGCCCATCGCCATGATCGCCGCGCGGTGGGGGCTCCTCGACGGCCGTCACTTCGCGCGCGTTTTCAAGGCGGCGTACGGCCACACGCCCCGCGAATACCGTCGGCAGGCGCTCCTGGGGCATGTGCCGGCACCGATGCCTGTGGTCATCGGTGACCGGCTTTCCGCTGGAGAGTGAACTGCCTGCCTTGGTACGCCCCTCCGTGACGGCTCGCCCGTTCCCGTGGGACGTGGCAGTCATACGGCGCCGACGCCGTCCACAGCGGTATCGCCGGCCGAGGTCCCCTGCGACGCCGCATGTGTGCCCAGCTCACTCGCGTGCGGTGCACCCATTGGCGACAGCCCGTGCACCCGGTGCGACATGATGCGTCGAGACCCGCCCTAGCGTTTTCAACATGTCTACGCACAATGACTCGGCGGCCGCAGCCACAGCTCGGGCGGTGGAGTGCCTGACCCGCTATCTGCGGCTGTGTGACCTGCCCGCCCCGGAGAAGCCCGACGCCGTGCTCGCCGAGCTGGCTCAGCTGTTCACCGAGGACGCTGTATGGGAAGGAATCGGCGGCCATTACGCCGAAAAATTTGGCCGCAGTGAGGGCAGGACGGACGTCATCCGGATGCTGGCCGGTTATCTCCCGCCGCACGACCACTTCGCTGCCAACGTCCATCTGCTGCTTCCCGGGACAACCGAATGCGACGGGTCCGTCGTCAGGGGGAACTGGCTCATGCAGCAGCTGGCCCGTTACGCGGACGGCAGCAGTGAGATCATCGTCGCCCGCCTCGACGTTGTTTTCCGAACGGGCCGGGCTCAGGCGCAGATCTCCGAGTTTCGCACCGAGCGGCTGTTCAGTGCTCCGCTCGGCGGCGAGTCCATGACACGAGGAACACGCTGAGCGAGGAGCTATGACCGGTATGGCAGAGGCTACCCACGGTACGGACGGGGCGGCGCACTCTCTTTTGCTCACCTGTTATGCCGACACCCACGGCTACGGCTGGCACCACGTGGATCTGTTCATGCACGACAATGCCGGCAACGAGGTCAATTGGGTGCACTGGCAGGTCGAGGAGGACGGCCCCGACGGTGCTGACGCCGCGACCGCGAAGGCCGAGCCCAAGCTTCGCCGCACATCCGAGTGGCAGCGTGGTATCAGTGCCGACGGCAGCGAGTACTGGACCGCGCGGGCGGCCTGGAGTCAGTGAGACGACCGTGACCGCATGGGCAGCCGAGAACGCCGGGGCGGCGCAGACCGACGAGCGTGGAATCGCCTACGTCCTGGACGACGACGAGCAGTTGTGCGCCTCGTTGGCATGGCTGCTGGACTCGGTGAACATCCGGGCGGAGTGCTTCACCGACGCCGCCTCGTTCCTCGCCGCCTTCGACCGGGAACGTCCCGCCTGTCTCATCCTGGACGTACGGATGCCGGAGGTCGGCGGGTTTCAGGTGCAGGAGATCCTCAACTCCTCGGGGATCCCGCTCCCCGTGATCTTCGTCTCCGCGCACGGTGACATCCGGATGTCGGTACGGGCGCTGCAGCAGGGTGCGGTCGACTTTCTGGAGAAGCCGTACGATCCCCAGCACATGCTCGAAGTGGTGCAGCGTGCCCTCGGCACCGCACGCGAACGTCATGCCGAGCTTGCCGGGCGGCGCGCGTTGGAAGACCGTCTCGCTGTCCTGACCCCCCGTGAACGGGAGATACTCCGACTGGTCGTCGTCGGCGTCCCCAGTAAGGCCATTGCGGGCCGGCTCGGGATCAGTCTGAAGACCGTCGACACACACCGGGCGCGTATCCGGGAGAAGACCGGAGCCGAGACCCTGGGCGCGTTGGTGGGGGACATACTCCGTTCCGGCGTGCGGCTGCCCGAGATGTGACCGCGAACCGCTCGTGTGCCGAAGGACATCCCATGCCTGACATCACGCTCGCCGACTGCGGACGGCTCTTCGCCGCGCTCCATTACTGCGTTCTGGTGCATGACGCAGACACGAAGGAGATCCTCTGGGCCAATCAGGCGGCCTGTGACGTCCTCGGCTTCACCCTTGACGAGATGAAGCCGCTGAAGGCGCCCGACATGAGTTCCAACGCCCGTCAGTACGCGCGCGAGATCGGCGTCAGCTGGCTGCAGCGAGCCGTCGACGAGGGCACCAGCGCCATCGAATGGTGCTACCGGTCCAAGTCCGGCGTGGATATCCTCACCGAAGCCATCGCCGCCCGAGTGGACCTGGAAGCAGGTCCGGTGGTGATGGTGCAGTTCCGGGACATCGCGGAGGAGAAGGCCACCCGGCGCGATCTGTTCCGCACGGAGGGGCGGCTGCAGGCCTTCCTGCGAAACCTCGACGAGGGCATCGTCGTGCTCGACGACAACGGGCGCATACTGTTCGCCAGCGAGTCCGCGGGTGCGCTGCTCAGCACCGATGCCGGCGCTCTCCTGGGTGAGACCTTCACGCGTTTCCTCGATCCGGAATCAGCAGAGGTGCTGCGCGCAGTCCTCGACACCACCTCGCAGAGTGGGCTACCGAGCAACCGGCGATTTCGGCTGAGTACTTCCGGTGAAGACAGCCGTTGGTTCGCGGTGCGATGCCAGCACATCGACATCGAGAACGATCTCCGCGGCCGGCTTCTGCTCTTCCACGACATCACGGACCGCGTCCGTGCGGAGGAGGAGCATCGGCGAGATGCCCAGTATCTCAACCATCTGGCCAGGTACAACGCCATGGGAGACATGGCGATGGCAATCGCCCACGAGGTGAGCCAACCAATCGCCGCCGCACACAACTTCGTGGCAGGCGTACGAAGGCGGCTGGACGCAGGCAGGACGGAACGCGAACCCCTGAGCTGGGGGCTGAAGAACGCCACCCTGCAGATCGACCGGGCGGCACAGATCATGTCGAGTCTGCGGCACTACGTCGTACGTCTCGAACAGTCGGAACAGGCCGCCGACCTCAACGACATCGTCGCCGACTGCGCCTACTTCGTCGACATACGAGCCCGGGAGAACGGCGTCGCCCTGCGCTGGGAGCCCACGTCCGAACCCCTCCCCGTACGGTGCGAGAAGGTTCTCATCGGACAGGTGGTGATGAACCTTGCCTTCAACGCCGTGGAGGAAATGGCCCGGTGGCCGGCCGAAACGCGGACGGTGACCGTGGCGACGCGCCGGAGCGGCGCATACGCCGAAGTCATGGTGCGTGACAACGGGGAGGGCCTGCAGGCCTTTCCGTCGGGGCAGATCTTCGACGGCGCCTTCAGCTCGAAGGACAGCGGCAACGGTATCGGCCTGGCCCTCAGCCACCGCATCATTACCCGTCATGGTGGCAGAATTCACGCGGTCGAGAACCTGCCCCGAGGTGCCGTGTTCAGTTTCAGGCTGCCCCTCATCGTCGGAGAAACGGCAGATCGTTCCCACAGCACCGGTCACACGTAGGGGAAATCCCCTACGCGGTTCATCGAAATCCCAATTTTCGCCCGCCGCTCCGCAGCATAGCCTTAGAGGAAGGCGGGAGGAGGAACCGCTCGGCAATGCGAGGAGAATTTCTTATGACGCAGACGCTGGATTCTCGGGGTTCACCCGGAGCCGGGTCGCCGTACCGGTCGAATTTCGACCACGTACTTGCGGTGGTGGCGGAGCGGCGCGCCGAATTCGAGGAGAAGCGGCATGTTCCGCGGGATGTGATCGCCGATTTCAAGAAGGCGGGGATCTACCGGGTCGGCACTCCGAAGCGATTCGGTGGGGATGCGTTGCCACCGGCCGAATTCCTCCGGATCATCGAGCGGATATCGATGGTCGACGGATCGGCCGGCTGGGTCGCCAGCTTCGGCTCGTCCCTGATCTATCTGGCGGCACTGCCCCTGGAGAGCCAGGCCCAGTTGTACGCCGACGGGCCTGACCTGACCTTCGCCGGCGGTCTGTTCCCCACGCAGCCCGCCGAACTCGTCGAGGGCGGGTACCGGGTCTCGGGTCGCTGGAAGTTCGCGAGCGGCTGCAAGGGCGCGGATGTCCTCGGCGTGGGCATCAAGGCCGACGGGGAGAAGCCCGGCCCGCCGTTGACCGCCGTGCTGCGACCCCAGCAGGTGCAGATCGCCGAGAACTGGGACGTCATCGGAATGCGGGGAACCGGCAGCCACGACCTGGTGGTCGACGGCGTCGTAGTGCCCGAGGAGTGGACGTTCGTCCGCGGCAGCGAGCCCACCGTCGACGAACCCCTTTACCGCTACCCGGCCGTCCCGTACGCCGCGCAGAGCCTGGCCGTCGTCGGCCTCGGCATCGCCCGAGCCGCCCTCGACCTGGCCATCGCCAACGGCGGCCGCACCGGCTACACCGGTGCCCCCAAGCCCGCCGAGCGCGCCACCTACCGCATCGCGGTCGGACAGGCCGAGGCCCAACTCCGCTCCGTACGCGCCTTCTTCTACGAGACCACCGAAGAGGTCTGGGCGACGGTCGAAGCGGGGAATCCCGCGACCGCTGGCCAGGCCAGCCTGCTGAGGCTGGCCTCCGCCCACCTCGCCAAGACCTCCTTCGAGGTCGTCCGGGCCGCATACCAACTCAGCGGCATCCCCGCCATCGCCGACGGTCATCCCATGCAGCGTTACCTGCGCGACGCGTCGGTCGTCCCGCAGCACGCCTTCCTCCAGGAGGGCATGTACGACGGCGCCGGCGCCGTCCTCATGGGTGCCCAGCCCTTCCCCGGCTACCTCTAGCCGCTCCTTCCCACGGCGTTCGCCACCAACGACTTCGCCACCAACGACAACGAAGGACTCTCCATGTCCCAGACTGCTTCCGCGCCCTTGCGAGTGCTCTTCTGCATCGGCGTCAACCAGAACTTCTTCGACTTGCCCACGGGGCAGACCGGTATGACCACGGGGCAGGACGGCATGGCCTGGGAAGGCTTCATCACCATGCTGACTGAACTGTCCCAGCTGCCCGGCGTCACCGTCCTCGGCACCATTGACGACGATCAGAGCGTGGTCGGCCCTGCCTACACCTGGCCGTGGACCTGTTACATCCTGGCCGAGGTGCCCGACCACCAGACGGTCGCGGCGGCCTGCAACCTCCTCCGCACCATCCAGGTCGGTGAGAGCGGCCTTTGGCGGTACATGAAGATCGAAGCCCGCGTCGGCCGCCCGCTGCCCGAACCGTGGACCAACGCGTCCGCTTCCGAAAAGAAGCCTTCATGACCACGACCCCCGACATCGACTCCCTCGCCCAGGACGACCGGGTGTCGTCCGCCCTCTACACCGATCCGGCGCTGTTCGACCTGGAGATGGACCGCATCTTCCACCAGACGTGGGTGTGGGTCGCGCACGAGAGCGAACTGCCCACGGCGGGCGACTTCCGGACGGCGTACGTCGGCCGACAGCCCGTGATCGTCACCCGCGACCGCCGTGGCGGGATCAACGTTCTGGTCAACCGCTGCCGGCACCGCGGCGCCAGCCTGTGCGAGGTGCCCAAGGGTAACGGCAACGGCTTCACCTGCCCTTACCACGCCTGGTCGTACGCGCTGGACGGCAAGCTGCGCGGCATCCCCTACCCGGACGGCTACGAGGACGTCCTGGAGAAGAAGGACCTCGGTCTACGGCGCCTCAAGGTCGGCGTCTACGCAGGCATGGTCTTCGCGAGCTTCAACGAGGACATCGAGCCCCTGGAGGACTTCCTCGGTGGGGCGCGGCTGTGGATCGACCGGTTCATGAAGCAGGGTGCCGGCTACCCGATCAAGGTGCAGGGCGAGCACCGGTTCCGCTTCCGGGGCAACTGGAAGATTCAGCTGGAGAACACCACCGACGGCTACCACTTCCCGATCGTGCACCGTTCCTGGATGGCCTCGGTGGACGCAGAGACGGCGAACATGCTGTCCTTCATGACCGACGAGAAGGCGGTCACCCACGCCCTGGGCAACGGCCACAGCGTCGCGGTGATGGTCCCCGAGCACGTCGACCTCGACGAGGACGACGGAACGGAGCAACTCCAGGCGCGCTTCGGACACATCATCGAGGAGCTGTCCCACGAGTTCGACCCTGACCGGGTCCGGCGCATCGTCCGGTCCCTTCACGGTGCCGGATTCAACCTCAATCTGTTCCCGAACGTCGCGATGTCGATGTCGTTCTTCCGCGTCCTGCGGCCGGTGTCCGTCACGGAGACCGAGATCCGGCACGTGGCCCTGGGCCTGGACGGCGGCCCGGAGATCGTCAACCGCGAACGCCTGCGCATCCAGGAGCACTTCCAGGGTCCCTTCGGCTTCGGCAGCCCCGACGACTCCGAGGCCTGGGACCGGGTGCAGCGCGGCGTCACAGGCGGCCCCAGCACACCGATCCTGGTCAATCGTGGCCTCGCCCGCGAGAAGCCCAACGACCTGGGACAGCCCACATCCCACACGACCGACGAGACCGGCATGCGGCAGGCCTACGCGATGTGGAAGAGGATGATGACCGATGGCAAGTGAAGCCCCAGGCACGGCCGCCCTGGACACCGCACTTTTCCTCGACGATCCGCGCGCCCTGGCCGCGGTGTCGCTGATCTGGCGAGAGGCCCACCTGCTGGACGCCCGCCGCTACGAGGAATGGGACGGACTGTGGGCCGAGGGCGGCGAGTACATCGTCCCCATCGACCGGGAGGCGACCGACTACGCCGCCCACCTCAACCTGGTCTACGACGACGACCGGATGCGACGGATGCGCATCGAGCGCCTCACCAGCGGTTTCTCCATCTCGGCGGCTGCTGCGGCCCGCACGGTCCGCTCGGTGTCCCGGTTCGTGGTCTCCGGGCACGAGGAGGATGCGATCGAGGTGTGCTCGGCACAGATCCTGGTCGGCTACAAGCGTGACGAGACCTTCGTCCTGGCCACCGACGTCACCCACCGCATCGTCTTCGGCGCGGACGGCCCCCGCATCTCCCGGAAGATCGTACGGCTGGTCAACTCCGATGAGGCGGTTACGGCATCGGGGTTCCTGCTGTGAGCCCGCAGGGAACCGCGGAGACCTGGGAGGACGACGCCCACCATGTCGCCCTCGTCACCGGCGCGGCGCGCGGCTTGGGCGCCTGCATCGCTGCCCGTCTGTACGACCGGGGCTATCGCGTGGCGCTGACCGACTTGGACGAGGAGGCCGCCGTGAAGACGGCGGCGGAGCTCGACCCGGAGGGCCGCAACGCCATCGGGCTCGCCCTGGACGTACGGGACAAGGACGCCTTCCTACGGGTCCGCGACCAGCTCGTCGACCGGTGGGACGCCGTCAGCGTCCTCGTGAACAACGCGGGGTACTACACGACCGAGTCGCTGATGGACATCACTGCCGACGACTTCACCTCGGTGGTGTCGACCAACCTCAACGGCACCTTCTTCGGCTGCCAGGTCTTCGGCGCCTACTTCGCCACACGCGGCTACGGACGCATCGTCAACATCGCCTCGCTGGCCGGTCAGAACGGCGGCACAGCGACCGGTGCGCACTACGCGGCGGCAAAGGGCGCGGTGGCCACCCTGACCAAGGTGTTCGCCCGCGAACTCGGTCCGCAGGGGGTGACGGTCAACGCCGTCTCCCCGGGGCCGCAGGACCTGCCCGTGGTCCGCCAAATGCTTGCCCCCGACAAGCTCGCCCAGATCGAGGCATCGATTCCCATGGGCCGGCTCGGCCGCCCCCAGTTCATCGCCGACATGGTCGTACTGCTGGCCGCCGAGCACGCGGACGCGGTCACCGGAGCGTGCTGGGACGCCAACGGCGGCCTGTACATGCGCTGACAGCCCCTCTTCAGCACCACCCACGAACGCGAAGGCAGACGGATGCTCACTGTCACCGTCACCGAGACCGTCCGGGAAACCGACGCGGTCAAGGTATTCCGGCTCGCCCGTTCCGACGGCGCCGCCCTCGCCCGTTACCCGGCCGGCGCGCACATCGACGTGACCGGGCCCACCGGGATCACCCGCCCCTACTCGCTCTGCGGGCCGCCGGACGACACCGGCAGCTACACCATCGCGGTCAAGCGAGAGGAGAAGTCGCGCGGTGGCTCGCAGGCCCTGCACGACAAGGTCGAACCCGGTACGGAGCTGACCATCGGTGAACCCCGGCAGCTTTTCGGCATAGCCCCGATCGCAGTCGAACACCACCTCGTAGGGGCGGGCATCGGCATCACTCCGCTGCTGGCGATGGCGTACGAACTGCATCGGCTGGGCGCGGAGTTCCGGCTGCACTATGTCGCGCGGAGCCGGGACGAGGCGGCCTTCGCGGGACTGCTCGAGAACTCCGCGTTCGCCGATCGGGTGGACTTCCACTTCGGGCGTGGCCGCGAGACGGTGGCCCGCGAACTCGCCGGAGAACTGGCGGAGCTACCGGCGGCCGCGCATGTGTACACATGCGGCCCACAGGGCTTCATGGAACAGGTCGCCGTGCTCGCGACCCGCGCCGTGCCGGCGGATCAGGTCCACTCCGAGTTGTTCCAGGCGGGCGAGCAGCCGGATGCCGCACCCTGCGAAATCTTCGAGGTCGAACTGGACACCGGTGAGGTGTACACCGTGCCCCCCGGCAAGAGCATCGCCGACGTGCTGGAGGAGAACGGCGTTCCCCTTGACACCTCCTGCCGCGAAGGCATCTGCGGAACCTGTGTTCTGCGGGTCATCGAGGGCGAACCGGACCATCGCGACCACTGTCTGTCGGCCAAGGAGAAGGCGGCCGGAGACCAGATCGCCGCCTGCGTCTCACGATCCAGGTCTCCTCGTCTCGTGGTGGAGCTGTGGTGAGCAGTGAGCAGGCCCGTCCGGCACATTGGCGGCACCGCAGATCGGCGCTGAGAGGAACAGATCACCGTGAACACGAATGAAGTCCAGCAGAGTCCCTCGCAGGCCGAGTTCCGGGAGGCGATGGCTCACCTCCCGACGGCCGTCAACATCCTGACGACGGACGGCCCCAACGGTCGCTGTGGCATCACCGTCAGTGCGGTGTGCTCGGTGACCGACGATCCGCCGACCGTACTCGTCTGTGTGAACCGCAAGAGCGCCATGCACGACGTCTTCCGTGCCAACGGCAGAGTGTGCGTCAACGTCCTCGGCGGTGATCAGCAGGAGTTGGCCATGCACTTTGCCGGAGCCACGAAGATATCCATGGAGGAGCGGTTCACCTGGGACGTCTGGGACCGCACCAAGGACGTGCCGGTGCTCAAGAACGCCCTGGTGACCGCGGTCGGCACCATCAAGGACACCATGCCCATGGGCTCCCACACCGTGCTCTTCGTCAACATCGACCAGATCAACACCCGGTCGGGGGGGCAAAGCCTCGTCTACTTCAACCGTAGCTTCCACCGCTTGGACTCGGCGCCGCCCGTGCCCTGTTGAGCACTTGGGCTCCAACCCTCTAACGAAAGCAGCTTGGAGTGTCCTCTCTCATATCCGTTGACCACGCCCCGTCAGATGCCGTTTCCAGAGCCCTCCGAAAGGTGCAGGAGACCGAAGCGACCATCCATGCCTGGACTCTGGTGGACGCGCAGAGCGCTCGCACGGCGGCCGAGCGTGTGGTCGACGGTCCGCTGCGCGGTGTGCCGTTCGGTGTCAAGGACCTTATCGACGTCGCAGGGCTGCCCACCGAATGCGGCTCGTCACTGCGCCGCGGACGGATAGCCCAGACCGATGCCTGGCTGGTGGACCGCCTGCGCGGGGCGGGCGCCGTGCCTCTGGGAAAGACGGTCACCACCGAGTTCGGCTACTTCCACCCCGGACCCACCCGCAACCCGCACAACCCGGCCCACACCCCAGGCGGCTCATCCAGCGGATCGGCTGCTGCCGTGGCGGCGGGGGTGGTGCCCTTCGCGCTGGGCTCGCAGACAGCCGGCTCCCTGACCAGACCCGCCTCCTTCTGCGGTGTCGCCGGGTACGTCCCCCCCGTCGGCGCTTGGTTCACGCGAGGCATCAGCGGACTGAGCCCGAGCCTGGACGCGCCGGGAGTGCTTGCCCCAGGAGTCGCCGATCTGGCGGTAGTGGTCAAGGCCGTCGACGGCACCACGGCCGGCGTCCCGGAATCCATCCGGGTGTTGGTGTGGCCAGGTACCGAACTGGCCGATATCGAACCGGCGATGCTCGACCTGCTCAACCGTACCGGCCAGGCACTGGCGTCAGCCGGGGCGCAGACCGACGACCTCGGAGGCCAGGGCCACACCCCCGAACTCGCCGATACCCACGCCACCGTCATGGCCTATGAGGCAGCGCGTTCCCTGGCCGCGGAAGCAGAGCATCCCCAGGCGCTGAGCAAGCCCCTGCGCGCACTCCTGGAACGCGGACGAACGACTCCGGATGCCGACTACCGGGCAGCGCTGGGCACTGCTCGTACTGCTCGTGAGCGCATCCTCGATCTACTCACCCGAGTCGACGTGATTCTCGGCCCGGCCGCCATCGGCCCTGCTCCGCGAGGGCTGGAGCGCACCGGAGACCCCGTACTCAGCCGCCCCTGGCAGTTGCTCGGCCTGCCCGTCGTCACCGTCCCCGGGCACCGGGACCCTCAAGGCATGCCCCTCGGTCTCCAGCTCATCGGCCACCCGGAACAGGTGGGACGCCTTCTCGGCATCGCGGAACACGTGGAGAACCTCATCCGCGGGGCCGTGTGAATTCAACGCCTCAGTCTCACGTTCGGTGGTGACGGAGGGTGGGCCATCCCGGCTTCCGGCGGTTCCTGGAAGCCGCCCAGCTCTTGTCGGTGGGACCAGGAGCCAAGGGCGGACGGCTCTCCGACCGGGTCGGCGTCCGTCTTCCTTCCGTGGACGAGTTCGACAGCGCGGAGCCCCACAGGCAGCGGCGGATGCTCGCCCACCGCAGCATCCGCAAGCCCGATGACGTCGCCTACCACGCTGCAATCCACACCGAACCCGGAAGGCCTTCACCCGTTCAAGATCCCTCAGCCGAGACCTCGCTCACCTGTCCACAACCTCCCCGGACAGAACACCTAGGGCATGTGCACGCCGCCGTTGACGTGCACATTCTGGCCCGTCATGAACCCACTGGCGTTACCGAGCAGAAAGGTGACGGCTCCGGCTACGTCAGCCGGTTCGGCCACCCGGCCGAGAGGCGTCTGCTTCGCTCGATCCCGGACGCTGTCATCGCTGAACAAGCCGGCGTTCATCTCCGTGTTGGTGAACCCGGGCGATACCGCGCTGACCCTGATGCCATGGCACCCCAGTACGCGTGCCGCGGCGCGCACCAGACCCAGCGCCCCTGCCTTGGCCGCCACACAATGCGCCTGATGCACCGGGCCGAGTCCGGCAGCCACCGACGACGCGACGTAGACGATGGGGCCGCCCCGGCCGCCCCTCGCGATCAGAGCACGGGCCATTGACCGGATGCACAGAAAGGCACCGGTCAGATGAACGGCGAGCATGTCATCCCACTGCGCGCGAGTCATCTCCAGAAGCGGCACGTGCAGGTCGCCGCTGCGTCCTCCTTGTCGGAGTGGGCGATCACGAGGACGCCGTCGAGATCGACGACGACCTGGCCGTCGGCGTCCGGGGCGTTCTTGCCGGCCAACGACCAGGCACGATGGCCAACTTCAGACCGTGCGGACCGGATGGCATGCAGGGCTTTGTCGCCGGAGGCGGCGAGGGTGTCGATCAGGCGGGAGATGGTCGGGTCGGAGGCGACCGGGCCGAAGACGGCCGGCTCGCACCGCAGCATCGCCACGTCCGCGAGGCAGTCCCCGCCCAGTGCGACCGCCAGGGCGACGTCCAGGAGGGCCTTGCCGGGATCGTGAACGGCCCGCGGTTTGCGCCACGGAGCCAGGGCCTGGGATATGGCCTGGTCGAGACCGGTCTTGCGGGCCGTTTCGACGAGCAGGACCGACCCGGCCTGGGAGACGACCTGGTGGCCCCCGTCCTGGACACGGACACGGGGGTAGGACCCGATTGAAGCTTCCCCTTGATCTTGGGCGACCGTGCGCCAGCGGCGGTAGCGCACTCCGGGTGTGGACGGCTGGGCCAGCGGCCCGGCCAGCACGTCGAACAGCCGCTTGAGCGGGGCCGCCCCGACCCGCGACGCAGATCGCGAAGTGCCTTCTCCGAGGGCTGCGGCACCCGGGTGGCCAGTCCGGCTGCGAGTTTGCCCCACACCAGTCCGGCGCCCAGATGCTCGAACAGCCCGAGCGCGAGGACGAAGTACACCCGGACGCGAGAGGGGAGCTTCCGAAGCCGTCGCTCGCGAGCCCCGGTCTCCTCCAGTAACCGCATCGACCAACTCGGGCGGGATGACCTGTGTTGACTCACCAATATGACCAAGCACGAACACGTCATCGGTTCCGCCCATGACAGACTTGGCCACTGGGCCTCTGCTTTCTCAGGAAGATCTTGGTCGATCCCCTGGATAGCAGAGGCCCCTTCTGTCTCCGGCACGCTTGGCACCGCCAACAGGGCCTTAACTTCGCGGCATTGGATGAGCGACCATCGCTGATGGCCGCCGACCGGTACGGGCTGTCCGGAGGGACGTGGCACACGCGATGCCTCCGGTAGGTCCGCCGCCGACAACGAGGCCGTCGGGCACTACATCTGCCTGGCGGCCTCGACCGGCAGTGCGAGTGACGCGCTGCGTGCGCCCGGGCTGCCGAGCCCCAGGAGTTGAGCCGGACGCTTCGCAGGCGCAGCTCCCTCGAGCGCCTCCGCAAGGTCCGCCGACCGGGGGCGGGCACGTTCTTCCTCGTTTCCCGGCATCTCTGCCACGAGGGTGTCACCCGGTTCGGCGTCACCAGCGCGAACACCTTCGTCACATCAGCGGCTCCACCCTCGTCGTGGCCAGGGCCAAGATGACGGCACGGGTGGTCCGGGCTTGTACGAAGGCGAGCACTGCCTCGGTCAGAGCCAGAGCGGACAGCTCGTCCTGTGCGGGGAGGGAGTCCCTGTCCGACTGGTCATCCGCGCCCGAGACGGTCCCGTCCGTAGGGCACTTCCCACCTGCGCCGTCACCGTGCTGCTCAGAGATACACCGACTGGAACTGGAGGTACGCTTCCAAGCCCTCCGGGCCGAGCTCGCTGCCCAGGCCGCTGGCCTTGACACCGCCGAAGGGAGCCGCCAGGTCGGGCAAGTAACGGTTCACACCGATGGTGCCGGTGCGCACCCGGCGAGCGACGGCTGCTCCGCGCTCGGGGTCCGAGGTCCACACGGTACCAGCGAGACCGAAGTCGGAGTCGTTGGCGATCCGGACGGCCTCGTCAACGCCGTCGTACGGCAGCACGCAGAGCACCGGGCCGAAGATCTCCTCCTGGGCTATGACAGAACGGTTGTCCACGTCTGCGAAGACCGTCGGCTCGACGAACCAGCCCTGGTCCAGACCCGCAGGACGGCCGCCACCGGTGGTCAGACGCGCACCCTCACTGCGTCCCTTCGCGATGTAGCTCTCCACCCGGTCCCGCTGCTGAGGCGTGGCCATCGGACCTACGAGAGTGCTCTCGTCGAGCGCGTTGCCGACGGGGAGGCTACGGGCGAAGTCGGTGAAGAGGTCGACGAACTCGGCGTACCGGCTTCGCGGAGCCAGGATGCGCGTGCTGAGGAAGCAGGTCTGGCCGTTGTTCACCAGTGTCGAGATCATCAACTCCTGTCCGAGCTTCGCCGGGTCCAGGTCTGCGTCCTCCAGGATGATCGCGGCTGACTTTCCGCCCAGCTCCAGTGTCACAGGCCGCAGCAGGCGCCCACAGACCTCGGCGATGGCACGCCCCGCCGCCGTGGATCCTGTGAAGGCGACCTTGTCGACCTGCGGGTGGGACACCAGGTGGGCACCCGCCTCCCGGCCACCCGGGACAATGTTGATCACGCCCGCAGGAACTCCCGCCACTTCCGCGGCCTCGGCGACCAGGAAGGCGTCCAGGACCGTCTCCGGGGACGGCTTGAACACCACCGTGCATCCGGCTGCCATCGCGGGCGCGATCTTGAAGGCGGAGAGCACCTGCGGGAAGTTCCACGGCACGATGGCCGCGACCACTCCGACAGGCACCTTGCGTACCTCGACAGAGCCCCCGAAGAATCCGCTTCTGACCTCGGAGAAGGGGATCTCGCGGGCCAGCCCGGCGTAGTAGCGCAGGACCGAGGCCGGCAAACCGCCCTCCAGCTGCCGCGAGGTCGAGATCGGCATTCCGTTCTGGCTGCTGACCGCCTGCGCGATGTTCCCGGCACGGGCTTCGAGCTCAGTGGCGAACGCCTCCATCACGTCGGCCCGGCGCGCCGGCTCCCACGTGGCCCAGCCGCCCGGCTCGTCAAACGCCCGGCGCGCCGCAGCGACCGCCGCGTCGACGTCCTGTTCCACGGCCTCGGGAACGCTGCCGAGCGAAACCCCGGTGCTCGGGTTGACCGGAGTGATGACACGGTCAGTGCTGGGGCGAACCCACTCGCCGCCGATGAACAGCTTTTCATAGCCGCGATCCATCAGTGCTCTCCTCGTGATCCGGACCCGCGCCGTCCTCGGGGATGCGGGTCTCGGCACGACCCTCACCCGAGTGGGACGTCGCAGGTCACCCCTGGGTGCACGGAGATCCGCCAGAGGATGCACAGGGGGTGCCGCCGTGAGCGGCGGTCCCGCATCACGGGGAAGCCGTGCCGGTCGGTATCCCGGCCGGTCAGGTACAGGGTTCCAAGCGAAGAGGGGAGCGGTGTCCCCTCCTGTCTGGTGAAGGGGGCACCCGGCGCTCGTCGGCCGCGGAGGCCGACTTCGGTCTGCCCCTGGTCTCTCTCCTGGTGGTCGGACTCCTCGGAAGGCGGCGGCCGAGTTCCGCACCCACGCGTCCCACACCCACAGGTGCCGGCACTACCGGAATGCCTGCTCCTGTGACAGCTTCACTTCGACCCAGATGGTCTTGCCGTTGCGCGTGTAGCGACTGCCCCATCGATGGGCGAGCTGAGCCACGATGAGAAGGCCGCGACCGCCCTCGTCGAAGACCCGGGCGCGCCGCAGGTGGGGTGCGGTGCTGCCGGCGTCGCTCACCTCGCAGATGAGCGCGGTGTCGCGGATCAGCCGTAGCCCGACAGGAGGGTGTCCGTAGCGGATGGCGTTGGTGAACAGCTCGCTGACGATGAGCTCCGCGGTGAAGGCGACTTCCTCAAGGTGTCAGTCGGCCAGGCGCGCGCAGGTCAGCTCACGCGCATGAGCGACAACCGCGGGGTCGGCGGTCAGCTCCCAGGAACCGACCTGATCGGTGCTCAACGTCTGCGTCCGGGCCAGTAGCAGGGCGGTGTCGTCGGCTCGACGTTCAGGGAGCAGGGCATGCAGGGCCCTGTCGCACGTCTCGTCCAGAGGGCGAGCCGGGTCGGCGAGCGCGTCACCGAGCGCGGCGCGTGCCGCGTCCATGTCAAGGTCCGGGCGTTCGATCAGACCGTCGGTGTAGAGGGCGAGGACGCTGCCCTCGGGACTTCGAAATCCGCGACTTCGAAGAGCAGACCACCCAGGCCGAGCGGTGGGCCGGCCGGAAGGTCCAGGAAATCCACGGTGCCGTCCGGAGTGATGAGCGCCGGAGCGGTGTGACCGGCTCGGGCCATGGAACAGCGCCGGGAGATCGGTTCGTACACCGCGTACAGACATGTGGCCCCCACCTCACCCGTAGTGCATTCGGCCGTGAGTTCGCCGTCCGACACCTCTTCGTCATCCAAGCGCAGCACGAGGTCGTCAAGTTGGGTGAGCAGCTCGTCGGGAGCCAGATCCACGTCGGCCAGGGTGCGGACCGCCGTACACAGACGACCCATCGTGGCGGAGGCTTGAATGCCGTGGCCGACCACGTTTCCCACCACGAGCGCGACTCTTGCCCCGGAGAGTGGGATGACGTCGAACCAGTCACCCCCGATACCGATGCCCGGATCGGCGGGCAGGTAGCGGGACGCGACCTCCACGGCCGCCTGGTGCGGCCCGTGGTGCGGCGGCGGAGACTTGCTTGCAGAGTGAGCGCGATTTCCCGTTCGCGGGTGTACCGGCGGGCGTTGTCGACGTACACCGCCGCCAGGCCCGCGAGCTCTTCGGCCAGCCGGAGGTCCTCGTCGTCGTAGGGCTCTGGTGTGCGGTGACGGCTGAAGAACGCAAGCCCCAAGGTCGTGCCCTGCGCGCGCAGCGGTACGACGATCACCGAGTGGATCCCGTGGGTTCGGATGCTCAGTGCCGAGTTCGGCCAGTTCCTCCGCGGTGCGGGTCAGACCGAGTGTGGTGCCGATGCGTGAGCCGGCCGCGATCAGCAGGCTCAGCCGCTGACGGGCGCGGAACTGCTCGGTCGAGTCCATCGCGGCGACCGACAGGGCGCGGGTACGTCCCGTGTGGTCCTTGACCGGGTACAGCGACGCCAGCCAGGCATGGGCGCGGGTCTCACCGGGGGTACGGACGTACGACTCCTGAAATACCACTTCTCCGGTCCGCCAGACCCACTCGGCGATCTCACCCAGGTTCTCCAGGCCTTTGATGGGCCGGCCTGTGTCGGAATGACCGAGGGGTACTCCGAGCAGTTGCGCTTCCGGCTTCCCCAATGATGCGTGTCATCGCCGTGTTCGCCGCGAGGCAGAGTCCTTGTCGGTCGAAAAGCGCCATGGGAAGCGGGAGCTGCTCCAGTGCCCACTGCTTGAGGACGGACGTGGCGGGTACGCCGTCCGCACTCGTGAGCGAATCCGCAGGCGCGCCGGGCAGAGAGACGGTGGCGAACCACCGCACTTCTCCCGACGCTTCCAGCAATGGCTGTGCCTGGCGGTGTATCCGCAGAGGGTGGCCCTCGCGGTGCAGCACGGTCAGCGGGGCGGCCCAGGCCTCCCGTTCCGCCCAGCAGCGCCGGACGGAAGGCGGAAGGGGCTCGGCGAGCAGCCGTGCCGCCGCCGTCCCCAGCACCTCGACCGGCTCGTATCCGAGCAGCTCACGTGCGCCCCTGCTTCAGGCGGTCACCACTCCCCGGGCATCCACTGCGAGCGACGCGGTCAGCCCCGGGAGCAGTTTCAGGTGGTGAGGATCGTCCGGTACGGTGACACGCTCGTTCATGACGCACCTCTCGCGGGGCTGCGCTGCCGCCGGTGATGCGGTCGTATCACCGCGGCCCTCACCCAGAGGGCTCTCCTCACCGTGTTTTCTCCAGCCATGGTGGGCGCAGTCGTGGCAGGACTCGGCCAGGCAGCTCGGACGAGGCGGTGACCTCGCCGGGCCGGATGGGGCGTGGACTCCTTGATCATCTAGGCGAGGTGTACGGGCAGCAGGCGGCCGGCCCTTCTGCCGGCGGGCAGAACCCGCACCAGTCAGACCAAGAGCCGGGTGCCTGTCAGCACCCGGCTCTTGGTCTGGGCTTCCCCGGAGATCCGCAACTTCCTGGGGAGGCACCGTCACGTGATCGGTGTGCGCCGCGCGCCATGCGACTGTCGGGCACGGGGCTGTACGGCCGAGGCCCACAGCACGTGTGCACACGCAGGGCCACGGTCGGGGGCGACGGAGAGAAACGTTTCCCGCCCCACCCCGCCGAGGCGGGGCGTCCCCTCTGTGAACGCGAAGTCGCACACTGTAGGCGGCGCCGCTACCCCTGACCAGGCCGTCGGCCATGGTAGGCGCCGTCCAGGATGAGCCGGAGCGCGGTCTCGTCGACAGCGCGGGGGTTCTCGTCGTAGCGCTTGGCCATGAGCAGGTCCACGGCATGCTCCACCTGGGTCGCCTGCATTCCCAGCGCAGCCAGGCTGGTGGACGCGCCGATCCGGTCGATGAGGCCGGCGATCCCCTCGGCTGCGGTCCGGGCGCCGAGTGCGGCCGCGATCCGGGCCGAGGCATCGACGGCCGCAGGCTCGTTGAAGGCCACGACATGCGGCAGCACGGCTGTGTGCACCTCGGCATGCGGAAGATCGAAAGCCCCACCGAGTACATGGCAGATCTTGTGGTGGAGACCGGAGCCGGTGGCCGCGAACGCCATACCGGCCAGGTGGGCACCGTAGAGAGCGTCCGAACGCGCTGCGACGTCCGCGCCGTCGCGGACGGCGGCGGGCAGCGCGCGGCCCAGTGCCAGCACCCCCTCCTCGGCGGTGAGGCGGGGGATGGGACCGATGTGGGGGAACCACAGGGCTTCGACACAGTGAGCGAGCGCGTTGACGCCGCTGGTTGCGGTGAGGGAGGGCGGGAGCGAGAAGGTGAGTTCGGGATCGTAGACAACCACGCGGGGCAGGACGGCCGGGTTCCGGCCGGTGGTCTTCTTCTCTCCGTCGGTGAGTCCCCACACCGGAGTCATCTCGGAGCCGGCGTAGGTGGTGGGTACGACGACGATGGGCAGGGGGAGGTCCAGTGCGATCGCCTTGGCGGTTCCCGTCGTCGAGCCACCGCCTATGGCGAGGACGCAGTCCGCGCGGATGTCCTTGGCCGCCGCGACGGCCGCCGCCGCGACGTCGACGGGAACATGGGGTCGGACGCCGGTGAAGATTCCGGCGACTCGTTCTCCGAGCGGGGCGGCGAGCTCTTCGGCCATGGGACGTTCGTGCTCCGTGGCCAGGAGCAGGATGTTCCGGGCTCCCAGATGGTCCATCTGGTCGGGCAGCGCGTGCCGTGCGGCGCCGGCGCCGAACACGACACGACCGGGCAGGGCATCGTAGGAGAAGGATACGGGCATATGGGGTTCTCTCGGCTTGTCTGGCGCGGACAGGTAGGGGAGGTCAGTTCCGGGTGTATTTGGCCATCTTCGCCTCGTCGAGGGAGACGCCGAGTCCCGGTGCCCGCGGTGGCCTGAGCTCGCCGTCGGTGTAGGTGATGGGGTTCTCCACGAGGTCATCGGCGAGCAGCAGGGGTCCGAAAAGCTCTGACCCGGCGCTGATGCCGGGTGCGGCGCAGAACAGGTGCACGCTGGCGGCGGTGCCGATGGAACTTTCGATGGTGGTGCCGCCGTGACAGGGGATACCGGCGGTTTCGGCGATGGTGGTGATCCGCTGGACCGCGGACAGGCCGCCGGACTTGGCCACCTTGACGGCGAAGACGTCGGCGGCACCTTCCTGGGCCAGCCTGGCGGCGTCCTGGGGGGTCAGGAGGCTTTCGTCCGCCATGAGGGGGATGGTCAGCTTCTGGGCGAGCCGGGCCATGGCAGCGGTGTTCCAGGCCGGTACGGGTTGTTCGATCATCTCGATCCCGGCGTCCTGCAGCTCCGGCAGCCAGCGCGTCGCTGCCAGTTCGTCCCACGTCCCGTTGAGGTCGACGCGCAGGCTGGTCCGGTGGGCCAGGGTCTTGGCCACGGTGGTGATGCGCCGTACGTCATCGGCCGGGTCCGCGCCCCCCATCTTGACCTTGAAACTCTGGTGGGCGCCGGTGTCCAGCCTGTGCTCGATCTCTTCGATCACCACGTCGGCGGGCTCTGCGCCGAGGGCCCAGGTGACGGGTATGGCGTCGCGGCTGAGCCCGCCGAGGAGTTCGTACAGTGGTACGCCGAGTGCCTTGCCCCGCGCGTCCCACAGAGCCATCTCGACCGCGGCCTTGGCGAAGCGGGCACCGGCGAAGGTCCGGTCGAGGAGACGGGCGAGTTGTTCGACGCGGCTTGCGTCACGGCCGGTCAGCAGCGGGGCCAGGTAGCCGTCGATGAGGTTCTTGACACCCTCGATGGACTCCCCGCCCCACCAGGGGCCGCCGGGGACGACGGCCTCACCGATTCCCTCGATCCCGTCGGCCGTACGGATCCGGACGATCACGAAGCTCTGGTGGGTGATGGTGGTGACCGCGACCTTGTGGGGCCGGATCAACGGCACGTCGAGCAGGGTCGTCCGGGCGGACTCGATCAGCAGAGAACTCATGGGTTCCCTTCCTTCGTGAGGAGTCCCCTGCGCGGTGCGCGGGGCGTGGGCGTGGTGCACCCCCGGTTACCGGCGCGGCGGCTCCAGCACGAAGTCGTAACGCGCCTCGTAGCCGCTGTCGGTCCGCTCCAACTCGACGACCAGGCCGTCGCGGACGGCGCTGGCGACATCGCTGCCGAGATAGTCCCCGTCCTTGAAGTAGAGCTGGGAGGTGAGTTCGCGGAACCCGTCGGCGCGCACCTTCAGGTGGAGGTGGGCGGGGCGGAAGAAGTGCCGGCCGAGCCCGTTCAGAACCCGGCCGGTCGGTCCCCCCTTGGGGATCTCATAGGGCGGCGGCACGATCGTGGTGACCTCGAACGAACCGTCCTCGGCGGTGGTGAAGCGTCCCCGGAGGTTCCAGTCGGGGATGTCGGGGTGGATGTTGGAGTACAGGCCGTCGGCGTCCGCTTGCCACATGTCGAGCTCGGCGCCGGCCAGCACGGTGTTGTCGGGGGTGCGGACGGTGCCCCGGAAGACCAGGGTGTCGCCCTTCTCGGCGGGTCGCTGCGGCAGGACGTGCGGGGCCTGGAGCAGCGGTGCTCCCTCCAGGTAGAACGGCCCCTCGATGGCGGCCATGCTGCCTGCCAGGTCGGCGTTGTCCACGTCGGTGGCCCCGGCCTCGAAGAACACGTCGAGGAGCAGCGACTCCTCCCCGGCCTTGATGCTGTCGATGATCAGGTCGGTCGCCTGCCGGTACTCGCTATGGGTGACACCGTGCTTGCGGATGAAATCGAGGAGCGTTCGTTCGAGATCCTCGACCACCTCGACGAATCGGGAGTTGCTCATGGCGGGCCCTTCTGCATGGGAGGGGAAAGGAGTGCGCGGGGCCGGTGCGCTGCTGGAGCCTGTCGATCCTAAAGACGCCGTCGGGACGATCCGCTCGAGGCGGGTGCGCAACTCGCGTGCGCGGGTGGCCACTGTCGTCGGTTTCCTTCGTCGCATTGCAGAACACACCTTCCGTGTGTACGCTAGGCGGACGAATAATCCGCTGTGCGTACGTACAAGCTCAGTGGAAGGCCTGTCACCATCGACTGTCAAGGGGGTCCGATGCGGAAGCCGGATGAGGAGAAGGATCTGATCCGGGCGTTGTCCCGGGGCCTTGACATGATCCTGGCCTTCTCTCACCATCGAGTCCGCATGACGCTCACCGAGGCGGCGGAAGCCACCGGGCTGAGCCGACCCACCGCCCGGCGGATCCTGCTGACCCTGCAGGACCGCGGCTATGTGCGCACCGACGGCAAGACCTTCGCGCTCACCCCGCGCGTACTGGCGCTCGGATACGCCTACCTCAGCTCGCTGAACCTCACCGAGATCACCCAGCCCTTCATGGAACGCGTTGTGCAGGCCACGGGGGAGGGCTGCTCCCTGGCGACCCTCGACGACACCGACGTGGTGTACGTGACCCGGGTTCCCACCCACCGGGTCACCAGCATCACCTTGGCGACCGGTACCAGGCTGCCCGCCCACGCCACGTCCCTCGGACACATCCTGCTGGCCGACCTCACCACCGCCGAACTCGACCGTTACCTGTCCCGCGCGGACCTGCGCCCACTCACCGCACGCACCATCCGAACCCCCGCCGAACTCATCGAACGCCTGAACCTGGTCCGCGAACAGGGCTGGGCCATGGTCGACCAGGAACTTGAGGAAGGCCTGCGCTCGATCGCCGCACCGGTGCGTGACGCCAACGGGCGGGTGATCGCGGCCATGGGCCTGTCGTCCCTCATCGCCACCACCGACGCGGACGCCGTGCGGGAGCAACTGCTGCCACCACTGCTGACCGCCACGAACGGCGTCAGCACCGAACTCGGCGCCGGACTCAACCGGATGGGGGAGCGCTGAGCCGACTGTGAGGCGAGCCATGGGACAGGCGCCGACAGAAGGAATCATCCATGCCCGACACCGACGATCACCATCCGGCCGTGAACAACAGCGCCTTCCGCGGCTTTCCCAGCTATGCCGAACTGCGTAGCCGTACTGATGCCCCCGCCGGCTCGGCCTGGGGCGTGTTCGGCTCCGACGACGAACTCGGCACACTCAACCACCTCACCCCCGAGCGCGTCCGGGCCGCGGCAGGCCTGGTACGGACCGGTGACGTCATCACGCTGGACCACCCTCTTGACGCCTTCACGCCGCCGCTGGTCCCCACCCGCAAGCCGGTGCGGCACACCCTGTTCGCCAACAACCCGTGTCACCGCGACGAGTACCTCGACAGCTTTTACACCCAGTCCAGCAGCCAGCTCGACGGCTTTCGGCACATCGGCCACCCCGAGGCGGGCTTCTACAACGGGGCCGACCCCGCCCGCTTCGTCGAGGGAGAACCGTTCCTGGGGATCAACCGCTTCACCGAGCACGGCATCGTGGGGCGTGGCGTGCTGATCGACGTCGACCGCTACCTCAAAGACCGCGGCAGTCCCATCGACCACGCCGCCGGCGAGGCCATTCCCATCACCGCGGTCGCGGAAGCGACAAGGGCGCAGGGCACCGAGCTGCGCGTCGGTGACATCCTCATGATCCGCACCGGTTGGGCTCGCTACCACCTGCACCAGCGCAGCCTTGAAGAGAGGCGGCGGAGCACCGGTCCGATCAGAGCTTCCGGGCTGGAGGCCGGCCATGACACGGTGGAATGGCTGTGGGACAACCGGTTCTCGGTCGTAGCCACCGACAACTTCGCCGTCGAGGCCTGGCCGGCCCCACCGACGTCCCCTTTCGTCACCGACTCCGAACGTCGCGGCGACATCGCCCGAGACGGGCACACCGGCCTGATGCACCGCGTGCTCATCCCCCTCCTGGGTATGGTCCTCGGCGAGCTCTGGGACCTGGACGCCCTCGCCACCCGCTGCGCCGCAGACGGCCGCTGGGACTGCATGGTGGTCTCCGCACCGCTGCACCTCACGGGTGGTGCGGGATCACCCAGCAACACGGTGGCCATTAGATAGGAGACCTTCTTGGGCACCGCCCGCGGACCACAGCCGAGGAACGCGTCCGCGCCGCGGAGGCCACGGGCCTGAGTGCCCCTCCGCTGCGTGACGGCGTCCAGAACCAGATCTGGCTGGACATGGTTCAGATCGCTCTGGGCCTGCTGGCCCGGATGCCGATGCCGACCGGCGCCAGCGGCTGGCGGGAACCCCGCTTCCTGCGACTGCGGCTGTCCTCCGCCGCTGTCCGGCTCGTCACCAGCGGCCGTCGCCACATCCTCCGCCTGGCACAGCACCAGCCCTGGACCGACAACGTGAACCGCCCCGGGTTCGCACAGACAGAGCACAGCGGCCCGGGCAGTTGCGCATCGGCGTCCCGTCTGGTTCCGAGGCCGAACAACCGGCAGTTGCGCCGGAGTCCGCCCGGTGACCGGCCCCCCGCTGTCGTCCCGCCGGCCCCGATTCCGGACGGCCCGCCGTGAGCGAGGCTCGCCCCACCAGCCGTGAGCCGTTCGCGCTGAACCAGACCTCCGCGCCGCCCGCCTTACAGGCGGTAAGTGGTGCCGCGGCGCGTGCATTGTTGGATGAGCTTGCCTTCATCGCCTACTAGTGTCCTGCGCCAGTAGTTGATCGTTAGTAGTTGCGTGACTTCTGCTGCTGGTGCGTCAGTTTCTCGTCGGGGCCCGAAGCTGGAACCGTTGCTGCTGTCTGATGACGAGCGGGCGGTGTTGGAGCGGTGGACACGGCGGGCGTCCTCGGCTCAGGCGCTGGCCCTGCGCGCGCGGATCGTGCTGGCGTGCGCGGGACCGGAGATCCCTCCGATCGTCGCGGTCGCCCGCGAATTGCGGGTGACCGCCGACACCGTCCGTAAGTGGCGGCGCCGGTTCCTCGCCGAACGGCTGGACGGCCTGGTCGACGAACCGAGGCCGGGCCGGCCACCCACCATCGGCGTCGACCAGGTGGAGTCGGTCGTGGTCACGACGCTGGAGGAAATCCCGAAGAACGCCACCCACTGGTCGCGGAAGTCGATGGCCGAACACAGCGGGCTGTCGAAATCCACCGTCGGCCGGATCTGGCGGAAGTTCCAGCTCAAGCCGCACCTGACAGACACGTTCAAGGTGTCGACGGACCCGCTGTTCGTCGAGAAGGTCTACGACGTCGTCGGCCTGTACTTCAACCCGCCCGAGGGCGCGGTGGTCCTCTCGGTGGACGAAAAGTCCCAGATCCAGGCGCTGGACCGGTCGCAGCCGGTGCTGCCGATAATGCCGGGGATGCCCGAGCGGCGCACCCACGACTACGTCCGCAACGGGCTGACCACCCTGTTCGCCGCGTTCGATGTCGCCACCGGCGAGGTCATCAGTGCCCTGCACCGCCGGCACCGGGCGGCGGAGTTCAAGAAGTTCCTGATCAGGATCGACAAGGAGGTGCCCGTACACCTCCAGGTCCATCTGATCTGCGACAACTGTGAGACTCGTGGGGTGCCGTCGGGGGCCGGAGCCTGACCCGTGCGACAACTGGCCTCAGCTGCCTTGGAGTAGATCTGTCGGCTCCGGTCCCCTGCGGCGCGCGCTGCCGCCGACCCGCTGGACGTGTCCCGATAGGGGCTTTGCTGCACAAAGCACCGTCACAGTTCTGACCGCCCACCGGACCGGCGTCGGCCACCAGCCCCAGTCCGAGGAGCCTTGTGACCGTCACCAGCATGCCCCAGCCCACGCTGCCGACGCAGCATGTCCCGGACCTGGCAGAGGACGTGATCTTGGGGGTCGATACCCACAAGGACGTCCACGTCGCGGCCGTGATCACCACGCTGGGAGCCTCACTCGCCCACCAGGAGTTCCCCACCACCGCCGTCGGATATCGCCAACTCATTGCCTGGGCAGGGTCGTTCGGCGTCGTGCGTCGTGCCGGTGTCGAGTGCACTGGATCTTACGGGGCCACACTGACCAGGGCTCTGAGTCGGGCGGGCATCGACGTCGTCGAGGTCAACCAGCCCGACCGCGCCACCCGGCGCAAGCGCGGCAAGACCGATGCCATCGACGCGGATGCGGCCGCTCGCGCAGTCCTGTCGGGACGCGCCACGGTCACCCCCAAGACCGCGGACGGCCCTGCGGCGGACATGCGTGTCCTGCGGCTGGCCAAGGAATCGGCGATCAAGGCCCGCACTCAGGCGATGAACCAGCTCAAGGCCGTCCTGCTGGACATCGACCCCAACCTGCGCGATCTGCTCACCGGCCTGACCAACCCGGCTCTGGTCGCCACCTGCGCGGCACTCGTCGACGAGCGGGACGCGGCAGTCTTCACCATGCGCCTGCTCGCTATACGGATCCAGCACCTGTCCGCGGAGGTCAAGGAGCTGACCCGCCGCACCACCCAGGCCGTCCGCTCCTGCCGACCTCAGATGCTGGACCTGGTCGGCGTCGGCCCCGACAGCGCCGCCGTCCTACTCATCGCCGCAGGTGACAACCCTGACCGCCTCACGGACGAGGCATCCTTCGCTGCACTGTGCGGCGTCAGCCCGGTCGAACAGTCCTCCGGCAAGACCCAGCGCCGGCGCCTGAATCGCGGTGGTAACCGGCAGGCCAACGCCGCCCTCTACCGCATCGTGATGACCCGCATACGCTGGGACGAACGCACTCAGGCCTACCTGCAACGACGCACCGCCGAAGGCATGTCCAAGCGCGAGAGAGCAATGCTCAGGACTTGTGGATCAGCTCCTCTGGAGGACGCGCGAAGGGCGTACCTTCCCGAGTGAGTGATCGTCAAGTCACCGAGTAGGCCCGCGCTGCGAACGCGGGTCGGGAAGGCACGCCCGTGCTCAGCGTAGTCAACGAAGACGGCACCACCGAGGCCGGTTCCCTGATCGACGAGATCGTCCGCGAGGGTGCTCGGCGGATGCTGGCCGCCGCCCTGGAGGCGGAGGTGGACCAGTACATAGCCGAGCTCGCCGGGCAGCGTGACGAGGCCGGTCGCCGGCTGGTGGTCCGCAACGGGCGGCACCGGCCGCGGACCGTGACCACGGCTGCTGGGCCGGTCGAGGTGGCCGTCCCGCGCGTGAACGACAAGCGGGTCGACGAGACGACGGGTGAACGTCAGCGGTTCTCCTCGAAGATCCTGGCGCCGTGGTGCCGGAAGTCCCCGAAGATCAGCGAGGTGCTGCCGCTGCTCTATCTCCACGGCCTGTCGTCGGGCGACTTCGTGCCCGCGATGGAACAGTTCCTGGGCTCCTCGGCCAGGCTGTCGCCGGCCACGGTGACCCGGCTGACGCAGCAGTGGACCGCCGACCACGCCGCCTACCAGCGCCGTGACCTGGCCGGATCCGACTACGTCTACGTCTGGGCCGACGGCGTCCATCCCAAGATCCGCTTGTCCCAGACGCACTCCTGCCTCCTGGTCCTGATGGGCGTCCGCGTCGACGGCACCAAGGAACTCATCGCGATCACCGAGGGCCTGCGCGAGTCCACCGAGTCCTGGGCGGACCTGCTGCGCGACTGCCGGCGGCGCGGGATGCGCGACCCGATGCTCGTGGTCGGCGACGGTGCGATGGGCATGTGGAGGGCGCTGGCGGAGGTGTTTCCGCAGGCCAGGCACCAGAGGTGTTGGGTTCACAAAACAAGGAACGTCTCGAACGCGCTGCCGAAGTCCGCACAGCCCGGCGCGAAGAAGGCTCTGCAGGAGATCTACAACGCCGAGGACCGTGCGCACGCCGAGAAGGCGGTCACCGCGTTCGAGAAGGCGTACGGGGCGAAGTTCCCCAAGGCCGTCAAGAAGATCACCGACGAGGTCGACGAGCTGCTGGCGTTCTACGACTTCCCCGCCGAGCACTGGGTCCATCTCAGGACGACGAATCCGATCGAGTCGACCTTCTCCACCGTGAAGCTTCGGACCAAGGTCACCCGCGGCGCCGGCAGCCCGGCCGCGGCCCTCGCGATGGTCTTCAAACTCGTCGAATCCGCCCAGGCCCGCTGGCGAGCGGTCACCGCACCGCACCTCGTCGCCCTCGCCCGAGCCGGCGCCCGCTTCGAGAACGGCCTCCTCGTTGAACGAGACGAGACCCACGCAGCGTGATCCACCTCAACTGATCCACAGGTCTTGACAATTACTCGCGCGAGAGAGATCACCCGCTGCCTCAAACGGTATGTGGCCCGCGAGCTCTACCGGCACATCCAGCCTCCGCCGGTCACACAGGCACCTTCAGCCGCTTGACGAAACATAGGGGCATCTACGGCACCCACAAGACCCCCGCGGTCAAGACCTGGCTGGCCAGACACCCGCGGTTTCACATGCACTTCACTCCGACCGGATCCTCCTGGATCAACTAGGTCGAGCGGTGGTTCGGCTTCCTGGCCGACCAGAAGATCCGCCGCGGCGCACACAAGAACGTCCAGACTCTCGAGGCCGACATCCGCGCCTGGGTCAAGGAGTGGAACGAGGACCCCAAGCCGTTCATCTGGACCAAAACAGCCGAGGAAATCCTCGAATCCCTCGCCCGCTTCTGCCGACGAATCTCTGGCGCAGGACACTAGGCTGAGGCCGTGATGCGCCGATCAGGTCAGGCGGCCGCCCTCAGCGAGGTGGCCGACATCATCGCCGCTCAGCGGCAGTCGCTGGCCGAGGCGGCTCTGGAGGCCATGCGGGCAGAGATTCCCGGCTACGCCGCCCTCGCGAACGAAGCGCTGCTGGCCGACGTGGTGGCCCACGTGACGGAGGCGGTCGACGCGCTCAGCGACAGCCTGGCTCGCGGCCGTCCGGTCACGGACGACAACGTGGCGTTCGTCCGCCCGCATGCCGCGCGGCGGGCCCGGCAGGGCATGCCCCTCGTCGATTTCATGCACGCGCTGCGCATCGCGCACCGCCTGATGTGGGAGGCGATCGCCGACTGGGCGGTGCACACGACCGGCGGGCGTGACGTTGCGCTGGAAGCGTGCGGACTGGTCATGGAACTGATCAATCGGGGCAGTACGGTCGCGGCCCGGGCTTATCTGACCGAGGAACAGTTCCTGGCCGTGGAAGGCGACCGGGTGCGCCGGGACCTGCTCGAAGATCTGATCGCAGGACGGGAGCCGACGCCGGGACCACGACTGACCGCGGCCACGAAGGCCGGGCTGCATCCCGACACGGCGTGCGCCGTGGTGGTCGCGGTCCCCGTGGGTCCCGTCGACGACCCCTACAGCCTCCGCTCCGCCGCCTCGCTTCTGGGGCAGGCCACAGGCGACCCGGCTCGTGCGCTGACCGTGCTGCGGCAGGACGAGATCGTGATCGTGCGGGCCCTGCGTGACGGCGCCGGCAGCGTGTCCGGGGAACCCGTGAGGACGGCCTGGCGGACGCTCGCCGACCGGGGGACACGGCTGGCGGTGGGCATCAGCACGCGGTACGACACCGTCATCGACCTGGGGAAGGCGTACCACGAGGCCGTCTCCGCGCTGGGCACTCTTCCGCCGGAGGGTGGTGTTGTCTGCCTGTCCGATCTCAGCGTGCTCGACTACCTGACGCTCCGAGCGGACGAGACCGCCGCTCGGATCGTGCCGGCGGCGCTCCGCACCTTCGTGGCCGAGGACTCCAGGGGAGACGGCACCCTGATCAGGACCGTGGAGGAGTACGCGGCCAGCGATCTGAACGTGAAGGCCGCGGCCCAGCGACTCGGTGTCCACATCAACACCGCGCATCACCGTCTGGCCCGTGTCGAGGAACGGACGGGGTGCGACCTGCGCAGACTCACCGACCTCCAGCAGTTGCTGATCGCGATCAAACTGTTCGGGTGCGGCTCCGGGGGGTGACCCGATCACCTCAACCGGTGGAGGCCCGATCACTTCCCTCCACAGTGGTGTGATCCGATCACAGCGCATCGGCTGCTTTGTTGGGTGTCATGCCCGATGCCCTGCGCGCCACGGATGTCTAGCGTTGCCGTCGTCGAACCCGCGCGTCACGCCGCGGCTCTGTCGGCGCCGCCGTATCCGTGCGCGTCGGGCCTGTCGAGCGTGAGTTCCGGGACGAGTCGATCGACGGGAACCGAGCCAGATGACCGACCCCACCTCCGTACCCGCCTCGCTGTGCGACGCCTTCCAGCGCACGGCAGCCGTCGCGCCCGACACGGTGGCTCTGCGCACCGTGAACGCGACGCTGACCGTCACCTGGCGGGCCCTCGCCGAGGACGTACGCCTCCTGGCGGCCGGACTGGCCGAGCTCGGAGTCAGGCGCGGTGACACCGTCGCACTGCTGATGACCAACCGGGTCGAGTTCTTCCCCGTCGACCTCGCGGCTCAGCATCTGGGCGCCATCCCCTTCTCCGTCTACAACACTCTGCCGGCGGCCCAACTGGCCCACGTCCTGCACAATTCCGGAAGCAGGGTGTTGGTGTGCGAAACCCAGTACCTCCCCGTCGTCCGGGAATCCGGCATAGCCGTCGAGCACCTCATCCTGGTGGACGACGAAGAGGCGAAGCCGGCGGCAGGCACCCTCAGGTTGGAAACCCTCCGTGCCCGGGGCCGGGCGAACACCTCGTTCGACTTCGACGCGGCCTGGCGCGCCGTCCAGCCGGACGACGTGCTCACCCTGATCTACACCTCGGGCACGACCGGCCCATCGAAGGGCGTCGAGATCACGCACGCCAACGTGCTCGCCCAAGCCGCGGGAGTGGCACAGGTACTGGACTTCCGCTTCGGCGACCGGACCACCTCCTACCTTCCTTCCGCGCATGTCGTCGACCGCTTCACCTGCCTGTACGCACAGGCGATCTTCGGTGTGCAGGTCACGGTGGTGCCCGACATCAAGGAGATCGGCAAGGCGCTGCCGGACTGTCGGCCGACGATCTGGTGCGCTGTTCCCAGGGTCTGGAACAAGATCAAGCAGGCCGTGGAGCTGGGCATCGAGAACGAGCCGGACGCGGCCCGGCGGGGGGCTGTCGGGACGGCGCTGGAGACAGGCCTCAGACGTACGCGCCTGCTGCAGGCGGGCAAGCCGGTCGACGACGAGCTCGCCGCCGCGTATGCCGAGGCGGACGCCGGCGTCCTGTCGGCCCTGCGGTCCCGTCTGGGGCTGGACCAGGTGCGGTGGGCGGTGACCGGCGCGGCACCCACGCCGCCGGCGACCCTCGAATTCTTGGCGGCGCTCGGCGTCCCCATCTGCGAGGGCTGGGGCATGTCCGAGCTCAGCTGCTTCGGTGCCGTCAGCCCGCCCGCGCGGGCACGCTTCGGCACCATCGGCACGCTGCTGCCCGGCCTGGAAGCACGCCGGGCCGCCGACGGCGAACTCCTGGTGCGGGGGCCGTCGATGGCGAAGGGGTACCGCAACGACCCCGACCGGACCCGCGAAGCCTTCGACCGGGACGGCTGGTTCCACACCGGCGACGTCATCGTGTCCGACGCAGACGACTACCTGACCATCGTCGACCGCAAGAAGGACCTGATCATCAACGAAGGGGGCAAGAACATCTCGCCCGTCACGGTCGAGACGGCCCTCACCACCGCCAGTCCCCTGATCGGCACCGCAGTGGCCATCGGCGACAGCCGCCCCTACATCACCGCGCTGCTCGTCCTGGACGCCGAGGCGGCAGCGGCCTTCGCCGCCGGGCACGGGCTGCAGCCGGACCCGCGCTCCCTGGTCCGCAACCCCCTGCTGATCGGCGCCTTGCGAGCCGCGGTGGCCGAGGGCAACAGCCGGCTGGCACGTGTGGAGCAGGTCAAGCGCTTCCGGGTGATTCCTGCGTATTGGGACGCGACGAGCGATGAACTCACCGCCACCTTGAAGCTCAAGCGGCAGAAGGTCGCCGAGAAGTACGACACGGACATCGCCGCACTGTACGCCGACCCGATCCCCTCCGACATCCACGAGCCGGCCGACCGCTGACCGGCCCCAACCGCCCAGCCAAGAAAGAAAGAGGGAGGTGAGCGGGCATGAAGTGGAAGCCTTCAGCCGGCAGCGCCGAGCATGCACCATCCCCGCGAGGCCCCGTCCGACGCCGGCTCGCGATCTCAGGATCTCTGATCCTCGCGGCAGGGCTCTGCGCCGTGCCGGTCCACGGGGCGAGCGCAGCCGCAAACACAAGGCCCGGCCAGCCGGTCCGGTCCTGCGAGAGCCTCACGGCTCTGCGCTTTCCGGACGGCACGACGGTCACCAGCGCCTCGCAGACCACCACCACTCCGGCGATCTGCAACGTCGAACTGCTGGTTCCCCAGAACATCCACATGCGCGTGTCACTGCCCGTCGACACCTGGAACGGGCGCTTCCAGGGCGTGGGAGGCGGTGGCTTCGACGGCTCCATCCCGGACACGGAGAGCACGGCGAAAACCGGTTACGCCGCCGCGGGTTCCGACTCCGGCCATACCGCCGACTCCAGCGACGCCTCGTGGGCCTGGTCCCCGACCGGCATGAACGCGTCCCTGATCAACGACTTCATCTCGCGTGCGCTGCACGAGACGACTGTCAAGGGCAAGGCCGTCACCCAGGCGTTCTACGGCAAGTCGCCCACCTACTCGTACTGGAACGGCTGCTCGAACGGCGGCAGGGAAGGTCTCCAGGAAGCGCAGGTCCAGCCCCGCGACTATCGCGTACTCGGTGTCCCTGTCGGTGATCGTGGCCGTGCTGGTGATGCCCCTGGTGGGCGCCGCCGCCGACCGCAGCGGCCGCAAG
>NZ_JBEXFB010000025.1:0-122144 GCF_040606575.1 Streptomyces sp. NPDC005402
AACCTGCTGAGGTGCTGGACCGGCACCTGCAGCACCTGCGGCCGCCCCCTCACCACAGCCAGACACAGAGCCAGAACCTAACGAAGCACTACTAGACGGTTTCCGACCGAGCAAGGCCCGGGCCAGGCGTCCGGGCCTTCGTCGAGCCACTGAATTTTTCTTCCCGGCCTCTGCTGTGGGGGCCCACTTCCAGGGCTACGGGGTGAAGAAGCCGTGCCCGGGAGGACGCGACGCAAGCACTTGAGACCTGCCACTGTCCCACTTCCTCATCCGAACTCCTGCCGGAGGCAGTACCGATGACCACTCGCCAGACGCCCAAGGCAACACCCGTGCCGATCGCCGCTCCGCTGAACACGCCGCCCTGGGCTCGGGCCGAAGCCCCGCAGGGACGCTCTCAGGCAGAGAGCAGCAGGACGCCGACCGCGAGGCGCGCACCACCCCCACGCGGACGACACCACGACAGGTGTCCGCCGTCCCTGTTCCTCCGCCTCGTAGGAGACTCCCGATGTCTCGGGATCCACACTCCCCCGTACCTGCCCGATCCGAACCGCCCAGCACACCGCCCAGCACACCCAGCCCAGGACTGCCGTCGGAGGCCCCGCTGCTGTCGGTGCACGCCGCCGTGGCGTTCCTGGCGGCCGTCATCATCGGTCTCGTCATGGGCGGGCTCATGTTCCTCCACGAGGAGTCTGTGCCCGCGCCCGTCGCGACGGGCCTGGTGACCGCTGGAGGCAGCGTTCCCGTGCTGCACAAGCTGATCGGCTGACCAGCGGTGGGGCCGGGCTGTTGTCGACGTTGATGAGCGCGCCCCAGGCTGCGGGTTCGTAGCGGGCGAGCATGGACAGGGTGTACAACGCGGCCCACCAGGCCATCTGCTGATCAAACGGCTGGGTGTTGAAGCCCGCCGCAACGCCTGCGACGACGAACGCCTCCCGCAGCACAGCGAGACTGACCTGAACTAGAAGTCCAACCCCCGTGACAGCAACGGCAGATGGCGTTCGTACAGTGCCGTCAGGTCCTCATTGCCGTCGCCCTCCACCCAGTGCCGTACGAGAGTGGTGAACACGGCGATGATGGCCGCTGCCGCGCACCTGATCTCCAGGTCGGTCAGCTCGCGGCCGGTGCGTTCGGCGATGATGGCGGCGATGGCGTCCTCGCTGCGCTGCTGTTCGGCGACGTTGCGGGCGCGGATCGCGGGGTCGTTGAAGGTGAGCCGGCTGCGCAGCAGCAGGTCCTCGCGGTCCTGCTGGAGCATCTGGCCCATCGGGCCCTTCAGGGAGTTGACGAGCGCGTCGACGATGGGCTCGTCGGCCGGGCGGTTGCGCAGGGCCTCGGCGAGGGCGGGGTCGTACTCGTCCTGGATGACCACGTCCTCCTTGGTCGGGAAGTACCGGAAGAACGTGCTCGACGAAACCTCTGCCGCCTCAGCGATCTGGTCGACCGTGGTCGCCTCGTAGCCGTGCTCGGCGAAGAGGCGGTAGGCCTCGCGCCGGATGCGCTCGCGGGTCTGCTGCTTCTTGCGCTCCCGCAGGCCGAGGGGCGCGGCGGAGGTCTCGTGCATCGTCATGCCACCGATTCTGCGTGCTGGGCGGTGGACCGGGCCACCGTACGGGAGCAGGTGGAGCGGCCCGGCATGAACACCGTGGCCAGGACGGCGGCCAGCAGGGCGATCGTCCCGCAGGCCGCCAGGACCAGGTCCATGCCGTGGACGAAGGCCTCGTGGGCCGAGACCGTGAGGCCGGTGTCGTGCAGCTGGGCGGCCACCGCGTCGGCGCCGGAGACCGAGTCGCGGGCCGCGCGCGCCGCCGCGCCGGGCAGGCCGTCGGTGTGCAGGCGGGCCAGGTAACCGTAGCCGAGCAGGCTGCCCAGACCGGCGACTCCGAGGACCGAGCCGAGCTGCTGGACTGTCTCCAGGAGGCTGGTGCCCGAGCCGGTGTTGGTCTCCGGGAGCGCGCCCATGACCAGGCTGGTCGCCGGCACGACCGCGAGACCGAAGCCGAGGCCGGTCAGGGACAGCCACAGCGCGGTGAAGGCGTAGCCGTCCGAGGTGTTCGTGGTCGCGCCCAGCAGAGACCCGGCGGCCAGCAGGAGCAGGCCGAGCGGTACGACCGTACGGGCGCCCAGGCGCGGTACGACGGCCTCGCTCGCGGTGGCCGCCGCCATCAGGCCGCCGATCAGGGGCAGGACACGGATTCCGGTGCCGAAGGAGTCGTTGGCCAGGACGGCGTCGAGGTACTGCGGGACGACGAACAGGATGCCCATGACCGCGAAGTTGACGAAGACGGCGATCAGCGTGCCCCACAGGAAGCGGCGGTCCGTGAAGAGGCGCAGGTCGACGATGGGGTGCGGGGTGCGGCGCTCGCGCAGGACGAAGCCGGTCAGCAGGACGGCCGCCGCGGTGAGCGAGGCGAGGACGGAGGCGGACGTCCAGCCGTCGCGGGGGATCAGGATCGTGCCGTAGACGAGCGTGGTGATGCCGAGACCGCCGAGGACGGTGCCGAGGGTGTCGAACGGGGCGGTGGTGGTGCGCCGTTCGTCACGCGGCAGCAGCCACAGACCGGCGAGCAGCGCCAGGACGGCGACGGGCAGGTTGAACAGGAACACCGAGCCCCACCAGAAGTGGTCCAGGAGCCAGCCGCCGACGACCGGACCCACGGGCATGCCGAGTGCGGTGGCGGCGGTCCAGACGGCGATGGCCTTCGGCAGCTCGTCCTTGGCGAAGACGCGCGGCAGGATCGCCATCGACAGCGGCATGATCGGGGCGGCGCCGAGGCCGAGCACAGCGCGGGCTGCGATGACCTGCGCGGGCGAGCCGGCGAATGCGCCGCCGAGCGAGGCGAGCCCGAAGAGGGTGATACCGGATAGCAGTAGGCGCTTGTGGCCGTATCGGTCGCCGAGCAGGCCGACCGGAAGCATCGCGACGGACAGCGCGAGCAGATAGCCGCCGCCGATCCACTGCAACTGGGAGCTGTCGGCGTGGAGCTGGCCCGCCATGGTCGGCAGAGCCACGTTGATGACGGTTCCGTCGAGGCCGACGATCAGCACACTCAGGGTGAGCGCGGCGAGGGCGAGCCAGCGGCGGGGCGAACGGCGCGAAACGAGTGCGGTCATGGGGACCTCCCACTAGGAAGCAGTCTGTAGTGAGAGGCTACCCCTAAATGGGAGCGTACTGTCAATATTTAGTTGTCTTCCAATTGAAAGTGGACTGTCACTATGTGCCGTCCAGCGCCCCGCCCGCATGGTTCGCCGGGTTAGCGGCTGGAGCAGTGGGAGAGGCGGCAGACATCCGTGCCCACCGCTGGAGGCCTTGGTGTCCGAGCCCTGTGCGCGGCGCGCAGACTGACCGATGTGGCTGCGATCCTCGGCGTGGCGCATAACGGATGAAGAGCCCTGCTTGGAGCGGCGGGGATGACCCGGTCGGGCCTGCACCGGGGACGTCCATGGCCGGCCCGCGGGACCCGGATCCGTTCCAGGAAGGGGCGTGCGCAGATGGTGTCGTGGCGTCGGCCAGGTGTCAGCAGGATGGCGAGGGGCCGCCCGCGTCCGTCGCAAGTGACGTGGACTTTGGTGGTCAGTCCGCCTCTGGATCCGCCGAGGGCGTGATCGTCCGGTTCACCCGGAAACCCTGTTGCCGTCGTTGTACGCCCCGAGCCTTCGACTTCAACTCGCCCTCCGTCTCGTGCGATTGCCTCGAGCACGTGTAAGGCAATGCGGCCGATCAATCCCGATCGGTGCGCCGGTACGCTGGCCTCCGCGCCGGAGGCCCGAACCTCGTTGGTGACACGGCTGGCGACCTCGCAGAAGTACACGGTCGGTTGGGCATGGATTACCGCCATCGGGGCGTCGGCGTACCATCCGGATCCACACCGTGCGGCCACAGTCTTCTGAATGCGTCGTGCACGCGGGAGCTCCACAAGGAGATGCCGGCGTCGGCAACCTGCCGTGTCGGTGTCCCGGTCACGCAGCCACGCGGCGGCCGACTTCACGTAGAGGTGGTCGGCGCTGCTCACCCCGCGGGCACGCCGCCCGGACAAGTGAAGGGGTCCGTCAGGGCCCGGTGGTGGGTGAAGTGGCAGACCATCCCTATTGCATCGGCGTGTTGAAGCCGATTGATCCGCGGCGACGGCCCGCGCCGACCGACGGATTCGACCAGGCCGCGTGAGCCGCCAGGGGCTGGATGCCTGAGTTGGCCGGGCGCGCGCCGGCGAGCAACTCGCGGAGCCCTGGTAGCGCATTCGAGTACTGATCGCGGGAATCGGGGCGAGGTCACAGCAATCGGTCAACAAGCCCGTCGATGTAGTCCGAGGTCAGCGGGACCATGCCGAACAGGACGCGGATGTACATCGGGGCCAGGATGTGGTCCAGCACGTCGAGTACGTCGGGTGCGGGCTCGCCGCGGTCGCGGGCGCGATCGAGCATGGACTGCAGTTGCCGGGTACGTTCGGCGCGGAGGTCGGCACCAGCCTGCAGGCCCTGCTGACCGCTGCTCGACAGGGCGACGGCCAGGTGCAGCACCGCCGGACCGTCGGGTCCGGTGATCTCTCGGGCCACTTGGGCCGCGTAAGTGCGCAGGTCGCCGTTCAGGCTCCCGGTGTCGGGCATCGGCGACTGCGCATTGAGGCGGGTGAGCGCCACGTCGGTGAGCAGGGTTTCCAGGCTGCCCCACCGGCGGTAAATGCTGCTGTCGGCCACGCCCGCGCGAGCTGCGACATCGCCGACGGTGAAATTGCCGTAGCCGCGCTCGCCAATCAGGTCGGTGACGGCCTGGTGCACCTGCGCGGCGACGCGGGCGCTGCGCCCGCCGGGCCGCCGGGCTCGCTCTCGTTCGTCCATGCGCCCACCTTAATGCAGTCCAGACTTGCGTTTGTGAGGGGCGTCGACTTACGGTCTCTTAACGCAGTCGCCGACAGCTTTAGGGCACACTGCTGTATCGCCGCCCGCGTCGACCCTGGCCGGGTACACCTACCGATCGAGGGAACCCCATGGCTGCATCTGCGGCTCCATCGCCTGCGACCACAGGCAGTCGATCAAGCCGGGCCGTGCTGCTCACGGTGGCCTGCCTGGGCCAGTTCATGGTCCTGCTCGACAACACGATCGTCGGAGCGGCGCTGCCCGATATGCAGCACCGTCTCCACACTCAACTGGCCGGTCTGCAATGGATCGTCGACGCGTACGTACTGCTGGTCGCCATGCTGCTGCTGTCTGGCGGTGTCTTCGCCGACCGGTTCGGCCGCAAGCGGGTGTTCCTGATCGGCGTGGTGGTGTTCACCACCGCCTCGCTGGTGTGCAGCCTCGCGCCCTCAATCGGATGGCTGGTCGCCGGCCGGGTGCTGCAGGGGATCGGCGCCGCGGCGCTGGCCCCTGCCTCGCTCGCCCTGCTCGCCGCCGCCTACCCCGTACCGCAGGAACGCATCAAGGCGATCGGGTTGTGGGCCGGACTCAGCGGAATCGGTCTGGCCGCAGGGCCCGTCGCCGGCGGGGTGTTGACAGAACTCTTCGGCTGGCCCGCCATCTTCCTGGTCAATCTGCCCATCGGCGCGGTCTTGGTACTGGTCGGCCTGCGCCACCTCGGCGAGTCCTGCAATCCGAGCGCCCCCGCGATCGATATCCCGGGGACGATGCTGTCCGTTCTAGGGGTGGGGGCGCTGACGTACGGGCTGATCGAGGGCGGTGCCCGCGGCTGGACCTCACCAGCCATCCTGGGAAGCTTCGCCGCCGCGGCGATCCTCCTCGCCGCCTTCGTCGCCGTCGAAGCGCGTCGTTCTGCTCCGATGCTGCCGCTGCGACTGTTCCGGCAGCGGCTGTTCACCGTGTCCAACACCGCCATGACCGTGGTGGGGTTCGCGCTCATGGGGTCGTCGTTCTTCTTCTCCCAGTTCTTCGTGTACGTCCAGGGCAGCTCGATCCTGCGCGCCGGCCTGCAGACCCTGCCCCTCTCCCTCGCCATGGTGATCGTCAGCCCGTATGCGGGCCGGCTCGCCGCCCGGTACGGCTTCCGCGTCGTGTGCACCACCGGCCTGGCCCTGGCCGGCCTGGGACTGCTGACGCTCGGCATGGTGCACGCCGACACCGGCTACGGGAACGTGTGGTGGCGACTGGCACTCGCCGGCACCGGCTTCGCCCTCGCCATGTCCCCCCTGACAGGCGCCGCCATCCAATCGGTCAGCCCCCAAGAAAGCGGCCTCGCATCAGGCATCAGCAGTACCACCCGGCAGATCGGCGCAGTGCTCGGCGTGGCAATACTCGGAGCCATCGTCCGCACACGGCGGTCCAGTGGCGCGTCCTTCGAGACCGGCCTCAACAGCGCCTTCGTCGCAGCCGGCGCCCTCACTTTGGCGAGCAGCGTGTTCACCGGTCTGTGGCTGGCAAGGTCCAAACCCATGGCAGGCTCCGCAGCGCCGCTCGGTTCCACCGAGCCAGACGCGGCCATCGCCTCGAACGAGGCACCTGCGAACAGCCGTCGACCATGACAACCGCCTTGGCCGGGAGAAGCGGCTTCGAATCCGTCCCTGGCCCGCGACGTCCCGCCGAGACCGTGTACGAGATCCCGCCACCACGCAACGGACCTCGGCCTTGTCACCTGACCCGACCACCGTTCACCCGCTGCTCGCCCACGACCGCGGGGTGTTTCCTCAACCCGCCGCTCACCTCACACCGTCGTCAAGGCCGCACCCCACCTCCTGGGCGTCCTGGAAACCATCGAGGACCGCTCCCCGCTCGGCGCCTGGGGCCCTGGACCGCCTCGGCCACCTCACCACCGTCCTCGAGCTGTCCTCCCTCACCCGCGGATGCGTCATGCACTACGCCATCCCCGAACAGCTCAAGAAGGCCTACGGTGTCAGCAACTCCGTGCCCCGCACCCACCGATGGACCCCGCCTGCCACAACACTGTGACCAACAGCCCAGTTGGCTCGGGCCAGGGCAGGCGGCCGCCGATCAGAGCGCTATGACGCTCTTCGGCGACCAGGAGGAACCAGGTGAGTCGGCGCTATGCCGCTTCTCTCCCGTGATCTTCAAGCGCATCAGAATCGGCGGGAGGTTCGACATGCTGATCAAGTCAGCTTGGCTGAGGTCGCTGCTGGTCACCTTGCTGCAGAGCCAGAGGTGCCCAGATTGCTGGCACGGGTCCGTGGTCGGGGTTGGGGAGGCCGGGGACGGTCCTGCCGTCGTCGGCTTCGCTGATCTCGATCTCATACGAGGCCGTGATCACGCGCTCACCTCAGCGATGACGTGGGTCGGGAGCGCAACGATGTCGGCGCCGTATTGCTGCCGCGGCCGACGGCACCGCGGCAGCTCTCCTCAGGTGCGTCATGGGGCAAGTTGGCGACATACGCACCATGGCCAACAGGCTTCACACAGTGGTCGGTTGGGCGACGGCCGGTTCGGAAACGGTTGGCTTTCGGATCAGGAGCAGTGCCGCGTCGTCGTGCAGTCGGCCGCCCACGTGGGCCAGCAGTTCGTCGTGGAGGGCGGTGAGGGTGCGGTCGGGCTCGTCGGACAGATGACGGGCCAGGCCTTCGACGAGGGGGTAAAACGCGCGGTCGCGGTCGCGTGCCTCGGTGACGCCGTCGGTGTAGAGCAGCAACTGGTCCCCGTCGGTGAAGGACAGAACCTGGAGTCCGGGGGTGCGGCCGGTGAGGGCGCGCAGTCCCAGAGGCGGGGTCGGCTGTATCGGCTCGACCGGCACGACGCCTCCGGCGGCGCGGACCAGCAGCGGCGGCGCGTGTCCGCAGTTCACCACTTCCAGGCGCCCCTCCTGCGCGTATCCGGCGACCACGACGGTGACGAAGTCGTCGCTGCCGAGGTTGCGCGCCAGGCTTCGCTCGATCCGGTCGACGACAGCGAGGAGGTCTGGCTCGTCGTAGGCGGCCTCCCGGAAGACACCGAGCACCAGCGCGGCCGTCCCCACCGCTGGCAGGCCCTTGCCGCGCACATCGCCCACGATCAGCCGGACCCCGTACGGCGTGGGTATCAGGGCGTACAGATCCCCGCCGATCCGGGCCTCGGCCGCCGCAGCGCTGTAGCGGACCGCCGCCTGGAAGGGGCCGACCGTCGCCGGCACGGGCTTGAGCAGCGCGTGCTGGGCCGTCTCCGCGACCGAGCGGACGGCCGCGAGCACCCGCTCCCGGCGTCCGCGCAGCACGCTGGCCAGGCCACTCGCCAATGTGACGGCCAGCAGGGCGGACAGGACGGCGGCCAGTTCACGCACCGGAACACCGTCCCGGGCCCCGAGCGTCGCGCCGAGCACGGCGGCGAGGAAACCCACCCACAGGACACCGCGCGGGCCGTTGGTGGTGGCGGCCAGCGCGGGCCCGGCCGCGAGCAGGGGCAGCCAGATCATCCCCGCTCCGCCGACGAGGTCGGCCAGTACGACGACGAAGACAATCAGCACGGGCAGTACGGGCGTCCCGGCGGCCAGCTGGGCGGCGGCACGCCTGCGTCCCACCGACCGGGGACCGGTCGCTCGGTCACTGGGCGGCCGCGGCGTCCAGTGGTCGCCGCCATGGTCTCGGGCCTGGCTCATAGATTCGTCCGCAGTCCTCACCTGTTCAGGGCGCAATCCTGAAATGCCTGTTTCATCCAGGAAACGGATCGGGCCACGGCGCCACAAGAAGCAGATTTTCAGATAGTGAGCGACAGGCTCCTGGTCACCCGGCTCGCGGTCGGGAGCAGTCGTGCCCGGATCTTCTCCAGCTGAGAGAGCCGGCCCACCGGCACGGAGACGCCGAGGGAGCCGAGTATGTCCCCGCTGTAAATGGGCACGGCGACACAGACCGTGCCGAGGGCGTACTCCTCCAGGTCCGTGACGGCCGGTGCCACGGGCGAGGAGTCGATGCGCCGCAGCAGTTCCGACAGGCTGGTGATCGTGCGTGGAGTGAGGTCGGCGAGGTGGTGGCGGGAGAGGTAGTCCTTGCGGGCGTCCTCGCCCAGTTCGCGCAGCACGGACTTGCCCAGCGCGGTGGCGTGTCCGGCGTCCTCGAACCCGACCCAGAGATCGACGCGGGGCGTGCGGTGACCGTCGACGATCTCGGCGACACGGATCTCACCCTCCTCGTAGAAGGTGAGGTAGGCGGCGGCGCTCAGCTCGTCCCGCAGCGCGGCGAGTGTGGGACGCACCCGGCTGAGCAGCGCCTGCCCGTGGCCGGTGGTGCCCAGCGTCTGCAGCTTGTCGCCCAGGATGAACCCGCCGTCGGCGAGTTTGCACAGGTATCCGTCGTGCACGAGCGTCCGCAGGAGGTGGTAGGCGGTGGCCAGGGGCAGCCCCGTCTCCCGTGCCAGCTGCTTGGCCGGCGCGCCGTTCTCGTGCGCGCTCACCGCCTCCAACAGGCGGAAGGCCCGCTGGACGGACGTGATGAGCGTCGGGCCGTCGTCCGCACCCATACGACCAGCGTGCGCCCGGCACTCGACGCAGGCAAGGCACACGCCCCTCCGAGACGCCCGGAAGGCAGCAGCACAGGGATTCCCCTTGAGCTGCTGGCCGCTGGCATACCGTCCCGGTCTCCGTACTCAGTTCCGGCGGCGGGCTCAGTCGCCGACGTGGATGCCGGGGCGGCGTTGCGGGTCGGGTTCGTTGCTGCGGATGATCTCGCGGGTGACGGGGGCGGTGTCGCCGCGGCCGAGCAGGAAGTAGCGGATCATGTGCACCAAGGGGCTGCCTTCGGCCCAGGCGAAGTAGCAGTGCGGCCGCACACCGGTGGCGTCCCGCAGGGCCAGCAGGACGGCGGCTATGGCGTTGGGCGCTGCCGGGGCCTGGGCACGCAGGATGCGGTGGCCGTCGACTTCGACGCCGTGGACGGTGAGGGTGTCGCTGAAGTCGGATGGGTCGACGACGTCGATCTCGAGGAAGAGCACGTCGGCCGGGCCCGGTACCGGGTTGGTGCCGCGCTGTTCGCGTTCCTTGGCGCTGTACTCGGTGGCGTCGCCGGCCTGGCGGCGGTTGGCGATGATGTTGATGGACTGGTCGTGGGCGAGGGTGTCGGTGATGAACCGGCGGGCGGCTTCGTCGAAGACGAGGCGGTCGGCGCGCAGTTCGGTGGTGCGCGAGATACGCGAGATCAGCGAGACCGTGATGATGCCCAGGATGAAGAAGCCGGAGATGGCGATGCCGTCGGGCTTGTCGATGATGTTGGCGATCAGCGCGTAGAGCAGAACCGAGGTGAGCAGCCCGAAGCCGACGGTGGCCGCGCGACGTCGATGACGGACGACGAAGACGGTGACGGCGAAGGCGCCGGAGACCATCATCGCCAGAATGCCGGTGGCGTAGGCGCCGGCCTGCTTGTCCACGTCGGCGTCGAAGGTGATGGTGATGATGATGCACAGGGCGGTGTAGACGAGGACGACCGGGCGCACTGCACGGCCCCATTCGGGGGCCATGCCGTAGTCGGGCAGGTAGCGGGGCACGATGTTGATGAGTCCTGCCATGGCGGAGGCGCCGGCGAACCACAGGATGAGGATGGTGCTGATGTCGTAGACGGTGCCGAATGCCTCACCGACGTGCTCGTGCGCGAGCCAGGCCAGGGCACGGCCGTTGGCGGCGCCTCCGGGCTCGAACTCCTTCTCGGGGATGAGGACGGTGGTGACGAAGCTGGCGGCCAGCAGGTAGACGCTCATGATGAGCGCGGCGGTGGTGAGGAGCTTGCGGGTGTTGCGGATGCGGGCCTTCAGCCGCTGCTCGTCGTCGGCGCCGTCGGCCGCCACCAGCGGCATCATGCTCACACCGGTTTCGAAGCCGGACAGGCCCAGTACCAGCAGGGGGAAGGCCAGCAGGGCAGGGCCGGCCAGACCGCCGAAGCCGCCCAGGTCGGTGAGGGAACCGGTCCACGCCGACCAGGCTTCGGGATCGGTGAGCACGTGGGCAACACCGACGCCGATGACGACGGCGTTGAGGGCGAGGAAGACAGCCACCAGTGGGATGGCCACCTTGACCGCCTCGCTGAAGCCCAGCAGGAACACTCCGCCGAGGATCAGCAGCAGCGTCACCGTCAGGGCAACCTCATGGCCGTGCAGCGCCGAGGGGAAGAAGGGGTTTTCCACCACGTGCACCGAGGCGTCCGCCGTGGACAAGGTGATGGTGATGATCCATGAGGTGGCCACGAAGCCGAGCAGGATGAGAACGAACAGCTTGCCCCACCAGAACGGCAGCAGGTCCTCCAGCATCGCCACCGACCCCGCACCGTACGGGCTCTGCCTGGCCACCCGGCGATACATCGGCAGCATCCCCAGCAACGTCAGCGCCACGATCAGCAACGTCGCCAGAGGCGATACGGCGCCCGCCGCAACGGCCGCGATCGCCGGGACGTAGGCCAGGCTGGAGAAATAGTCGACGCCGGTCAGGCACATCACCTTCCACCAGGGATGCGGCTCGGAATGACTCTCACCGGCCGCCGGCCCCACCGGCTGCACCCGGTGACGCAGCAGCCACCGCGCCGCCGCACCGGTCGGCTGCGCCCGCAGAGCCGGACTGTCCACCGTCTCCGGCATCACCGGTCGACTCGCCTCGCTCATGTCCCCTGTGCCCTTCTCGACCTGACCATCAGAAACACCGCCGCCCACCACCGCCCTTGCGCCGGAGTGACGATCACTGAGTATGCTCGGTGGCGACGCGCCGTACGACACCGAGGCTCCCCAGCGGGCAACTGATGGCCATGGGCTTCGCGCGCGGTTCGAGAACGGCGTCCTGGTCGAGCGCGAGGAGCAGGCCGCGTGAACGTCGACGACATCGTGCGGAACCCGGACGAGATCGACCTGGTCAGTCGCGTGCTCACCGATCCGGACCAGACGATGGCCCGGTCCGCCGTGCTGCGGCACCTGGACCGTCGAGCTGCCGACCTCTGCCCCAGTCCCGCCTACGAGGAATGGGTGCAGGTGATGACCCAGGCCACGATCGACCACCCATTCCTGGCTCAGCGCCTGCGGGAGTGGTCGCTCTTCCGCGCTGTCACGCTCAAGCTGTCCTGGCATCCGGACGACTTGCTCGCGTCATCCAACTGGCTCCAGCTCAAGACCGCTGCCGGGACGAACACCGAGGCCGGCAAGATCCTCGCCGGAGCCGGGCGAACCAAGCGGATCCGCAACACCGCCAGGACCTGCCTCGACCACCGCAGCGAGAACTGACATCAACTCACCCACAACTCTTGACTATTGCTCCAGTCAGGTACGCGGTGAACGCCAGGCACACTGTCTCGGCGTGCTGCTGGGAACCGCTCCACGTCGACGGAGCCTCCGCTTCGGCGCGCGGGCTGCTGTGTCGAGGGACTTGTCGCCGCTGTTCTGGACGCACGTGCACCCTTACGGCGGGTTGGAACTCGAGACCACGGGACGTCAGTCTGTGTCTGTCGCGGCCAGCACGGCCAAGCGTCGACGGCCCGGTGCAAGTGCGGCCAGACCGATGTCCCAAGCCACTTGTTCGAACCACTTCGTGTCGGCGTCGAAACCGTGCCAGACGCAGTCCCGCGCACGTGCTTCGGCCTCGTCAGCGGTGGCGCCTTCGGGGCTTCCCGCCAGCGCGGCAAGTGACTGCCAGGCAGCCAGCCGACCGTAGGCGCCGTAGGAACCGGAGTTGTATGCCCCTCCCGTCGACGCCGCGGCGAAGAGCACTCGCCATGCCTGAGCCGGCGGGCGGACAGCGACCGACAGAGCGGGCCGCTTGCCAATACCGTCCAGACACTTCAGCCCCAGCGTCAGAAGCGCGTTAGGGAGTAACTGGGCGTCCAGGGGCTCAGCGACGTCGAACACCCGTGCCTCGATGCGCCCGTTGGACTCTTCAGCCCAGTTCGTCACCGCCTTGGCCATCGCCGTGGCAGAGGTCTGTGTTGTCGTCTCCTCCACCGACGGGACACTCGCGCCGGCGATCATCGCCAGATCGCGGCTATTCGAGGGTCCGTACGGCATCGAGTGACTGCTGCCTCGGATGCTGTAGTTCGGCAAGTCCGCGCTTCGTTCCATGTCGGACAGCGTCAGAGGCAGCCAGCCCAGCGGGTGATGACGCCAATGCGGTGACGTCGCCCAACCCGCGATTCCCGGCGTCTCCTCGACGGCCACACCCCTGAGAGCCAGCTCGTGGACCAAGCAGGCACGAAGCTCCTCCGAAGCACGGCCGTTGAACACCGGTGCCAGGTCCGTCGCCTCCTGGCTGGAGGCCACCAACGAGGCCGTGTAGCGATCCAGCTTCGTGCCCGCGACCTGGGCCGAGGAGATCAGCCGCAGCGTCTGGGCGACATTCTCGGGACCAGTGGTGGTTGCCAACACCCGAAGCAGATGGTCGAAGACACTTCTGTACTGCCACATCTGCCCCCCGGTGCCATACGTCCCGGCGAGAGCGATGCCAAGGTCCGCGGCGAAGGCGGGATCCCCCTGTGCGACCCGGCCGCCGACCACCGCGCACACGTCGGTGACGTCCTTCAGGTCTGGCAGCCCCGTCACGATCTTCTGTATCTGATCAGCCACGGTCCTGAGCCTAGCTGGCTCCAACAAAGGAAGTTGATCACGCGACTGTGGCTTGTCTGCTCGTTGGGCTGATCGTGGGGAAGGTCGGTCACGGCCGTGGATCGTGACCGATGATTTCTGCGCGCCGTGCTGGTCTGTACGCCGAATACCGACTCACGGGAGGCTGACGCCGTGCGGAAACCGACCTTCGGCATGAACATGAGCCTGGACGGCTACATCGCCGCGCCCGGTGACGACCTCAGCTGGGGCGTGCCGAGCGAGGAGCTGTTCCAGTGGTGGTCCGACCGGGTGGACGCGACGGGCCTGGCGCTGTACGGGCGCAAGCTGTGGGAGACGATGAGCTCCCACTGGCCGACCGCCGACAAGCAGCCGGGTGCCACACCCGCGGCGATCGAGTTCGCCCGCCGCTGGCGGGACATGCCGAAGGTGGTCTTCTCCTCTACGACCAGCACGGTCGACTGGAACACCCGCCTGGTCACCGGCGACGCGGTCAGCGAGATCACCAGGCTCAAGGCCGACGACGGCGGCCCCATGGACATCGGCGGTGCCACACTCGCCGCGGCGGCCATGCGGGCCGGCCTGATCGACGAGTACGCGATCGTCACCCATCCGGTTCTGGTGGGCGGCGGCACACCGTTCTTCACAGCCCTGGACAACTGGGTGAATCTGAGCCTGGTGGAGACCGGGACGTTTCCCGACGGCGTGGTCCTGACCAGGTACGAGACCAGGCGCTGAGTGCCCGACGGCGGATCGGCGCGGGCTTCGCCTTGCGGCGGGCGTGCGTGATCGCGGCCAGCACCATCACCACGACCAGGCCGGTCGCGGCCAGCGGGGTCAGCACGGGGGGATGTCAGTCGCGGCGGGCAGGATCAGCCCCAGGGCCGCGGCGAACCCACGATGCCGATGAAACGGACGGTGCCCTGCGAGAAGTCGGCCGTCCAGGCAGCCGGCCGACCAGCTTCTCCTTGGGCTGGGTGGACTTCATGACACCGGCCATTGGCGAACATGGCGGCCGGCACGGCACGGACTGGACTGTCCGCAAGAAGACGTTCACATGCGGATTCCTCGGCAGAGGGGACGGAGGGAGGGAGCGGATGCTCCCTCCCGGAGCGGGGTGAGGTGGGCCGGTCAGGCGTTGAAGACGGCCTCGGAGCGGTCCCGCTCTTCGTGCAGGTTCCAGTACAGGGGGGCGATCTCTTCGGCCGTGGCCGTAGGGAAGCCCTCTGGGCCGCCGTCGCCGATCCACACGTTGATGGCCACGTGGGCGGCGTGTACACCGCTGCCGGCCAGTTCCTTGTTCAGGTTGATGACCCAGTTGCGCAGGGCCGCGCCGGCCGCGTTGACGTTGCCGAGCATGGGGACGGGGTCCACCGAACCGCCGCCGCTGGTGAACAGCAGGGTGCCGGCGCCTGCCTCACGCATCGCCGGCAGCACCGTGCGGGCGGCGGCGACGGCGCCGTAGAAGACGTACTCCATCTGCGGCTGCAGGTTGTCCGCAGTGGCCTCCGAGGGGGCGGCCAGGGTGACGCCGGGCACCGGGGAGTGCGGGGCCGGCGAGTACTCCAGGACGTCGATGTCGCCGAAGCGCGCCTTTGCGGCGTCCAGGGCATCCGTCAGTGAGTCGCGGTCCAGCACGTCCGCGGGGAACGCGGCGGCCGTGATGTCTTCCCGGCCGAGTTGGTCCACCAGCGTCTGAAGCTTCTCCTTGGTGCGGGAGATCAGGGCGACGTCGAAGCCGCGGCTGCCGAAGGTGCGGGCGATGGCCAGGCCCATACCGGGGCCGGCGCCGATGATGGCGATAGTGGGCACGGTGGTCTCGCTTCGGTTGGATGTGTGTCAGGAGCAGGAGACGGCGATCTTGCCCGGGGTGCCGGCGCCGAAGGCGGTGAACGCCTCCGTGGCCTGCTCCAGCGGGAAGGTGGCGGTGACCGGCACCCGCAGTGCGCCGGAGGCGACCTGCTCGGCCAGCGAGGTCAGGGTCTTCGGACCGGGGGCGGCCATGATCGTGTGGACGGTGACGTCGTGCCCCTTGACGTCGTCCTGGGTCAGGCCGGTGGCGGAGGCGAGCCGGCCGCCCGGCCGCAGCAGAGCGGCCAGCGCCGCACCGTCGCCCGCGAGGTGCAGCACCACGTCCACACCCTCCGGGGCGATCGCGCGGACCTGGCCCTCCAGGTCCGCGGTGAAGTCGACCACGTGGGTCTCCGTGCCGGTCAGGCCGGTGACGAAGTCGGTCTGCGCGCCGGGACGGGCGGTGGCTATCACCTTCGCACCGCGGGCGGCCGCGAGTTGCACCGCCAGCGCACCCACCCCGCCGGCCGCCCCGGAGATCAGCACCGTCTCACCCTCGGCCAGAGCCACCGCGTCCAGGCTCACCACGGCAGTCAAGCCGGCCACGCCCAGCGCGCCCGCGTCCCCCACGGTCAGGCCCGCGGGGATGCGGGCGACGCCGTGTCCGGCGGACACGGTGACGTACTGGGCCAGTGACCCGGCGCCCAGGTAGGGCTTCAGCACGAGACCGAAGACCGCGTCGCCGACCGCGAAGCCGTCCACACCCTCACCGAGCGCCTCGACGGTGCCCGCGAAGTCCCCGCCGAGGACCAGCGGGAACCGGTGCTCCATGAACCCCTGCGTGTAGCCGGCGGCGGTGGCGATGTCGATGCCGTTCAGCGAGGCGGCGGCCACCTTGACCAGCAGTTCCCCGGTCTCCGGGCGAGGCGTGTCCACCTCGGTCACGGCCGGGGAGGAGGGGACGGACTCGAGCACGACAGCACGCATGACAACACCCTTTCAAGTAAGTGGGCCAGGCGACCCACTTTCACTGTCGCCCACCGTACAACAGAATCGGACCGCCCGTTCCACTTAGGTAGAATGGGAGCATGACCTCGCCACCTACCGACCAGACACCGTGTCGGCTGCCCTGCACGGGACTGCGCGCCGACGCCGAACGCAACCGCGACCGCATCCTGGCCGCCGCCCGTCGCCTCTACGCCACCGAAGGGCTCGGCGTCTCCATGGCCTCCGTCGCCCGCGAGGCAGGCGTCGGCAAAGCGACACTCGGCCGACGCTTCGCCACCCGGGAGGAACTCGTCAACGCGGTCTTCGCCGACCGCATGGACGCCTACGCCGACGCCGTCGCCGAGGCACTCGCCGACCCCGACCCCTGGCACGGCTTCACCGGCTACCTCCACGCCATCTGCGCCATGCAGGCCGCAGACCGCGGCTTCGCAGACGTCCTGACCATGACCTTCCCCGCCGCCAAGGCGCTGGAGGCCCGCCGCGCCGAGGCCTACAACCGCCTGCTCGAACTCACTGCCCGCGCCAAGGACACCGGGCACCTGCGCGAGGACTTCACCGACCAGGACGTCGTCATCCTGCTCATGGCCAACGCCGGCGTCATCGCCGCCACCGGCGACGCCGCCCCCGACACCTGGCGCCGCCTCGTCGGCCACATGATCCGCTCCTACGCCGCGCCCGGCGCACCGATCCCCCCGCTGCCCGAAGCACCAGCGCCCACCGCTCTCTACCGCGCCATGGTCCGCCTCTCACAAACCGGCCCGGGCACCACCTGAAGTGGCGGCCTTCGGCCCGCAGTACGTGTCCGCGCCGTGGCGGGCGCCCGTCGTCGCGCCATGGCCGGCGTCCACCGACAGCGGGAAGACCACCCGTGCGCAGGCGATGGCGGTGTGGGTCCGGAGGGCTGCATGGGTTACGGCGTACGACACGATCTCTTCGCGGAACTGGCCGACCCGACCGCCCATGGTCGATGAGCGTACGGCCGATCACAGTCGGCGAGATCCACCCGGCGGCCGCCTTGCATGCACGCCGGGCGGGACCCGGCTCCACCGGGGAAGGCGGACCCGTGCCGAGCTCAACCTCGGCGATGGCGCCTTCGCACGTAGGTCACTTCGTCGCCTCCGCCCTGGCCTCGCTCGGAGTGAGGCCGAATCTGGAGCGGAAGAGACGGGCGAAGTGGGCCTGGCTGGAGAACCCCCATCGGTGCGCGACGTCGGCGATCCTGGTCTCCCGCGCTCCCGGTCCGGTGAGCTCTTGATACGCCCGGACCAGGCGTCGTTCCACGATGTGCCGTGCCGGAGACGTGCCCGTCAACTCGAAGATCCGCCCCAGGTGGCGTACCGAGATGTCCATCACGCCGGCCACCTGCGCGGCCCCGAGACCGGGGTCGTGCAGATGCCGGTCGATGTAGTCCTCGGCCACGATGAGTTGCGAACGGTACGCGTCGGGTCCCGACCGACCTCCCGTACGCTCCTCGGTGAGTCGCCTCAGCAGGCGGAGCACGGCTCCCTCGCCGTCGGCGGGCCCCAGAAGCCCGCCACGCGATGCGGCCAACTCGCCGAGCACGGAGCTCAGCGCCGCCACGAGCGCGCCCTCCCGCGCCGTACCCCGTCCGAACAGCATCGGCCCGGGCAACCCGCCTTCCACGCCCGCCTGCCCGAACAGGTCATGCGGCACGTCCACCAGGATCTGCCGCATCGAGGAGGAGAACCCGAAGAGGTACGGCCTTCGGGTGTCGTAGACGAGCAGCTCGCCCGCGGTGGCCGCGAGGCAGCCCTTCTCGTGCAGGAACACCGCCTCTCCCTTGAGCAGGAGAGTCGCGAACACCGAGTCCTTGGGCGCCGACCTCACCGTCTGCGGGCTGCGCTCGATGGCGTGGGCGTTGCCGGCGATGTCAGCGAGGCGCAGGCCGCCCAGCTCGATGTTGGTCTGCCTGGCCAGCAGCCCCTGCTCGGCGTAGGAGGTGCAGGACAGGCCCACCAGCGCCCTGCGGTTGTAGTCCTCCCAGTAGTGGACGCGCTCGGCGGGTGCGATGTGCTCGGTGGTGGCCCGGGAGATCACTGAGGGGGCGGACACATGGCCTCCCATGGTCATGCGGTCAGGGTCCCTGAGCTTAGGCGAGGTGTCACACGGCCAGATAGCCTCCGTCCACGGGGACGACCGCTCCGGTGACGTACGAGGCCGCCGCCGAGCACAGGAACGCCACCACCGAGGCCACCTCGCGCGGCTGCCCCAGTCGCCCGGCCGGAATGCGGGCCAGCACCTGGGCCGTGCCTCGGGGTCGTCGAGGACGCCCCTGGCCAGCGGGGTGAGTACGAAGCCGGGCGCGACGGCGTTGACCCTGATGCCGTCGGCCGCGTACTCGGCGGCCAGCGACTTCGTGAGCTGGGACACGCCGCCCTTGCTCGCGCTGTAGGCGGGCCGGTCCCTGCTGCCGAAGAAGGCGAACATGGACGAGACGTTCACGATGGCGCCGCCGTTGTCGGCCAGAGCCAGGCGGGCGGCCTGGCAGGCGGCCATGGTGGCGGTGAGGTTGATCTCGATGACCCGCTGCCAGCGGGCGAAGTCGTACTCCTCGCGGTCGTGGCTGACGCCTGCGCAGTTCACCAGCACGTCCAGCGGCTGTTCCGCGGACAGCAGGGCGGTCAGCCCGGCGCGGTCCAGCACGTCGTGCTCCACGAGGTGGACGCGGGGGTGGTCAGGCAGTTCGGCAGGATCGGCGGGTGGCAGGCCGAGAGCGGTCACGTCGGCGCCCAGCTCGGCGAGGAGGACGGCCGTGGCCGCACCGATCCCCGAGGTGCCACCGGTCACGAACGCCCGCTGACCCGCGAACTCGCCGCTCACGGACGCTGCTCCCCCGGTCGTACCAGCACTTTGACCTGCTCCTCTCCGCGCAGCAGCGCCTCGAATCCGTCACGTACGACGTGCTTCAGGGGGATGGTGGAGGTGACGATCCCCGCCAGGTCCACGCCTTCCTCCGCCACCAGGCGGATCAGCTCGGGATAGGCGTCGCGGTATCCCACGCTGGTCGTGATCGTCTGCTCGTTGTTCACCAGAGCGAAGGCGTCCAGGCGGACCGTGCCGGTCAGGCCGAGGAACATCACCCGGCCGCCGCGTCGGGTGGCGGCCAGGCAGGCACGCAAAGTGTCCTCCGAGCCGACCGCCTCGAACGCCACGTCCGCTCCCTCGCCGTCGACCACGTCGGCGAGGTCCGCGCCGGTCTCGGTGGCTCCCAGGCGCAGTGCCAGTTCGCGGCGGGCCGAAGACCTGTCGGCCGTGACGATGCGTCCGGCACCGTTACGGGCCGCCAGCTGGGTCACGAGCAGCCCGATCGGGCCCAGGCCGAGAACGGCGACGGTCTCGCCGGGGCGGATCCCGGCCCGCCGCAGCGCGTGCAGGGCGACGGCGGCCGGCTCGAACACCGCCGCCTGTTCCAGGGAGACCGACTCGGGCAGCCGGTGCAGCATGTACGCGGGCACGGTGGCGTGCTCGGCCAACCCGCCATGTCCCATCAGCCCCGCGAACCCGAAGTGCCGGCAGATGTTGTACTCCCCCGCGAGACACCGCGGGCAGCTGCCGCACCGGTAGTGCGGTTCCACCGCCACCCGGTCGCCAGGGACGACAGCGGTGACACCGTCGCCCACCTCGGTGACGGTGCCACAGAACTCGTGCCCCAGGACGATCGGAGCCGCCACGCCGGACTCCGGGTGCGGGTCGCCCACGGGAATGGCGTGCGGCCCATCGGTGTACTCGTGCAGGTCGCTGCCGCAGATCCCGCAGTAGGCGACCTCGATCGTCACCTCGCCGGGGCCGGGCGGTGTCACCTCCACGTCCTCGACGCGGACATCCAGGGCCCCGTACCAGACGGCCGCCCTCATGCGAGGTGTCCAACGGTCACGAAGAGGGCGAGGAGACGGGTCTCGTACCGTTCGGCCGTGCGGATGTCCGGCGCGACGGTGGTGTCGGTCATGGCGGTCTCGATCGGTCGGGGTGCGCCGCGGCTCAGCGGAACAGGGAGTTGACGTAGTCGGCGCCGATCCCGGCCTTCTCGTAGTGCTCGCGGCACATCTTGATGTAGTCGTGCACGTCGAAGAAGCCGTCGGGCTCGCCGTTCTCGTCCAGCCAGATGAGCGGGCCCTTGACGATGAAGAACGCCTTCATCGGCTCGTCGCTGTCGTAGGCGACCAGCGTGTGCCCCTCGCCCGGGGCCTCGTAGACGAAGTCACCCGCGGTCGCCGTCCAGGGCCGCTCCAGGTAGCCCCACTTGCCGGAGATCGTGTAGGCGAACACCTCGTGCGGGTGGTAGTGCCGGTTGACCAGCCCCGCCTTCTTGGCCCGCAGGATGTCGGCCCAGCTGTTGTCCTTGACGTTGATCCACAGCGGGCGCGAGCCGACGGTCTCGGTGAAGGGCACGTAGTAGCGGTCGTCGTCCGTGGCCACCTTGGACAGATAGACCTCCGGGAGGGCGTCGGGGCGGAAGGAGTTCTCGATGGGCCTGAGGTCCTTCCAGAACTCTCCGGCGGGCATGTCGGGCATGTGAAGGGCCTCTTTCGTCGCGGACTTACCGGAGTGAATCCCGGAGGGAGCGGTGACGTCTTTCCCGTGGCGGACCTCAGCGCTTGTAGATTCCGGACATCCGGCAGCCTGGGGGCAGCGGCGGACCCTTCACCGGCCCCGCAGGCAGCCTTCCGTCGATCTCACCCCACCTCTGCCGGTGAACCGCCGGACCCCGTCTCTGCCTCCGCCTCCGCCTCCGCGCAGACCCTCGCCCTCCGGGCCGGCTGGAGCGTCCCCGACAGCTCCACTGCCACCTCTGTATGTCGGCGGGTCAGCCGAGGCCGTCCGCGCCGACCTGCACGGCGGACTCGTCCAGCAGGGCGTCGGAGACGGGTTGTGGGCTCCCGTCGAGGCCGAGGACGGGGGTGGCCTCCTTGTACCAGGACTCGATGACGGCGTTGCCCCAGAAGTCCCGGCGGCGGTCGTCGTGGACGTTCCAGCGGTACGTCTCGTGGTCGGGGTCACCGGTGTAGTAGTCGGAGGTGTAGATCTCCACCCGGTGCCCGTCGGGATCGCGCAGATAGAGGTAGAAGGCGTTGGAGACGCCGTGCCGACCCGGTCCGCGTTCGATGTGGTGTTCCTTGCGGAGCGCGCCGAACAGGTCGGCGCAACGCAGGACTTGGTGGGACTCGTGGGTGGCGATGCCCAGGTGGTGCAGACGGGGCCCGGCGCCGCAGGTGAAGGCGACGTCGTGGACGGTCTGCTTGCGGTACATCCAGGCCGCGTACAGCTCGTGCTCGTCGCCCTCAATGGTCTCCGAGCAGCCGAAACCCAGCGACTTGTAGTGGGCGTAGGCGGCGGGTATGTCGGGGGTGCAGATGTTGAAGTGGTCCAGTCGGGCCACCTCGGCGCCGTGGCGCAGGTCGTAGCGCTGGATCAACCGCTCGGCGTGCTCGATGTCGTGGAAGAACTCGACGGGAAAGCCGAGCGGGTCGATGACGCGGACCGCGTCGCCGACACCGGGCGTGCCCTGCCCTTTCGGGATGCGCCGTACCGGGCGGCCGAGTTGGCGGAAGAACTTCTCCGCCTTGTCGACGTCCTCGGAGGTACGGACCCGGTACGCGATGTGGTCGAGAGCGGCGAGCTCGCCCCTGCGCAGGACGAGGGAGTGGTGAGTCAACTCGTCGGTGCCGCGCAGGCACAGGGTGTCGGCGTCCTCGTACTGGATGTGGAAACCGAGCATGTCGACCCAGAACCAGCGGGATGCGGCGAGGTCGGTGACGGCCAGCTGGGCGTAGGCGGAGCGGACGACGTCCGGGGCGTCCGGGTGCGCGGTGGTCATCAGGCGACTCCGAAGCGGGGGGTGTGTACGTCGTCGAGGGCTACGTGGACGATCTTCGACTCGGTGTAGAAGTCGATGCTGTGGGCGCCGCCTTCACGGCCGACGCCGGAGGCCTTGACACCGCCGAAGGGGGTGCGCAGGTCCCGTACGTTGTGGGAGTTGATCCAGACCATGCCGGACTCGACGGCGTGGGCGATGCGGTGACCGCGTTTGAGGTCCGAGGTCCAGATGTAGGCGGCGAGACCGTACTGGGTGGCGTTGGCCAGCTCGACGGCCTCGGACTCGTCGTCGAAGGGGGCGACGGCGACGACGGGGCCGAAGATCTCCTCCTGGAAGATCCGGGCGTCACGCTCGACGTCCGCGAAGACGGTCGGCTGAAGGTAGTTGCCGTCCGCCAGATGCGCGGGCCGGGTGCCGCCGGCCACGAGGCGGGCCTCCTTCCTGCCGATCTCGACGTAGTTCAGGACGCGTGCGTAGTGCTCGGGGTGGACCAGTGCGCCCACCTCGGTCGCGGGGTCCGAGGGCGGCCCCACCCGGACGGCGTCCGCCCGCTCAGCCAGCCGGCGGGTGAACTCCTCGTACACCGGGCGCTCCACGAGGACCCGTGAACCGGCCGTGCAGCGCTCGCCGTTGAGGGAGAACACCCCGAAGACGACCGAGTCGAGGGCGGCTTCGAGGTCGGCGTCCGCGAAGACGACGGCCGGGGACTTGCCGCCCAGCTCCATCGAGGTGGTCTTCAGGTGCTGGGCGGAGGAGCGGATGATGTGGCGGCCGGTGTCGGTGGAACCGGTGAAGGAGATCAGCGGTACGTCCGGGTGGTCGACCAGGGCCTGTCCGGCCTCCTCGCCGATGCCGTGCACGATGTTCACCACGCCCGCCGGGACGCCGGCCTCGGCGAAGATCTCCGGCCACAGCGAGGCCGACAGCGGGGTCCACTCGGCCGGCTTGAGGACCAGCGTGCAGCCGGAGGCCAGCGCCGGGGCCAGTTTCCAGCTCTCCAGCATGAACGGGGTGTTCCACGGTGTGATCAGCCCGGCCACCCCGACCGGCTTGCGCACCACGTAGCTGAACTGCGACGCTCCCTGCCGGAACGCCTCCTCGCCGAGCGCGACGATGACATCCGCGAAGTAGCGGAAGTTCTCCGCCGCGCGCCGGGCCTGGCCGAGGGCCTGGGTGAGAGGAAGCCCGGTGTCGTACGACTCGAAGGACGCCAGCCGCTCCTGACGGGCCTCGACCGCGTCCGCGATCCTGACCAGCACGTCCGCGCGCTCCCGGCTGCCCAGGGACGACCAGGCGGGAAAGCTGGACCGGGCTGCGGCCACCGCCCGTTCGACGTCGGCCGCCGCACCACGCGCGGCCTGAGCATAGGGCGTGTTGGAGACCGGATCGGACACGGGGAACGTCCGCCCGTCGGTGCTGTCGACCGGTTCGCCGCCGATCCAGTGCTGGATGGCGGACGGCAGGTTCTCAATGCTGTTCTCGACGCTCATGGTCATGCTCCGATCTGTGCGGTCAGGTCGCCGCCCTCGGCCAGCAGCGCGCGGATCTTCGTCAGACCCGCCTCGGTGGGCGTCGTCAGCGGCGGGCGGACGTGGGCGGAGGCGATGCGGCCCTGCTGGGCCAGGACCCATTTGGCGGGTGCCGGATTGGTCTCCACGAACAGCAGGTCGACCAGCGGGTGCAGCCGATAGTGCAGGTCACGGGCGGCCTCGAAGTCGCCCGCCTCCCACAGCTCGTACATCCGCGCCACCGCCGTCGGGGCCAGGTTGGCCACGGCGGAGACGAAGCCGGTGCCGCCGAGCGCCAGCAGGGGCAGGCACAGCAGCTCGATGCCGGACCACACCAGCAGCGAGCGTCCGCAGGCGTGCAGCACGCGGGAGAAGTGCTCGAAGTCCTTGGTCGTCTCCTTCACCCCGACGAAGTTGTCGAAGTCGGTGAACAGCCGCTTCACCGTCTCCGGCGCGATGTCCACGGCGGTGCGGGAGGGCACGTTGTAGGCGACGATCGGCAGGTCCGGGAACTCCCGGGCCACCGTGGCGTACCAGGAGTAGAGGGCCTCCTGGGTGGGGCGCGCGTAGTACGGCGTGATGACGAGCGCGGCGTCCGCACCCAACTCCCGAGCGGCAGCGGTCAGTTCGAGGGTCTCGTCGAGCTTGTGCGAGCCGGTGCCGGGCAGGAACGGCACCCGGTCGGCGATCACCTCGACCGCCGTACGCATCCCGGCGATCCGCTCGGCGACGCTCTGCGCGCTGGGCTCCCCCGTCGAACCGCCCAGCGAGATGCCGTGCGAACCCGACTCCAGCTGGAATCGGATCAGCCCGGCCAGACTGTCGTGGTCGACCGCCCCTTCGGCGGTGAAGGGGGTGATGACCGGGGCGATCGAACCCCGGATGGTGGACGGGTCGCTGCGGAACTTCACGCCTGTGCTCCTTCGATGTCGTTCTCGGCGGCCTTGTCGGCGGCGTTCTCGGTGGCGTTCTCGGTGGCGCCAGTGGCGGCGTTCTTGTCGCACCAGGTGCGGTACTGCTCCCGCCACGTCGGCCCGAGCGGGTACAGCCCGTCGACGCTCGCTCCGGCCCGCACCTGCTCGGTGACGAACCGTTCCTGCCGCTCCTGCTCCCGGCAGTCGGCGACCAGCTCGCCGGCGAGGTCGGGGGGTACGACGACCACGCCGTCGTCGTCGCCCACGATCAGGTCGCCGGGCTGGACGAGCGCCCCGCCGCACGCGATCGGCACACCGGTGTCCCACGGGACGTGGCGGCGGCCGAGCACCGACGGGTGGGCTCCGCCGTGGAACACCGGAAGTCCGAGGGCGGCGACGGCCGCGCTGTCCCGCAGCCCCCCGTCGGTCACGATTCCGGCCGCGCCGCGCTGCTGGGCGCGCAGGGCGAGGATGTCGCCCAGGGTTCCGGCGGAGGTGTCCCGCCGGGCGTCCATCACCAGCACGTGTCCGGGACGGAGCTCCTCGATCGCCCGCTTCTGGGCGTTCATTCCGGTGCCGTACTGCTCGAACAGGTCTTCGCGCAGGGGCAGATAGCGCAGGGTGTGCGCGACGCCCACCATGCGGGTGCCGGGCGTGGCGGGGTGTACCGCGTCGACCGACATGTGCGGCAGACCGCGCTTCCGCAGCTGCGCGCTGATCGTCGCCACGGCCACCGAGCGGAGACCGTCGGCGAGGCGTTCGTCCAGCAGCGGAGCGGGCTCGTAGGAGGGGCCGTACGCCGACTCCTCCTCCGCCCGGTCCCTTCTGGGCTGCGCGCCCCACGGCTCCAGGTCGTGCTCGGCGTCGGCGACCGGGTTGCGCAGCACTCCGGTGCTCAACCGGCCGTCGCCGACCTCCACTTCGACCACGTCCCCCGGCTGGACGACCGAGGCGCCGGCCGGTGTGCCGGTGAGGATCACGTCGCCGGGTTCCAGGGTGACCAACCGGGACAGGTCCGCGACCAGCTCTCCGAACGGGAACAGCAGCGTGTCGGTCGTGTCGTCCTGGGCGAGCTCGCCGTTGACCCGGGTCCGCAATCGCAGCGCGCCGGGGTCGAGTTCGGTGGCGTCCAGCAGTCGTGGCCCGATCGGGGTGAACCCGTCCGCGCCTTTGGAGCGCAGGTTGGAGCCGCGGTCGGCGTACCGCAGGTCGTAGACGCCCGCGTCGTTGGCGGCGGTCACCCAGCGCACGTGGCGCCAGCCGTCCTCGGGCCGCACCCGTCGGGCGCGCGCGCCGATGACGAGGGCGATCTCGCCTTCGAAGCCCATGAGCCCGCAGCCCCGGGGCCTGACGATCGCTTCGTGGGTACCGGCCAACGACGACGGCGGCTTCAGGAAGTAGGAGGGGTGAGCGGGGGTCCGGCCTCGCTCCCTGGCGCGGCTGCGGAAGTTGAGGTGGACGGCGATGATCTTTGACGGGGTGTTCCCCAAGGGGTGTGGCACCGGGGCTCCTTCACCTGACGGACGACTCACCGCGGCCGCGGACCCGCTCGCGCAGGGCGAGCAGTGCGTGCACCGCGTCGAGGGAGGGGGACGGCACGCCGGCGCGGCGCGCGAGTTCGCGTACGGCACCGACGATCGCGTCGAGTTCGAGGGGGCGGCCCCGGTCCGCGTCCTGCAGCATGGAGGTGCGGAACGCGCCGAGCTTGCGGGCGATGTCGAGCCGGTCGTCGGCCGTCATGGCGCTCTCGATACCCAGTGCTGCACCGACGGCCGCCGTCTCGTCGAACACGGCGGCGCAGATCTGCCGTACGTCCGGGTCGTCGAGGATGTCGAGGACGGTGGCGCCGGTGAGTGCGCTGACGGGGTTGAGGTTGACGTTGCCCAACAGCTTTTCCCAGATGTCCCGGCGGATGTCCGCGCTGGGTTCCGGGCGGACGGGCCCTGCGGAGAGGGCCTCGGCACACCGGTGTACACGGTCGGAGATCCCGCCTGTCGAGTCGCCGATGATCAGCCTGTCGCCGCTGAGGTGCGTCACCCGGCCCGGCCCCTCGACAGCGCTGCTGAAGTGCGCCACGCCGGACATCACGCGCTCGGGGGGCAGGAGTTGCAGCAGTTCTCCGTCGGGGTCGACCGATCTCAGCACGGGGTCTTGCCCTGCGACGCGTTCGACGGTGGCCGGCAGCCACCAGGGCACTCCGTTGGCCACGACCAGCACGTCCGTGCCCTGTGCGAGCCAGGTCCGCATGCTGCGGGCGGCCGGCAGCAGGTACTGGCTCTTGACGCAGACGACGGCCAGGTCCGGGACGGGGAGCCGCGCGGGGTCGTGTGCTGTGGAGAAGTGATGACGGACCTCGACTCCGGCTCCCGTGTTCCGGCCGACGCCAGGACCGACTCCCGTTTTCGGGCCGACTCCCGACTCCGGGCTGACTCTCGTCTCCGGATCGACTCCCGGTTCCGGGCCGCGCAGCAGGAGCCCCTGCGCGGCGATCGCGTCGAGGTGGGGGCCGGGCCGTCCGAGCAGGGAGACCTCTGCGCCCGAGGTGGCGAACGCCGCGGCGAGGGTGGCGCCGACGGCGCCCGGTCCCACGACGGTGATCCGAGGTGGCCGGCTGGGCGGTGGGGATGCGGGCGAATGTGACAACGCCGTCGCACCTCCTTTCCGGAGGGTCCAGGGAGGGTGTGGCCGGTCGCAGCGAGCATGCGCTGTGTCGCGGGCCCACAACAATGTCGGTGCCTACACCCTCAAAGGTCCCGTGATGTAGATTCCGACATCCCCTGAAGGGAGGGCCGGCATGACCGCGATGCCCCTGGATCAGCTCGTCGAGGCACTGCGAGGCGGTGTCATCAGCCTGCTGTCGGACGGTGGCGGAGGTGACTGGCACGTTGGCGGGGCCGAGTTGCTGGACTGCCCGGAGGCGCTCGGTACCAACGCCCCCGGGCACCTGCTGCTCGCGGTCGGCCTGGACATCGCCGACCGTGACGCGTTGAGCCTGGCGCTGCGCACGGCCGCGGACCACTCCTGCGCACTCGCCGTCAAGTGCTCCACTCCCCCGCCGCCGGAGGTGTCGGCGCAGGTCGCCAGGACCGGCGTTCCCGTCCTGGCCGTCGATCCGCAGGTGCCCTGGACGCGGGTGCAACGACTGATCACGACCATCCTGACCGCACGCGCGGCGGTGGCCGAACCGGGCGGTGGGACGACGGGCGGCGACCTGTTCTCCCTGGCCAACGCGGTCGCCGGAATCGTCGGCGGCGCTGTCGCGATCATGGACACCCAGCAGGTGGTGGTCGCCTACTCGAGCCTGCCCGACCAGCCCATCGACGAGACCCGGCGGCGCGGGATCCTGGGCAGGCGGGTGCCCGAGGACGCTCTCGCCGATCACCTGAACCGGGAGGTGTGGGTGAGCGACACGGTCGTACGCCAGCACCGGCCCGGCGATCTGCCGCGCACGGCCGTGGTCATCAGGGCCGGTGAGGACGTCCTCGGTTCCCTCTGGGTCGCCTTTCCCGACGAGGCCGCGGCCGCCGACTGCGGGCCCACCCTGCAGGAGGCGGCCCGGGTCGCGGCGCTGCACATGCTGGCGCTGCGCCGCCAGGTCGACGCCGAGCAGGAGAGCCGCGACCGGGCCCTGCGGCATGCACTGGAGGGCCGGTCCGCGCAGGGCGATCCGCCGGGCGGTGTCCGTCTTCCCGCCGTGCTGGTCGGGCTGGCCGAGGCGGCGGGGGCGCGCGGCAGCGAGGAGTCGTGGGAAGCGGGTACCGCGGCCCGCCGCCGCGCCGCGCTGCTGCGCACCCTGGACCTGGCCGTCCTCGACGGGCGCTCGCTCGGGTACGAACCGGCGGCGGCCCTGCTCGACGACCGCGTCTACGTGTTGCTGCCGGCCGCCGGTTCCGGTTCGGTGTCCACCGGTGTCCTGCTGGACCACCTGGTGGACCGGGTCCGGCACAGCCTGCACAGGTCGTTCACGGCGGTCGACTCGCCGACCGTCGGGACGACTTCGGCCCTGATCGCGGCCCGCCGCGACATCGACGCCGCGCTCGACCATCTCCGGGAGCAGTGCGCCGGCCCCGGCGCGTACCACGCCGAGGACCTGCGGCCGGAGTTGGTGCTGCGGCGGCTCGTCGGCGCCGTGCGCGAGGACGCCGAACTACGCACCGGCATCGCGGAACGCCTGCGGGCGCACGACGCCGAACACGCCACCGACCACTGCGCCACACTGCTCGCCTATCTGCGGCACTTCGGTGATGTCGCCGCGGCCAGCGCCGAGTTGCACATCCACCAGAACACGTTGCGGCTGCGGCTGCGCCGGGCCGAGCAGCTCTTCGGCGTATCACTCGCTGATCCGACGCGGCGCCTTCTGCTGACACTGGAACTCACTGCTCTCGCCGGCCTGTCGGAGCCGCCTACGCCCGGCTGATGTCGCGTCGGACACCGTCCGGCCGGATTCACTGTCGATCCCGACATTGGCTCCCGAGTGGTCGCGCACCCATGCTCCTGCACACCGAGGCCGTCGCCCGGTACCGGCGATGCCCACGAAGCGATCAAGGAGCACGGCAGTGACCGTTCTGGACACCCCGACGAGCACGGCGAAACCGGCACGCATGAGTGATGCGGAGTGGCAGGCGCGGCTCGAACTGGCCGCCTGCTACCGCGTCTTCCACCACCTCGGATGGGTGGAGATGGTCTTCAACCACATCACCGTCCGGGTCCCCGGCGAGCAGGGACACCTGCTGATCAATCCGTTCGGCCTGATGTACGACGAGGTCACCGCCTCGAACCTCGTGAAGATCGACCTCGACGGCAACGTCCTGTCGGACTCCGACTGGCCGGTCAACGAGGCGGGACTGCTGATCCACTCGGTGATCCACGCCAACCGGCCCGACGCACACTGCATCATGCACACCCACACCACCGCCGGCACCGGAGTCGCCTGTCTGCGCGACGGCCTGGACCCGGACAACTTCTACGCCGCCCAACTGCACGACATGGTCGCCTACCACGACTTCGAGGGCATCACCGTCGACCCGGAGGAGAAGCCGCGGCTGGTTGCCGACCTCGGTGACCGCGACCTGATGATCCTGCGCAACCACGGCCTGCTGGCGGTGGGACCGACCGTCCCCGCGGCCTTCGCCGCCCTGTGGACTCTCCAACGGGCCTGCGAGATCCAGCTCGCCGCCCAGCAGTCCGGGCAGCCGCTGACGCCGGTGAGCCGGGAGGCGGCGGTGCGCTCGACCAAGGAGTCCTTCCAGATGGGCGAGCGCACGGAGGCGGGCAGGACCCTGTTCGACGCCCTGCGCCGCAGGATCGACCGCATCGCCCCCGACTACGCCGTCTGACACCCTCCCGCTCCCCCCGCTCCTCCCACTCCCCACTCCCCCCGCTCCCCCGGGCCGACGACGACCCGACGACGATCGGACTCCGCATGTCCCCATCCGCTCAGGCATCCGGCACCCGCAGTCAGCACCGCACCGTCGCGCTCGCCGCCATGGCGGGCACCACCATCGAGTGGTACGACTTCTTCATCTACGCCCTGTGCACGGGACTGGTGTTCAGCAGCCGGTTCTTCGACGGGCTCGGTGAGGACTCGCTGGTCATCTCCTTCGCGACCATCGGCATCAGCTTCTTCTTCCGGCCCGTCGGAGCCGCACTCGCCGGCCACCTCGGTGACCGGCTCGGCCGCCGCGCGATGCTGATCGCCACCCTGCTGCTCATGGGCGTCTCCACCACCCTGATCGGCCTGGTGCCGTCGTCCGCCTCCATCGGCATGAGTGCCCCCGTCATCCTCGTCCTCCTGCGGATCCTCCAGGGTCTGTCCGCCGGCGGCGAGTGGGGCGGTGCCGCGCTGATTTCCGTGGAGCACGCGCCGCCGGGGCAACGTGGCAGGTTCGGTTCCTACCCCCAGCTCGGAGCCCCGCTGGGCCTCTTGCTGGCCAACGGCGCCCTGGCAGCCGTCACCGCCCTCACCACGGACGACCAGTTCCTGGCCTGGGGCTGGCGCATCCCCTTCCTGCTCAGCGTGGTCCTCGTCGCCGCCGGGTTCGTGATCCGGCGCAAGGTCGAGGAAAGCCCCGTCTACCAGGAGCTGAAGGAGTCCGGGAAACGGTCCCAGGCACCGATCGCCACCCTGTTCACACACCACTGGCCGCTCGTCGTGGCCGGCGCCCTGCTCTTCGCCGCCAACAACGCCGTCGGCTACATGACCACCGGTGGCTATGTCCAGAGTTACTCCGTGAACCATCTGGACATGGACCCGACGGTGATCCTCATCTGCGTGATGGTCGCCGCGGTCGGCTGGCTGGCCAGCACCCTGGCGGGCGGCCGGCTGTCCGACCGGATCGGGCGCCTGCGTGTCTACCGCATCGGCTTCGTCATCCAACTCGCCTGGATGTTCCCGTTCTTCGCACTGCTCAACACGGCGAACGCGGGGCTCGTCGTGGTGGCGCTCGTCCTCTACAGCATCGGCCTCGGACTGACCTACGGGCCACAGGCCGCACTGTTCGCGGAGCTGTACCCCACCGCGGTCCGGTACAGCGGTGCGGCACTGTCCTACGCCATCGGAGCCGTACTCGGCGGCGCCTTCGCGCCCATGATCGCCGAAACGCTGCAGTCCAGCACCGGCACCGTGTACTCCGTCGCCGTCTACCTCGCCGCGGTGACGGTGATCGGGCTCGCCGTCACGTTCTTCCTGAAAGAACGCCAGGACGTACGGCTGAGTGACACCGAAGCCGGCGAGAAGGACGAGCAGGCGGTCGTGACCGCCTGAGGAACCTCAGACCGGTGACGCAGCCAGATCGGGCGACGAGCGGCCGGTCACACCTGACAACACCATCCCAACCCTGCATCTACCTCGAGGAGCCACACATGAACGAGCCGCAGGCTGACCCCACTCGGCCGGCATCGCTCGAAGTCCACCGCCACGGAGCCCTGACGCGGCGCCGCTTCTGGCAACTCGGCGCCGCCGCGGCGGTCACCGTCGGTGCCGCGTCACTGCTTCCCGAGCGCGCCGCAGCCGAGACCTCGGCGTCCGCGGCCCCGACCGCACAGGACTACTTCGACCGCGCCGCCGAACTGGCCGGCGACACCCCGAACCTCAAGAGCATCGTGAGCGCGCTCACCGCCGGCTACACCCCGCCGAGGCCCCCCGCTCCCGCGCCGCTCCGGATCTTCGACAACGTCGCCGTGCTCAGCGTCGGATTCGTGTCCGCCACGGCGATCCTCACCCCGGGCGGCATCATCCTCATCGACGCCCTCAACACACCGGACGAGGCGGAGCAGTACGTCGTCGCGGGCTTGCGCAGCCTGGGGGCCGATCCCTCGATGATCAAGTACGTCGTGGTCACCCACGGCCACGGCGACCACTTCGGCGGCGCCCAGTACCTGGCCGACCAGTACGGCAGCCGGGTCATGATGGCGCCGGCCGACTGGGACCTCCTCGCCTCCACTTCCCCGGCCAACGCACCCACCCGCGACCTGGACATCGCCGACGGCCAGAAGCTGACGCTGGGCGGTACCACCGTGACGCTCAACCACACGCCCGGGCACACACCCGGCACCGTCTCGCCGATCTTCCCGGCCCGTTGGCGGGGCCGCGCCCACACCGCGATGCTGTGGGGCGGGACCAACCCGCCCGCGGCCACCGCGAGCAAGGAGACCTACCTCTCCTCCGCCCTCACCTTCGCCTCCCGCATGAGGCGGGCCGGTGTCGACATCGAGCTCAGCAACCACGGCTTCGCCGACTACGGCCTCGAGCGGATGGAGCAGCTGCGCGGTGCGCCGAACGGTCGCGAGAACCGCTTCATCGTCGGCACCTCAGGAACAGAGCGGTTCATGAAGATCGTGGAGACCATGCTGCGCGGCCGTATCGCCCAGGATCAGCAGGCCGCCACGCCCACAGCAACGACGATGGCTGCCCCGAGCGCGCTCACGGCAGGCTGCTGCTGAGCTCCGCGACAGGGTTGCAGTGGCCGAAGCGGGTCCCGGCCTCCGAAGGCGGGGAGCCGTAGGCAACGGGCTCGTGCGGAAGGCAGGTCGTCTCACGCGGAAGGCGGATCACCGGTTCGCGCCGGCCGTTCCCGAGCCCCCTTCCGCGGGACACCGTCCTTCGAGCCGTCACCCGTCGGTCAGCCAGCACGAAGGCCGGGCACTCCGCCCGGCCTTCGGCCATCACCCTCCAAGCCCGCAGTGCCGCGGCGACACGCCCCCTCGACGTGTCGCCGCCGCCTGCCTGGAACAGGCCGAGGCATTCAAGCGCCACCGGCCCGACCTGCCGCTCGACCCCGAATCGGCGTGGGATCCCCTCACCACCGACGGCTGAGGGGATCGCAGGACACACCGGACGAGACGCTGAGCACACCGCCCCTTTCCTCCGGAGCGCCACGCATGACGAGCCGTGCTCTGGCGCGGCGGTCAGACAACCATCCACTGCTGGTTGACGCCGGAGGTGCACGTCGACTGGTCCAGGGCCGCGCCGTTGGCTGTCGACGCTCCGGCGACTTCGAGGCACTTGCCGCTGTTGACGTTGGTGTAGGTGACGTACCCGCCGATCACCGCCGTCCTCGTCCACAGTTGGTGCGAGGCGCCGGTGCACGTGGACTGGACGGCGGCCGCCGCGTCGGCGGTGGAGGCGCCGGAGATCTGCAGGCATTTGCCGCTGTTGACGTTGACGAGTTCGTAGGTGGAGCCGACGGCGGTGGGCACCCATTGCTGGTTGGCGCCGGAGTTGCAGTTGCCGGAGTTGACCGGCGCCCCGTCCGCGGTGCTCAGGGACCAGACGTCCGCGCACTTGGCGCTGTTGCGGTTCAGCAGGTGGTTGTTCGCGGCGCCGAGCGGACCGGCGATGACGGGCCAGCCTCCGGCGAAGGTCACCTGCCGGATGTCGAGGGTTTCCTGGCCGGAGTCGTCGCCGTTGTAGTAGTGGTAGGCGAGGAACTTGGAGGTGCCGTCGTCGTAGGCGTCCGCGCCGCCGGCGGCCACCTTGGGGTAGGCGCCCGTAAGGACGGTGGTCCCGCCGCCGGAGGCCATGTCCGTGCCGTTCTGGTCGAGGTACGGTCCGGTGATGCTGGTCGAGCGGCCGACGACGGTGTAGTAGGTGCTGTTGGTCCCGCTGCAGCACAGGCCCTTGGAGCCGAAGAGGTAGTAGTAGCCGCCGTTGAGGATGATCGTGGGGTTCTCGATGCCGACGGCGATGTGCCAGAGGTTGTTGTCCGTGGTGGACAGTTTGCCGGTGGACTGGTCCAGGACGTGCATGTAGGTGCCGCTGCCGGTCCAGGAGCCCCAGGAGACGTACAGCCGGCCGTCGGGGCCCCAGTCGACGTTGGGGTCGATGGGGTAGTTGACGTCCGTGACCATGCCCTGGTCGGTCCAGGGGCCCTCGATGTTCGTGGCGGTGGCCAGGCCCATCACCGCGTAGTTCGTGCCCCACAGCGAACCGGCGTAGTACAGGTGGTAGGTGCCGTTGAAGTACTTGATGTCGGGGGCCCAGATGTTCGGCGGGGTCGAGCCGAGCTTGCCGGTGATCCAGGACGGGGTCGACTCCCAGACGTTGCCCACCTTGGTCCAGCCGGATGCCGCGGTGCTGCCGCAGGTCTTGCGGATGGTGATGGATCCGCTGGGGTTGAGGGAGTCGTTCTCGAATCCGGTGGAGAAGCCGTAGTAACAGCTGCCGACCTTGATGACACTCGGGTCATGCATGCGCAGGTCACCGCTGAGCGCCTGGGTGGGGGAGGCGGTGACCAGGCCGAGAACGGTGAGGAGGGCGACCACGATCGTGCCGAGGACGGGACGTCCGTGCTGTCTGCGGATGCCGGGGCGCGGCAGTGTGGTGTGTGGGTTGGTCACGCGAGACTCCTTTGTGTCGCTGGGGTGTTGGCACGAGCCAGTGGCCCGTGTCAGGCCTCGGTTCTCGATCGGCCGCGGTACTGCCCTGCGGGGGCCGATGCGTGCCGGCCGGGCAGTCAGCCGCTGGTTGGGCCGGCAGCCTGCCGTGTAGTGGTGGTGGTCCCGGTCGGCAGGTCGGTCACTCCCCCATCGGGCCATTCGACACGTGCTGTCGCTCCGGTGGGCACGGTCGTCTCCACGGTGAGCTCTGCTTCCCGCAGCTCCCATCGGATCGCCACGCGGCCGTACGGCGACTCGTGCGCGGCGCCGGCCCAGGTGATGCCGCCGCCCGGTCGTGGGCGGAAGACGATGTCGCGGTAGCCGGGCGCACTCGTACTGAGCCCGGCGACCGTGGTGTGCAGCCACTGTGCGATCGCGCCGAGGGCGTAGTGGTTGAACGAGGTCATCTCGCCCGGATTGACCGTGCCGTCGGGCAGCATGCTGTCCCAGCGCTCCCAGATGGTGGTGGCGTCGTGCTTGAGCGCGTACAGCCACGAGGGGCACTCCTGCTGGAGGAGCAGGGCGTAGGCGGTGTCGTCATGACCGGTGGTGCTGAGCGCGGGTGCCACCAGCGGTGTGCCGATGAACCCGGTCTGGATGGTGTGACCGCCCGCCTCGACCAGTTCGGCCAGGCGACGTCCAGCGGCCGCCCGGGCCGCCGCGTCGGGGAGAAGGCCGAACTGGAGGGCGACGGCGTAGGCGGTCTGGGTGTCGCTGGTCATGAGACCGCCGGGCAGCACGTACTCGTCGGCGAACGCCTGCCGGACGCGTCGCGCGAGTTGTGCGTAGTGGTCGCGGTCGTCGTCGCGCCCCAGGACGTCGGCGGTCCACGCCACGTGCTGCAGGGACCAGGCGTAGTACGCCGTGGCGATGAGGTGCCGATCGGTACGGCCGGCGCCCGGGTCCTCCGGGGGTGCGAACGGGTCGAGCCAGTCGCCGAGTTGGTACCCGCCGTTCCACAGGCTGGACTCACCGGCGATTTCGGTGATGAGGTCGACCCACCGCCGTGCGCTCTCGTACTGGGCGGCAAGCAGACCGGTGTCGCCAGAGGCCTGGTAGAGCTCCCACGGGGTGAGTGCCACGACGTCGCCCCAGCCGGCGCCCGGTCGGGCCGGGGTCCACTGCTCGCCTCCCGGGATCTCGGGGACGTACCAGGGAACGGTGCCGTCGTCGTGCTGTTCGACGGCGACGTCGCGCAGCCATGACGCGAGCATGCCGTGGCAGTCGTACAGGAAGGCGGCGGTGGGTGCGAAGACCTGGATGTCGCCGGTCCAGCCGAGCCGTTCGTCGCGCTGCGGGCAGTCGGTGGGGAGGTCGACGAAGTTGCCGCGCAGGCTCCACACCACGTTCTCGTGCAGCCGGTTGACCTGTTCGTCGGAGCAGGCGAACCAGCCGGTGCGTGCCATGTCGGTGTGATGGACGCGGGCGACGACGGCGTCCTGCGGATCGTCTCCGCGCCAGCCGGTGATCTCCGCGTACCGGAATCCGTGAAGGGTGAAGCGCGGCTCCCAGGTCTCCGGGCCGCCGCCCCGCAGGATGTACCGGTCGGTGGACACGGCATCGCGCAGGGGCCGGACACACAGTTCCCCGTCCTGGAGTACCTCGGCGTGGCGGATGACGACGGTGTGTCCGGCCGGACCGGTGACCGTGATGCGGACCCTGCCGACGAGGTTCTGTCCGAAGTCCACCAGAAGTCTTTCGGCGTCCAGAGGCGTCACCGACACCGGGGTGACCTCCTGGGTGCAGCGCACGGGCGGACCGGTGGGTGCGGCCAGGGTCGCCGGGTCGCGGGCGACACTGTCCACCGACGACCATTCTGCGTCGTCGAATCCGGGGCTCGACCAGCCGGGCAGTTCATGCCGCGCGTCGTAGGTCTCGCCGTCAAGCAGTCCCGAGGCCAGGATCGGGCCCTGGCCGGCGAGCCAGGAGGTGTCGGTGCCCATGACGGTGACGGTTCCGTCGCGGTGGAGAATCTCCAGTTGGGCGATGAGGGCGAGCCGGTCGCCGTAGAGGTCGGCGTGGCCGCCACCGAAGCCCAGACGTCCGCGGTACCAGCCGTCGGCCAGCCAGGCGCCGATGGCGTTGGCGCCGGCGCGCAGGTGGTCGGTGATGTCGTGGGTCTGGTAGCGCAGCCGGTGGTGGTAGCTGGTCCAGCCGGGCGCGAGCGCGTGGTCGCCCACTCGACGGCCGTTGATCTCGATCTCGTACAGACCGTGGGCGGTGACGTAAAGCCGTGCACGCTCCACGTTCGAGCCGACGACGGTGAACTCCTTGCGCAGCAGGGGCGGACGGCGCTCGGCGTCGGACCGGACCGGTCCCTGCGGCTCGTGCGGTGAGATCGCGCGGGCCGTCCAGTCCGTAGGTGCCAGCAGGCCCGTCTCGATCTGGAGCGGCGGGCTCCAGCCGCTGGTCACCTGGTCGGCTCCGCGGACCCGCAGGCGGATCTCGCACCTTTCCCGGGACGCCAGCGGTGGCAGAGGCCAGGGCACGAGCACAGAGTCCTGGGAGGTCACCCAGTCGGTGCGGTGCGTCCCGTCGGCGCGGGTGGCCTCGATCTGGTACGCCTGCTGCGTCCAGCCGGCGGGTGCCGTGGTCTTCCAGGAGATCCGGGGCGCGGACTCACCGATACCGAACGGCTCCCGGTGGTGTTCCGCGGTCGGTGCGGCCACCGCGGGTGTCTGCTCGCGGCTCATCCCTTCACCGCCCCGGCGGTCAGACCCTTGATGATGCGCTGGTTGATGAGCAGATAGAGCACCAGGGCGCCGACGACATTGATGCTGATCGCGGCGAACAGCGGCCCGTAGGCCGTCTCCCCGTACTGGCCGGTGAAGTTGAGGAGCCCGACCTGGATGGTGCGCAGGTCGTCGTCGGTGGTGAAGGTGAGCGAGACGAGCAGGTCGTTCCAGATGAAGAAGAACTGGACCAGCGCGACCGTGAAGACGGCGTTGCGCACGACGGGAAATCCGATCCGCCAGAACGCGGTGAGCATGCCGGCCCCGTCGAGGGTGGCGGCCTCGAACATCTCGCGCGGGACCGCCCGGAAGTAGGTGGCCATCATGAACACGGTGAGCGGGAGGCCGACCGCCGTGTAGGTGATGATCAGCGGCCACATCGTCCCTGACAACCCGCTCTGGAAGTACACCCGGAACAACGGCAGCAGGATCATCTGGCTCGGCACCATGATGCCCACCAGGAAGACGAGGAGGACCTGGTGGCGTCCCCGCCAGACCATGACCTCCAGGGCGAAGCCCGCGGCGGTGCCGAGCACGATGATGAGCGCGAGCGAGGGCGCGGTGGCCAGGAGACTGTTGCGGATGTAGAGGGCGACGTGCCCGGTCGTCCACGCGTCGGCGTAGTTCTGGAAGTCCCACTTGCCGGGCAGCGACCACGCGGGGTCGTTGACGAACTCGGACTGGGTCTTGAACGAGCTGAGCACCAGCCACAGCAGCGGCATCACCTCGACGACCACCAGCAGTGCGATGAGCAGGTTCCGCACCAGGCGCCGGGCGTACGCCCGCCCTCGGACGGCGCCCGGTCGGCGAGGGGCCAGGAGTTCCCGCGGCGGTGCCGTCAGGGAGTCGGTCATGGAAGTTCAGCCCTTGGTCAGGTCGCGGCGCGAGAAGCGGAAGATGATGAGGGACACGCCGAGGCAGACGACGGTGAGCAGCGAGGCGATGGTGCTGCCGTAGCCGTAGTCGCCGTAGGAGAACGCGGTGCGGAACATGTAGAGGGTCAGCGGCGTCGTGTCGCTGCCAGGACCGCCGTTGGTCAGGGCGAGGACCGAGTCGAACACCTTCAAAGTGCCGTTGATGCTGAACACGACCGACGAAAACAACACGGGCGCGGACAGCGGCAGGACGATGTGCCGGATCAGCCGCCATCCGGTCGCGCCGTCCATCCGCGCCGACTCGAGCGTCTCCTCGGGGATGTCGAGGAGCCCGGCGAAGATGAGGACGCCGTAGAAGCCCATGGAGCGCCACACGTCCATGACGACCAGGACGACGAAGGATCCGCCTGCCCCGGCGAACCAGTCGCCGTGGTGGATGCCGAGCCCTTCGAGGGCGACGTTGGCCAGGCCGTTTTGCGGTGCGACGGCGAAGAGCTTCTGGAACATCAGGGCCACGGCGACCGTCGGGAGGATCACCGGGAAGAACACCAGCGTCCGGACGGCCGCGGAAGACTTGCGCAGGACGAACACGTAGAGCAGGGCGAGCAGGTATCCGCAGAGGACCTGCCCGGCGCTGACGGCTATGCCGTACTTGAAGGTGAACCACAGCGCCGAGTGCGCCTGCGGGTCGTTCCACAGCTTTTCGAAGTTGCCGAACCCTCCGAAGGTGAAGCCCTCGATGACGTTGCCCTTGAAGAAGGCGTAGCCCAGGGACCAGCCCATCGGCACCAGCATCACCAGGGTGTACACCAGCAGCGCCGGGCCCAACAGGACGGCAATGGCACGGCGGTCTCCCAGAACTGAACGCATGAGGGCTCTCTCACGAAGGGGTTGCTGCGGATCACGGATGTGACGGGAGGGGTCAGCCGTTGTCGAGGTCGGTCTGGACCTTCTGCATGAAGTCCTTGGCCGAGAGGCTTCCGGTGACGAGCGGCGCGGCGTTCGTCTGGCTGGTCTCCGTCGCCTTCGTGTTGAACAGCGCCTCGAACCACAGGGTGCTGGTCTTGGTCTTGGTGATGGTGTCCTGCACCGTCTGGGTGAGCGGGGGCAGCGTGCCGGTGTCACCGTTGGGCTTGAACCCAGAGACGGTGCCCTGGTCCTTCAGGGAGGCGGCGCCGTAGTTCTTGGTGATGCAGGTGAGCCAGTCCCCGACCTCGGCGTTGTAGGACTTGGCGGAGACGGCCACGGGGAGACCGACGTTGGCCGGGATCTGGTCCGCGCTGCCCTTGCCGCCCGTGACGGCCGGGAACGGCATGAAGCCGACGTTGTCAACGCCGATCTTGTTCTTGGTCTTGTCGTTGAAGTCGCCGAGCGCCCAGCTGCCCATGTAGAACATCGCGGCCTTGCCGGTCAGGAACTGCTGCGTCGCGGTGTCGTAGTCGATCGATCCGACGCCCTTGCCGAAGTAGCCGGCCTTGCCCAGGTCGGCGATGGCCTGTGCGGCCTTCACGTACTCGGGGTCGGTCAGCTTGGCCTTGCCGTCCGCCACCGCCTGCAGGGCGTCCGGGCCCAGCTCCCGGTAGAGGTAGCCGCTGACCAGGCGGGTCAGGGGCCAGCCGTCCTTGCCGTCCGCGGCGAACGCGGTGACATCGGCCTTCTTGAACTTCGCGGCCGCCGCGACCAGTTGATCGTAGGTCGTGGGGCTGGCGATGTGATGGTCGGCGAAGAGCTTCTTGTTGTACCAGATGCCCTCGATGTTGAACTGGTAGGGCATGACGTTGAACTTGCCGTACAGGTTCTCGACGGTCTTGACGGCGGCCGGCTGGACGTCGTCCCAGACACCGAGGTCCTTGAGCGTCTTCTCCAGGTCGAGGACCTGCCCGGCCTTGTCCAGCGTCTTGGTGAGCTGAGGGGTACCTCCCGCCGCGAACTGCACGGGCAGCGCGTTCTGGCCGGCGAGGAGCTGCACCTTCTGGTCGACGTTGCCGATCGGCAGCGTCTGGATCTTCAGCGGCAGAGCCTTGTTCTGCGGCGTGCACGGGCCCTTGCCCAGGGCAGTGAGCTCCTGCTGCACGATGTGGTTGTCGTCATTGATGGTGAGGCTGAACGCCTTCGCGTCGCCGCCCGAGCCGCTTCCGCCACCACAGGCGCTCAGCAGCAGGCTCGAAGTGGCGGCGGTCGCCAGGAGGGCTATACGGCGGGTTCTGAGGGTCTTGTGCACGGGTGCTCCTCGGCACGGGGCGTTGAAACGCTTCAACGGAGGGATGCCGGGAACCTATGACCCGTTTCGATGTGTGTCAAGGATCTGTCGCGGATGTTTCCGAACCGCGTTCGCGCGTTGCGGAGTGGTCGTCTGGAGAGGTTTCTCCAAGCGAGAGGCGAGGAACCACTGGTCAACGCAGTGCGCCGACACGGAAGGTGACGGCTGGCGCGGATCCGGGACGGTCACGGCGCGGGCGGACGCAGAAGGTGTCACAGCGACCGGCAGGCGACGGAGACGGCGCTCAGGTCGAAGGGCAGACCCGTACCGTCAGCGCGGTGCGCTGGCGCGGACGATCAGCTCCGGCTCCAGCACGACGGTGGCATGACGGTGCTGCTCGCCGGAGGCCACCTCGTCCATGAGCAGCCGGATCGCTTCCTGGCCCATCGCCCGGCCCGGCATGTCCACTGCGGTCAGCGGCACCGCCGCCGCACCGGCCGCGCGGTTGTTCTCGCAGCCGACGACCGCGACCTGGTCCGGCACCCGGATTCCTGCCACGGTGTGCAGTTCGTGAATGATGGCGTTGGCCAGCTCATCGGTCACGACGATCAGGCCGTCCGGCAGCTCGCCGGGCGCCCGTCGCGCGAGGTCCTGCCCGACCACGTGCCCATGGGCCGTGGTCAGGCCGACGCTGTCGATCTCCTCCAGGGATACGCCGGAACCCGCCTCCTCGATCGCCGCGCGCACTCCCCTGCGCCGGTCGCGCACCGGCTGGTAGTCGTCGTGCGCGACCACATACGCCAGTCGCGTGCGCCCGGAGTCGATGAGATGGCGGGCCGCCAGATACCCCACGTGCTCGTTGTTGACGAGCACCGAGCAGCAGGTACCCGGTCTCGGAGCGTAGTTGAGGAGCACGACCTGGCGCCCGTGCGAACGGATGCGAGCGATGCCGGCCGAGGAGTCCTCCATCGGAGCCAGCAGCACGCCGGTCACCCGGGACTCGTCGAAAAGGTCCAGATAGTCGTCCTGAAGCGCCATGTCGCACGCCGTGTTCGCCAGCAGCAGGTTCTGGCCGATCGCGCGAGCGGCGTCCTGCGCACCGTGCGCCATGTCGATGAACAGGGAGTTCTCGATATCGGCGAGCACCATGCCGACGCTGTTGGTCGAACCCGACACCAGCGAGCGGGCCGCGTCGTTGCGCACGAAACCCAGCCGGCTGATGGCCTCACGGACACGCTCGGCCGTCGCGGGGCTCACCTTGGCCGGATGATTCAGCACGTTGGAGACAGTGCCGACCGAGACGCCCGCGGCATCGGCGACGTCCTGCATGCTCGGACCGGCATGCCCCTGCACTCGCGGACGGGCGGTTGCCACAGTGCTCCTCGACCTCCGGTCTCATCCCGCCCCGACCGCACGCACTGCACTCACAGTGACCTGACCGGGCAGTCTCGGGCAACCGGCAGAATACATGACTCGCGTTGAAGCGCTCAAAGCATCGCACCCGGCCCTCCCCGGGTGACAGGATTTGCGCTACACAAAGGCAACGCACACACCTACAGCTCGGCCGAATGGTCCCCAACTCATTGCCTCAGACGACCTATCGACGCACAGGGCAGCCAGGCGAACAAACATTCAATCTATGCAATCGAAACGACAACTCCTGGCGGGCCGAACGGAGCATGCAAAGCCCCCGGCCGACCTGATTGAAACGCATCAATTACCACTTGACGCCGTCCTCCCAAACCCCTCTGGACGGCGAGGGAGTTCCCGAACACCGGCCCAGAAGCGAACACACTGGTCGAAGGCCGTCACCAGGCCAGCCACAGAGCACGGAGGGAGCACAAACACGCACTCCCATCGCACGATGGACACCAAGCCACGGCGCACGGGGGAAAAGGGCGGCCCCGCCGACGGTTAGGGTCTGGGCATGCAGAGGGGTGAGTTACTCGGCTCCGGCCGCAGTGCGGACGTGTTCGCCATCGATGACCACTGGGTCCTTCGCCGATACCGGGACGGGGGCGACGCCACCGCCGAAGCTGCCGTGATGGCCTACCTCGCGGAGCGCGGATATCCGGTGCCCAGGGTCCGGGACCCGGTGGGCGCCGGACCTGGCACGGCGCCGCGAACCGATCTGGTGATGCAGCGGCTGCACGGCCCGACCATGCTGCAGGCGCTGCTGCAGGGCACGATCACGGCCGGGGAAGCAGGATCTGCGCTCGCCGGCCTGCTGCACCGTTTACACTCCGTCCCCGCACGGACCTCAGCCGATCCAGCCCACCGCATCCTCCACCTCGACCTGCACCCGGACAACGTGATCCTCACAGCGGGAGGACCGACGGTGATCGACTGGTGCAACTCCGAGGAAGGGCCGCCCGCACTGGACTGGGCGATGTCGTCCCTGATTCTGGCGCAGGTCGCTGTCGACACCACGGCCCTGGGGGCAGTGGCCCGCTCGTTGCTCGGTTCCTTACTCACACACCCTGGTCCCGCGGTCGTTCCCGAGAACACCGGCGCCGGATGCCTCACGGAAGCCAGGAAAAGGCGGGCATCCGACCCGTCCATGAGCGAGTGCGAGACGTTCCTCCTCGATGACGCCATAAAGCTGATTCTCGAACTGACGGCCGCCCGACCTTGAACGACACGCTCAGCTTGTCGAACGTCCCGTCCTTCGCGCCACTGCAGCACGGCCGTCAATGCGGCGCCGCTCCGCTCACGTGGCCGCACCATCGCAACACCTGTTGCGCATGCCGCAAGCGCTCGGCGCCATCCCTCTGCTCGACGGTCAAAGGTGGGTCACGTCGTGCCCCGGACACGCAGGCTGGGTGTCAGGACGATAGGGGGTGGGATTTCGCCTGCGAGGAGTTGATCGACCTGGTGGATGGCCAGTTCGCCCAGGCGTCGCTTGTCGAGGTGGAGGGTGGTCAACGGAGGGTCGACCAGATCGACAACGCTCAGCCCGTCGTAGCCCACCAGCGCACAATCGTCCGGCACTTGGACGCCGATCCGGCGGGCGGCCCGGAGCGCGCCGATCGCGACCAGGTCATTGAAGGCGACCACCGCGGTGAGGTCGGGGTGCCCGGCGTGCAGAGCCTCGAACGCCGCGGCGCCGCCGGCAGGTGACTGCTCCCCCATGACGATCCACCCCTCGTCGACCGGGAGCGCATGTTCGCCGGCGACTTCGAGGAAGATGCGGCGCCGGACCAGCGGGGCGCTCAGGCACTCGCAGTCGAGCAGGCCGATACGGCGGTGACCGCGTTCGATGAGGTGCTGCATCCCGGCCCGGATGCCGGCCGCGGTGTCGATGTGGACCAGCGCGTGGTTCGACGATTCCAGCCCCCGGTCGACCAGGACGAGCGGCACGGTTTCGACGTACGGCTCGAGTTCCGCGTCGGGATGGCTGATGTAGCCGACAAGGGCGTCGACCTGTTGGCCGAGTGAGCGGACCAGGGCCAGCTCCCGGGACCGGTCGTTCTCGGTGCTGGCCACGAGCACCTGCCAGTCGCGTTCGTCCGCGGCCGCGATGACCCCTGCCACGAACTCCGGGAAGAAGGGGTTGACCACGTCGGGCACGATGAGGCCGACGGATACGACGTCCTGGCGGTTCAGCCCCCGGCCGAACCTGCTGGGCCGGTACCGCAGCTGCCTTGCCACATCGAGCACGCGGCGCTGAGTCGCCGGATCGATCTCCCCCTTGCCGTTGATCGCCCGGGAGACGGTCTGATGGGACACGCCTGCCGCCTGAGCCACGTCCCGGAGCGTGACGCGCTTGACGGCCTTCGCACCCCGTACCGGCTGGTCTTCCGTTGCCCGCTGTCCGGCCACGTTGCCCACTCACTTCTGTTTCTCGTGCCGCCCTGCACCCAAGTCAACCAGGTTCGCCGACCAGTCGCCCCACCGCCCGCCCGCCAGGGCAGCCCTGAGGTACCGGCGGCGCTTCGTGAGCCGTCCGGCGGCGGGCGTTGACTGACTCCGGGCCCATGAGCAACAATCCCGTTACCGGTAACGTTAGCGGTCACGTTAACGGTAACGGAACGAGCTGAGGAGAACGAGATGACCTCTTCGAGGGGCCCCGTACCGCACGATCCCCATCCGATGTTCCGTGCCGTGTTCGGCGGCTGGCACGCGAAGGCCGACGTCTTCTCGGCGCTGCCGGATGCTCCGGTGCAGCCGGATGATCCACAACGGCAGCGCTGGTGGCGCCGACTGAACGTGCGGCGCCAGAAGCCGACCGGCGGCGGATCTTCGCTCAGCCGGCCCACGGCGCGCCCCCAGGGCTGTCCTGCTCCCAGCGGGGACGGCCGACGCTGACTGGCCCCAACAAAATCTCTGGACGTGCCGGTGGGTGATCAGGCAGACGGCGCGTTCGAGGAAGGCCTCGTGAATGTCGTCGCGTCGTTCCCACTGGATCCGTTGGCGGCGGACCAGTTGTGCACCGCAGCGTCCAGATCGTCCCGATGATGACTCAGTGCCTCACCCACCTCGGTCGGCAAACGGAACTCGCCGTCACTCCACCGTCCCTCGCACAAGCAGACGCTGAATCAGCGGGCTGAAGCCCTACGAATGATCGTGTCCCGGTCGGCGCCGAGCAGGAACGGCAGCAGTTCTCTCAGGGCCCTTGCGAACGCCCGCACCCTGACCTCCGTCAGGCGCGCGTTGCCTGCTGTCCCCGGCAGATGATTCGGTGGCCCAAGCCCGCACTCGGCGTAGAGTCCCGCAACGTCGGCCCGGCGGGGTGCAGTTGCGGATTCCTCCGTCACTTTCACATACGCAGACACCGCGACTTCACAGTGCCAGACGTAGTGGTAAACACTGATCTTCAGGCCGTGACCGTCGTACTCGAGACCCCCGTCGATGTCGGACGGCATCGCGAACCCTGCCTCGGTCAGAAAGCCCAAAGCATCCCGCGCCACCCGGCGGACCACTTCCTCCCTGTCTCCCGTTTCCCCATCCCGCCACCATCCAGCCGAACGGTCGCTCCCGCTAGTAGGAACTGGCAGTGGCCAACGGTGGGTTGATTCCTGACGGGGATGCTTCAGTTGCCCGGGGACGCTCGGTCCTGCTCAGGCGCAGGCCGAGGTGACCTGGTACGACTGTGCGGACGGAGCCGACTGCCTGTACGCCGAGGGTGCACCGCTCTCGTCGACACCCACCCACATCCGGGACGGCTACGGCAGGTTCTCGTAGATCCAGTACGGCGGGACCGCAGCCCTGCTGTGCACCGAGTACAACCGGACCGGCACCTGTGACTAGTGTCCGAGGATCCGCAAGGATGGCTGGTGGACGGATTTCACGCCGATCAACTCGGTGCACCTCATAGCCAAGAAGGTGAACCGCTCTGCGCCTCCAGGTTCTGGCAAGTTGGGGCGCCTGACCGGCGAACTGATCGTTGCTCATGGGCGTCTGGTGGGGAACACGACTCGTGCTTCGATCATCAACGACCAGTAGCACGTTCCGTCGGCGAGGCGAGCCGCACCCGTCGTCGATGACCTTCATAGCCGCCGGACACGCAGCGCGCAGGTCAGCATCGGGAGGGTGAACTCGCCGTCGGCGGTTTCCGGTCGGCTCGCGAGGTAGGCGCGGATCCGGCCGAGCGTGGCCTTTCGTTCCCGTTCCGGCATGACGAGCATCCCCGCCTTCGTCGCGAGGGTCGCGACGAGCGAGTCGGCGGTACGACGCTGCCCGTGCGGGAACTCAGCCTGCTCCGACGAGCCGAACCTGGCGGCCACGCCCGTCCTGGGAAGGTGCATGTCGGCCGTCTCCGTGCGCCAACTCGCGGGAACGTCACGCGGGCCGATGGCTGCGCTCCCGCTGACCCGCGCGAGCCCGGCCACCCAGTCGACCCGGTCGTCCATGACGTTCCACAGACCCGCCAGGATGCCGCCGGGTGCGAGGACCCTGGCGATCTCGGGTCCGGCGACGGTCATGTCGAACCAGTGCATGGCGTTGCCGGACAGCACGGCATCGACACAACCGTCCGGCAGCGGTATCGCCTCGGCGCGACCCGGCAGGCCACGAACGGCCGGCAGCGCGCGGCGCAGCTCGGTCAGCATCGCCGGGTCGGGCTCGACCGCGACGACATCGGCGCCCAGTGCGACAAGTGCGGCAGTGAGCTTGCCGGTTCCGGCGCCCAGGTCGAGCACGCGCAGGCCGGGCGCGTGCTCAAGCGCCCAGCGCGCTGCGGCCTGCGCGTAGTCCGGGCGGTGCTCGGCATAGGCGACCGCCGCCGCACCGAACGACGAGCTGTGAAGTAGCCGGTCATCCTGGTCCACGCGATCACCGTATCCAAGCTGCCGCCGGTCGGGTACCACGCGTCACGGCTTCGCCGCCGCCCACCCGACAAGCGTTACCCCGGCGCTACCGAACAGGCCGACAACCCCGACAAGGCACGCTCGGCCCAGACCCGCGAACTTCCCAGAGCGAGAGCTACAGCCGTCGGGGCCCCTGGCACAGGTCGTGGACCCTCTGAACCTCCCTCTCTCCAACCGCCACCGCTGGCGAACTGTCGGGCACCTTCGCCCAGGTCGACGTCACCCGAGTGTTGGCCACATGGCCGACCGGACCGGTCGGGGCCGTGCCGGCCAGGACAGCGGTGAAGGTCACCGCACCCACGCGGCGCCGGACACGTCCGGATCTGTGGATCGGTTCGCGGCGTATCTGTCCTCCGCCGCGCGCGTCACTGCGGGGCGCTCGTGGGTGGAACCGGGAGCGGAGAGCGGGCGTGATCCCCGGGGCGTGCGGGGAGTGACGCCCCGGGGATCACGGGAGTGGGGCTACTTGACGGCACCGCTGGTGATTCCGGCGACGACCCGGCGCTGGGCGACGACGAACACCGCCACCATCGGCAGGCTCATCATCACGACGTAGGCGAAGATCAGGTGCCAGTTGTTGAGGTACAGCTGGGCGCTGGCGACCTGGTAGAGGTTGAGCGGCAAGGTGGCCTTCGAGCCACCGCCGAGTACGAAGAAGGCGTAGAAGATGTCGCTCCAGGCGAACAGCATCACCATGATCGTCGCGGTGGCGATGACCGGTTGCAGCAGCGGCAGGATGATCCGGAAGAAGACCCGGGCCGGTCCGGCGCCGTCCATGCGGGCGGCCTCCTCCAGTTCCTCGGGGAGGTTCCGGATGAAGCCGGTCATGAAGAAGATCGACGTGGAGAGATACATGCCGGTGTAGACGGCGATCATGCCGAGCTGGGTGCCGGCCAGGCCCAGCTGGCGCAGTTCCATGACGATGGTGATCACGGCCGGGGGCAGCAGCAGTCCGCTGATGCTCAGGGCGTACAGGGTGCCCACCAGACGCCCGGTGCGGCGGGCGAAGACCCAGGCGGCGCCGGCGCCCAGCAACAGGACCAGGACGACCGAAGGGACCACGACCAGCAGGCTGTTGACGAAGCCTTGGACGATCTTGCCCTGGTCGAAGGTCTGTTGGTAGTTGTCCGCGACCTGGACGTGGTGCGGCAGGGAGAGGTTGGGCTTGATCGCTTCGGCCTGCGGCTTCATCGAGGTGACCACGACGAGCCACAGCGGGATGCCGATGGTGACGGCGGCGACGAGCACGACGGCCACCGGCTGCACCCAGCGCGGCAGATGCCGGCGCGCGGGGATGAACACGGGCGCGGTGGTCACTGGTTGTTCTCCCTTCGGCGCAGGCCGACAATGACGGGGACGGCGAGGACGACGACGATGAGGAAGAGGACCAGGCTCATCGCGGAGGCCTGGGCGTACAGCCCCTGACCGAAGACGCGGAACATGTAGATGTTGAAGACCTCCGTCTCGCTGCCCGGGCCGCCGGCGGTGGTGGCCTGGACGATGTCGAAGGTGTTCATGGAGCCGATCAGTGCGGTGGTGACGTTGAAGGTCACCGCGGGGGCCAGCAGCGGGAACCGGATCGACCAGAAGGTGCGCCAGGGCCCGGCGCCGTCGATACGGGCCGCCTCCAGGACGTCTCCCGGCATGCTCTTGAGACCGGCCAGGTAGATCAGCATGGCCAGGCCCATCCACTTCCAGCCGTGGATGAGGGTCACCACGACCAGCGTCCAGGTCGTGGAGCCCAGCCAGGGGGTGTCGACGTGGTGGCCCGCGAGCGAGGACAGGACGCTGTTGAGGGCGCCGTCCTGAGCGAGCAGGGCGCGGAAGATGTAGCCGACCGCGAGGGCCGAGATCAGTACCGGCAGGAAGAACACCGCGCGGAAGAAGCGGTTGAACCGGCTGTCGCGCTCCAGCAGCAGAGCCAGGGCGAGCCCGAAGCCGTTCTGGAAGAGGGCGACCAGCACCGCGTACTCCACGGTGATGCGGATGTCCCGGAACATCGAGCCGTCCTGAAGGATGCTCCGGATGTTGGACAGTCCGGCGAACCGGATGTCCGAGTGGAACGCCGACCAGTTCGTGAACGGGTAGACGAAGTTGAGCAGGTTCGGCAGCAGGAAGAAGGCGCCGAACACGGCGAGCGCGGGCAGGGCGAACCACCACGGCTGGTTGGGCTTGCTGCGCGGCCGACGGCGCGGGGCGCGCCCGGCCGGCCCGTCGGCCTTTTTGCTGGGACTGACGTCGGTGACGCCGATGGTGGCTGTGTCCGCCACTTCTCACCTCCGGTGGGTGGCCCCGGGCAGTGCTGTCGGCAGGCGCCCGGGGCGGGTCGTGCGAAGGGACGTGCCGGTCAGAATCCGGAGACGCCGCGCGCCTTGAGAACCTGGGTGAACTGGTCCTGGGCCGCCTGGGCGACCTGCTCCGGCGTCTTCTTGCCGTAGATCATGTCGGCCAGGGCGAGGTGTATGTCGGGCGCGGTGAGAGCCTTGACCTGGAACACACCGGTGGCGGTGGCGAGCGAGTCGGCCTGAGCGGTCGCGGTCTGGGGCAGGCCGTCGGGGTTGGGCACGGACGGTTCCACCGAGACGATGCGGTTCGCCTTGATGTAGGCCGGGTAGTCCTTGCCGAGCCAGAAGGACAGGAACTGGCGGGCGGCGTTCTGCCGCTGGTTGTCGCCGGTGTTGAAGGCGACGACGCCGTTGGTCTGGTCGGGCGAGTAGAGCGCCTTGGCGGAGCTGTTGGAGACGGGGAACCAGCCCAGTTTCTGGTCCATCTCGGCGGTGTTGGAGGTGGCCTGGATCTCGCTCTGCAGCGAGGTGACGTTCACGGCCATCGCGGCGCTGCCGTCCAGGATCGCCTTGCCCTGGTCGACGAAGGTGGCGGTCTTGTAGTTCTTCTGCGCCAGCCCGCCGTCCAGGACCTTCGTCTTGTACTTCTTGATCGCGTTCACGATCACCGGGTCGGTCCACTTGGCCTGGTTCTTGTTGAGCTTGTCCCAGAAGCTCTGCGGCAGGTCGGTCAGCTGCAGCTGGACCTGCCACTGCAGGGGCCACTTGTCGCCGCCGACCTCGAAGAACGGCGCGACACCCGTCTTGGACTTGATCGTCGCGGCGGTGGCGAGGAGGTCGTCGTAACTGGCGGGCATCTTGGTGATGCCGGCCTTGGCGAAGACGGCCTTGTTGTAGTAGACGCCGAGGGAGGCCGGGCTGGTGACGATCGCGGCGTAGCGGTGGCCGTCGACCTGGCCGAGGCTCTGCTCGGTCTTGCCGAGCTTGGAAACCCAGTCCTCGTTGTCCAGCTGGAGCAGGTTCTTCTGCGGCTGGATGAACGGCAGGGTGGAGCCGGTGGGCTGCCAGAACATCAGGTCGGGCTTGTCGCCGGAGGCCAGCTTGGTGGGCACGTTCGACTCGTAGGGGTCCGGTATCACCTGGGTGGTGACGGTGGCCCCGGTCGCCTTCTCGAAGGCGCTGATGGCCTGCTTGGGCTCGCCGACGCTGTTCTGCGCCACCCACATCGTCAGGTGGACGCCCTTCAAGCTCGCGGTCGCGTTCACGGACCCGGTCGGGGCGGCACCTGAGTTCGTGCCGCCGGAGGCGTCGCTGCAGGCGGTGGCAGCCAGTCCGAGGGCACACACGGCGGCGAGGGAGGAAACGGCTCTTTTCATGGGTCTTTCCTTAAGCGCGCGAGGGTTGGCGGAGCGGGGCTGTGAAGGTGGGTGAGGGCTGAGGCGAAGCAGAGGCGCGAAGGTGCCCGGGTCATACGTCCCGGCTCCCGGAGCTTTCGCGCCGGATCAGATCAGGGCCGGCGAGCGTCGGCTCGGGCGGCTGGAAGTCGGACTCCAGCTGGGCGCGCAGGAGTCCGAAGGCGGAGCGGCCCAGCCCCTGGAAGTCCAGGCGGACCGTGGTGAGGGCGGGTGTCACGAACCCCGAGTGCGGGGCGTCGTCGAAGCCGATGACGCTGACGTCCCCCGGGACGGACCGGCCGGCGTGGTGCAGGGCGCGCAGCACGCCCAGCGCCAGGTCGTCGTTGCCGCACAGGATCGCGGTGACGCCCGGATCGCGGGCGAGTTTGCGGCCCGCGTCATAGCCGGCCTGCGCGTCCCAGCCCTTGCCCGTGGGCGGCGGCGGGGTGACACCGGCGGTCACCAGGGCCTGGCGCCAGCCCTCTGCGCGTGGTGCCGCCGAGCGCTTGGAGCCCGTGGACGCCGGGATCGCCACGTAGTGGACGGTGGGGTGGCCGAGTCCGAGGAGGTATTCGGTGGCGGCGCGGGCCGCCTCCCGGTCGTCGACCCACACGGCCGGTCGGGGAGGTGTCCGGCCCGGTGGCGGCGCTTCGACGGCCGCGGCGCAGGGCACGTTGGACGGAATACGGTCCAGGGCCGCCGCTCCGAGCCGGTCGAAACCGATTACCATGATCCCGCCCCCGGCCGAGGTCGCCGTGGCGATCGTCCGGTCCAGGTCGTCCTCGGGGGTCAGGACCCGTACGCCGACCGAGTAGCCGGCGGCCCGGGCGGCCTCCTCCAGGCCCTGCAGGGTGGCTGCGTAGCCGTAGAGGACGGTGTTGGACGTCAGTACTGTGACCGACTTGGTGACGCCGCTGGCCAGGGCGAACGCGGTGGCGTTGCGCTGGAAGCCGAGTTCGCCGATGGCGGCCTCGACCCGGCGCCGCGTCTCGTCCTTCACGTTCGGGTGGTCGTTGATGACCCTCGAAACCGTCTGGTAGGAGACGCCGGCCGCCTGGGCGACGTCGCGGATACTCGCGGGCTTCTGCTGCTTCCCCTGAGGGCCGGCATGGGCTCCGGAGCTTGTGTGACCGGTCACAGACATGCGAGGATTGTGAGCGGTCACAGCACGGTCGTCAAGAGGTCGCAACCGCGGTGTTACCTCGCAGGCAAAAACGCGAACCATCGCTTCGCAGGCCTGGAGACCCCACAAACCCAACGCCACCTGCGCATACCAGCTCAAGACGCCCGCCTGGGACCACCGAACCGTTCGATCTGTCCCAGAAGGGAAATCGCGTTGACAGCTGCTGCTGAAATCGCCCAGGAGTCTCTGCTGTGGACCCATGAAGCCCTCGGACTGCGCGCCGTCGCAGACTCCGCCGGGTCCGTCAGACTGACCGACGCCGATCACCACTGGGACTCCCTCGTCCCCGTCGTCGAGGTCGTCCTCACCGGACACGGACGCACCTGGTCCGGAGAACGCTTCATCGACACGACCGTCGGCAACCGCCTGGTGCTCCGCGACCACGACACCGTCGAAGACGGACAGTGGCGGCACACCACGATCCGGCTGACCGACCCGCAGACCCGTCTCGCCGCCGACGTCACCCTCAGCACCGTCCCCGGCTCGGGTTTCCTGCGCTCGCAGGTACGTCTGGTCAACGAGGGCGACTCCCCCCTGCATCTGGAGAGCGTGTCCACCCTCACCCTCGGCGGCATCGTCGACCGGGCGGCCGGTCTCGACGGCCTGACCCTGCACTGGGCGGACAACGACTGGCTCGCCGAGTGCCGCTGGCGCCAAGCCGCCTTCCGGGACCAGGTCGTCCCGTTGAACCGGGCCGCCCACGGCCACGAGGGCCGCGGCTGCTTCGAGCGGTACTCGCAGGGCTCCTGGTCGACCGGCCGGCACCTGCCCCTCGCCGCCCTCACCGACGGCGGTGAGGGCGCCTGGCTGTGGCAGATCGAGTCGAGCGCGGGCTGGCGCTACGAGACCGGCGAGCGCGAGGGCGCCGCCTACATCGCGCTGTTCGGACCCGACGACGCCCACCACCAGTGGCGTCAGACCCTGGCTCCCGGCCAGGAGTTCACCACGGTGCCCGCCGTCCTCGTCCGCGCCAGGACCGGTGGACTCGACGGCGCGTTCGGCGAGCTCACCGCCTACCGCCGCCGCATCCGCCGCGACCACCCCGACCACCGCGCCCTGCCGGTGATCTACAACGACTACATGAACACCCTGATGGGCGACCCCACCACCGACAAGCTCCTGCCGCTCATCGAGGCGGCCGGTGCCGCCGGGGCGGAGGTCTTCGTCATCGACGCCGGATGGTACGACGACGACGCCCAGGGCTGGTGGGACGCCGTGGGCGCCTGGGAACCCGCCGGGCGCCGCTTTCCGGGCGGCATCCAGGAAGTGCTGGACGCCATCAGACAGCACGGCATGACGCCCGGGCTGTGGCTGGAACCCGAGGTCGTCGGCGTACGCAGTCCGCTGGCCGACACCCTGCCGCCCGAGGCGTTCTTCCGCCGGGGCGGGGTCCGGATCACCGAGCACGGCCGCCACCACCTGGACCTGCGCCACCCCGCCGCCCGCGCCCACCTCGACCAGGTCGTCGACCGGATCGTGGGCGAATGGGGCGTGGGCTACCTGAAGCTCGACTACAACATCAACATCGGCCCCGGGACCGAGAACGATACCGAAAGCGCCGGTGCGGGTCTGCTCGGGCACCACCGCGCCCACCTGGACTGGCTCGCCTCGCTCCTGGACCGCCATCCCGACCTGGTACTGGAGAACTGCGGATCAGGTGGCCTGCGTATGGACTACGCGCAACTCGCCGTCACCCAGCTGCAGTCCACCAGCGACCAGCAGGACCCGCTGCGCTACCCGCCCATCGCAGCCGCCGCGACCACCGCGGTCACGCCCGAACAGGCAGCCGTCTGGGCCTACCCCCAGCCCCACTTCGATCTCGACGAGATCGCGTTCACGATGACCACCGCCCTGCTGGGCCGCGTGCACCTCTCCGGCTTCCTGGACCGCATGGACGACGCACAGTCGGCACTCGTCCGCTCGGGCGTCGACGTCTACAAGCGCATCCGGTCCGAGATCAACGACGCGCTTCCCCTCTGGCCCCTGGGTCTGCCGTCATGGGACGACGAGTGGCTGGCCCACGGACTGCGCACCGACTCCGCGACCTACCTCGCACTGTGGCGACGGGAACCCACCCCCTCGGGCACCGAAGCCCTGGAGAACGCCGGCAGCAGGACCCTCCGGCTCCCCCACCTCACCGGCACTCCCCCGCGCGTCGAGCTCCTCTACCCGACCGACGCAGGCGCCACAGCAATCTGGGATGCGGCCACGGCGCACCTCACCGTTGCCCTGCCACGCCCCAACACGGCCGTGCTGGTCCGACTCGGCACCACCGGTGGAGAACGCAGCTGACACCGGAACTGACACAGGGTGCAACGCGCCGAGCGATGTGGTCTCACGAGCACCGGGGGCGAGCCGTCCACTGTCGACTGGACAGTGGACAGGCTCAATTAACGTCTGCCGGGGTGAACATGACCGAGCCCCGCGCCACCCCGTCGACCCTCACGGTGTCGATGCCGACAGCGGTACGGGGGGTGCGGAGACAGCGGACGGGCCGCCGGCCGGAATGACGGTGGTCGTGACCGTCGCGATGACCGACGTCCTGCCAAGGCCCCAGTCGTAGGCAAGTGACGGGCTCGTCGAACGTGCCGGGGCCGTTCCTCCACCAGCGTCTCCCGCAAGACCCCCTGGACGCCGTCGGCAAAGGCACCGGATCCAAGCGTAACCAAGCCGAAGGCCTCGATGTCCGGCTGGGCGCGCCGGACGAATTCGCTGCCCCCATTGGTGACTTCCCCGAGTAGGCCCCGCCCGTCACGCGCGTCTGCTGGCGATTCCGCCGAGGGAGGCGCTCGCAAGTGTCGAGACGCTCGGGGAGTTGTAGTGAACACGGCGCGCCGCCCGTGGGGGGCGGTGCGCCACGGTGGCGTGTGCGGAGGACGTACGGCACCGCAGAAACCGCTCGACGCAGCCCGCTTTATTCGGTTGCCGCTCCCCGTGTCCGTCCCGCAGCATGGGCGCGACATCGGGAGCTGCCCGGTGCTCCACGAGAGGAGGCACGACCGTGAATACGACTGTCCTCGGCCTGCCCGCAGACCGCTTCCCTCTCATCTCATGGAGCACCTCCAGCGATGTCTCACGACGATCTCCCGCAGTACCCGCAGTTCCCGCTGCACCCGACATCTCCTGACGCTTTCCTCGCCGCCCCCCAGAGCCACGTCCCGCCACGCGACGAACTGGGCGACATCGACGATCGGTTCGTCTTCGACTTCCGTTCCTACGACGAGCCCGGGGACGGCCGGCGCTGGTCGACCTGGCTCAGTGTCGAACCCCTCTGCCGAGGCCCCGAGCCGCTCCCGGACTGGGTGGTGACCTCGCAGGGCGCGATCGACACCGAACTCGGCGTCCTCAAGACCGGCAAGGAAGCCGACGTCCACCTCATCGAGCGCGCCGACCCGCTCGAGCCCGCCGGCGCCGTCGTCATGGCGGCCAAGCGTTACCGCTCTTCCGAGCACCGGACCTTCCACCGCGCCGCGTCCTACACCGAGGGGCGCTCGATGAAACGCTCACGTGACGAGCGGGCCGTCAAGCGGAAGAGCACCTTCGGCCGACAGGTCGCGGCCGGCGAGTGGGCCGTGTCCGAGTGGGGTGCGCTGGTGCGACTCTGGAACCTCGGGCTGCCGGTTCCCTACCCGGTCCAGATCGACGGCACCGAGATCCTGATGGAGTGGATCACCGTCGTCGACGAGGACGGCGCCCTCGCAACCGCGCCCCGGCTCGCCCAGACCCGACCCTCACCCGAGCTGCTGGCCGCGTACTTCGAGCAGCTCACCGACGCGCTCGCGACGATGGTGCAGAACGGCGTCGTGCACGGCGACCTATCGGCGTACAACATCCTGGCAGCCGGCGAGCGGCTGGTCGTCATCGACCTGCCACAGATCGTCGACCTGGTCGGCAACCTCAACGGGATGACCTTCCTCCAACGCGACTGCGCCAACATCTGCGGCTGGTTCCGCTCGCGGGGCCTCGATGCCGACGAGCACGCGCTGTTCGCGGAGCTGATGGCGCACGCCTTCTGAACCGGGTGGCGGAGGGGCTCGGTTGGGCGTGAGTGGGTTCCGATCTTTGCGCTGGCAGGGCCCGTATGGGTGAGGGCAGGTGGTGCAGGTGCCGGTCCGGCAATTCATGAAATCGCGGAGAGATTGCAGGACTCGCCCCGCCAAAGGCGAGCTGTGCTTGACCCCGACTTGCGCCTCCCGGCCAACCCGGAAAACGGCAACCTGGCGTGCTGCCCGAGTACGGGCTGGACGTGCCTCCGGCCAACTTCCGTTCCTCCTCACCGCCCTGACGGCGGGAGACCTTCCCACCGCATGGAAGACGGCCGGTCCGCGATCTACTTCTCGGCGCGTGCGACCGCTTCCGCGAGGAAGGCGGCGACCTCGTCGGTGTGCGAGAGGTGCGGGGAGTGCGTGCCCGCACGGAACACGCAGACTATGGGCCGCGCGCCGGCCCACTGCTCCGGCACCTCGGGCGGCAGGGCAGGATCCTCGGTGGCCACGACGTACGTCAGCGGCACGTCGGTCGCCGCGGCGCCCAGCGTCTCGGTGAAGGCGCGCATGCCCTGCCAGTTGAGGCGCTTGACGGCCTCGGCGGTCAGGACGGGGTCGACACCGCTGATGATGGACTCCTCCGCGTCACCCGCCTTGACGGCGAGCCCGTCGGCAGAGTGGATCCAGTTGGGGTGCGGCTCTTCTGCAGTGAGCATTGTGTATCTGGAAAACGGCTGGTCATCGGGGCTGGTGTCGGTGGATGGTCGTCTCCTCGGCTGGTCGCGGGCGGGTGCCTGTGGTGATGCTTGTCTGTCAGGCCGATGAGTAATGCCGCCACGCCAGGTCTACACGCAGTGAAACCGGTTCTGGAGGAAGACCACAGGAGGTCGAAGTGTCTAGATCAGTACTCGATATGTCGGTGTCACTCGACGGGTACATCGCCGACACCGACGATTTCCTCGGCGGCGACGATGGCGAGCGGCTGCATAAGTGGGCCGACGCTGACGGGGAGTCCGGCCAGCCATCCGGGCCGGCTGTGCAATTCCAGGACGAATGGAATGCGGCCGGTGCGGTGCTCGCGGGCCGGCGGACTGCCGAGCTCATGGATCACTGGGGTGGTGATCACGGCGGTCTCCCGATCTTTGTGCCCAGCCACCGCCCGCCCGGGCCTGCCGCTCGCTGGGGTTATCCACTGGTGACGTACGTGACCGATGGGATCGAGAGCGCGATGGCACAGGCCAAGGCTGCAGCCGAAGGCAGAGACGTGCAGGTGCGTGGCGCGTACACGGCGCAGCGGGCGCTCGAGGCCGGGGTGTTGGATGAGGTGCAGATACATCAGATCCCGGTGCTTCTCGGGCGTGGCCATCGGCTGTTCGATGTGTTGCCGTCAGAGATCGAGTTGGAGATCGTCCGGGTGATCGACACGCCGCAGGCCACCCACATCCGCTACCGCGTCCGTCGCTGAGCGCACGGGCAGGCGATCTTGAGCGTGGGGAATCGCCCGTAACGAGCACGAGTACGCGATCAACGATCCACACCAACCCCGTGACCAGCATCTTCAAGTTGCACAAGTTTCGGTGAAGTGAGCTGGTGATGCCGTGCGCCGTTGCCGTTCGTGGTCGGAGGGCGGATCGTCGTGTCCCAGGACGCGGTCTTGGAGGCGGCGATGGTGTCGTGGTGGGAGGAACTCGATCGGCGGGAGGCTGCCACGCGGGAGCAGATTTGAGGAACTGCCGGAGCAGATCGCAGAGCTGACCGGGCGTCTGGAGGATCAGGAGGCGGTCCTGTCGCGGTTGGAGATCACCCGCGAGACGATGACGGAGATCCTCTCGGGTGACGGGTCGGTTCAGGAGCCCGAGCTGCAGGTGCGGCCGCAGACCACCACGGCGTCGGCTGCCACGGCGGCGAAAAGGGGCGGAGCGTCCCGCCGAGGAGGGTCCGCTGGGGGGTGCGGCTGGTGCCGCAATGGACGCCCGATCTGACGGGGGGCGTGTTGCCGCGCGTCTACCAGGAAATCGTCGAGGTGCTCAGCGATGTGGTGCTTCCGATGCGGGCGCATCACCTCAGTGCCGCATTGGGCCTGTCGACGGACAAGAGCAAGGTCGAAGGCTTTGGGTCGAAGCTGAAACGCCTGGTCGAGCGAGGGTGGTTGACCGATGGCGAGCCGGGACTGTTCGCCGCGCGGGATGCGGCAGCCGCCCGTGCGCCGAAGCGGGAGCGGCCCCCTGCCGGAGCGGGTCGCGCCGGTGTGGGGCCGGGCTCTCGCCGGGTGAACAGGCTGCCCATCGCCCTCGTTCGCGTATCCGAACGTTTCAGGATCTCGCCCTGGGGCCCGACTCCAGTACGGGCCCCGTACGTGGTGGCCACACAGCGCGACGGCTCCCGGGCACAGCAATGGGCGTTCCAGGCTGCAGTCCGCAGGACGACGCCAAACTGCCCCACACAGCAGCTGGTTGCAGAGTGCCCTCGCCGCCCGGGCGTCGCCGGAAGCGGGGAAGGCGCCCGGGCGGTGAGGGCTGCTCGGTTCTGGTCACGAACAGGCAGTGGCCGCCCGCGCCGTTGTTCCGCGCGGGCGGCCACCTGTCACTCCGGCGTGAGCCTCACAGGGCGGTGAAGGTCCACATCAGGTTGGTGTTGCCGTCATACGTCCACTGCTTGGTGAAGGAACCGGAGGCGACGTTGCCGCCCCCGTCGAGCACCAGACCCGTGGTGCGGTTAGCGATCGAGTAACGGCCGTCGCCCCGGTCGGCGATCAGGGTGCCTGACGAGCGCGGCGGCGCCGTTCGCCGCGTCACCCCAGCCATCGGCGACCATGCCGTTGGCGATGTTGACCAGCTTGTAGTAGCCGTCACCGAGCTCGACCGCCCGCCACTGGAGGTTGGGGCTGCCGTCCCAGGCCCACTGCTTGAGGTTCGAGCCCGAGGTGACATCGCCGCCGCTGTCCAGGGCGAGTCCGTCCGTGACGTTGGTGATCCGGAAGGAGGCGGAGGAACTGAACTGTATCGACTGCGCAAGAAGACCGAACCGCCGACGCCGCCCGACAAAGAGCCCCCGACGCCGAGACCAGACGCGATCTGCCGCCCCACCCCCGACTCACGTGGTCAACATTTTCCCTCCCTCCGAACAGGCCGCGCCTAGGCAATCCTCGCAGGCCTGAGCTGGGCACTCCGCTCGACGGGGACCCCGGGCCGTCGCCAACTGCCGGATTCGGAGCATGAATTCCGTGCGCCCACCTCTTGACGCCCACGTTGTGACCGCTCACAATCCATGCATGCATGTGACCGGTCACAAAGATGCGACAGGCCTCTCCGACGTGAACGACGGGATCCCGGAGCGGACCCAGGCGGCCACCGAGGCGCCGGGCTCCAGCCGCGACGCGCTCGTCCCGGCATTGGTCGGCGGTCTGATCCGGTCCGTGCCAGTCCGCTCGCCCGACATCGCCCTCCACGGTTGCGTAGCCACCCTGCGAGGCGCCGTGGCCACACTCGGCGGCAAGGGGCGGCGACAGCCCCTGCGAGCGCCAGGGGCGTCGTCTCATTCGCCGCCTGGCAGGAGCCCAGACGCGCCGCCCGGCAGGAGCCGGGACGCGCAGACCGCCAGCAAACTCCCAAGGAAGCCGTACGTCAGCGCGGTCCTGAGCGACACCACCGGTGCCGGCGACCACCTCGCAGCCGACACCATCGGTATCCCGCCGCCTGCTTCACCCCCGACGGAGGGGACGAGGACACCCTGCCGCTCGACCCCACTCGGGTCACCGGCGCCCAGCAGTACCTCGACCACCGGCAGCTGATCTTCGCCTGTGCGCGATGACGAGCCCTCCCACATGCTCGTCTTCGTCACCGCCCAGGGCCGTAGCGTCTCCGGCATCACCAGCGACACCGTCAAGTACCCCCGGCCCACGCCGGATCCACCCAGCCCCGCACGCCTCCCGCAACGCCGCGGGAGGAGGAGGACCGTCATGCCTCGTACAACCAGCAGATCCGGACGCTTCCGCACCCTCGTGGGCGTGGGCGTCGTCGCCGCAGCCCTCACGGGCACGGCTCTGACCATCCCTGCCGCGCAAGCGGCGACACCCCAGCTGACAGTGGACCTCGGCCGGACCACCGGCGCCGTCATGCACGGTGCCAACGGGACCCTCTACGGTCTCAGCGACGACGGCGTCCCCGGCGACAGTCTGCTCGACCCACTGCACATGACCTCGATCGTGCAGAAGGCGCCCGACGGCCTGCAGCACCCCAACGGCGACGCGTTGACGGTCAAGCCCGCCTACGATCGCGCCGGCGGCGGCGACGTCCAGATCTACATGCAGGACTACTACTCCCAGTGGCCCTACGAGAACCTCGGCCTGGCCGACTACCTGGCCAAGGTCGACACCATGGTCCGCAAGGTCGCCGCCCGCCCCGACGCGGACGACTTCGTGTGGGTGCCGTTCAACGAGCCCGACGGCATCTGGTACCAGGGCCTGGGCAGCTCCGACACCGCCACGTATACCGGCGCGCGTGACAGGTTCGAGAGCGACTGGGCCACCGTCTACAAGAAGATCCGCTCGATCATCCCGAACGCCCGGATCGCCGGCCCCAACGAGACCCACTACGACGCCCGTCTCATGGCCGACTTCTACCCCTGGGCGAAGGCCAACAACGTCCTGCCGGACGTCACCACCTGGCACGAGCTGGACCCCAGCTCCCTCGCCAACTTCGAGTCCAACCTCGCCGCCTACCGGGCCATCGAGAAGAACGCCGGCATCTCCGCGCGACCGGTCAGCATCAACGAGTACGCCAACCGGCGCGACCAGTCCGTCCCCGGGCAGATGGTCCAGTGGCTGTCGATGTTCGAACGCAACAAGGTCTACGCCGACCAGGCGTACTGGAACATCGCGGGCAACCTCAACGACAACGCCGTCCAGACCAACATCCCCAACGGCAGCTGGTGGCTGCTCCGTTGGTACGCGGGACTGACCGGCAAGACCGTCGAGACGACCCCGCCGCAGGCCAACACCATCGACACACTGCAGGGCATCGGGTCACTGGACACACGCCGCAAGCAGGCCCAGGTCCTGCTCGGCGGCACCTCCGGCTCCGTCGACACCGTGCTCCGGCACATACCCGCCTCCTTCGGACACAAGGTCGACGTGACCGTGGAGCGCGTCGGATGGAGCGGCTACGAGGGCGCCGCCGCCGCACCGAGCGTCGTCTCCCGCGCCACCCTCACCGTCGGCAAGGACCACGGGGTCACCGTGCCGCTGACCGGCCTGGACCCCATGGCCGCCTACCGCGTCACCGTCAACCCGGCCGGACACGGCACGTCCACCGCGGCGAGCCTGCCCTGGTCGGCGTCGTACGAGGCCGAGAACGCCGCGATCACCGCGGGCACGGTCTACTCCCAGGGCTCGCGCTCCAACCCCTACGGCTTCGCGACCTCCGGCACCAAGGACGTCGGCAGCCTCAACCAGCCGAACAGCAAGGTCGCCTTCAGTGTCACCGTCCCGAAGACGGGCACGTACGACCTGGACGTCTTCTACGGCAACCAGTCCGGCACCCCCTCCACCCAGACCCTCACGGTGGACGGCGGCTCCCCGGTGACCCTCACCTACGGGTCCACCCTGAACTGGACCTACCGCTCCATCGTGCGCACCCCGGTCACCCTGTCCGCCGGCACCCACACCCTGGCCCTGGCCAAGGGCACCAGCGAGGTCACCCTCGACAAGATCGACCTCACCGCGTCGGAAACACCGCAGGCCGTCTACCCGGCGACGTACGCCGACATCACCGGCTCGCCGTCGTACGACTACTCCACCTCGGGCGTCAGCGGCGCCGGCACCCTGGTGCTGCGGAAGAACGACAAGGCCGTCTTCGACGTCAGCGCACCGGCCGACGGGTACTACACGGTGCGGGCCGACTACACCGGCCGCGGCACCCTGAGCCTAGACGGCGCCACCGCCGCCACGCTGACACCGGTCAGGGGGAAGGACACGGGTAAGACCCTGAGGCTGTACCTGTCGGCGGGCAACAATCGCATCACCGCGGCCGCGCAGGGCTCCAACTCGCTCTCCCTGCGCGACCTGCGCGTCACCGGTGCGCCGAGCACGGAGGGCGTGACCGCCTACGAGGCCGAGGACGGCACCCTCGCCGGCAGCGCGGCTGTCGCGAGCAACTCCTGGACCTCGGACGGCAAGTACGTCGGCAACATCGGCAACGGCTCCGGCAACACCCTCACCCTGCCCGTGAAGACCGCCAAGGCCGGGCGGTACGTGATGAGCGTCCGTTACGCCAACAACCAGGTCTCGGGCTCCGGGAACTACAACACCAACGTCGTCTCGCGGGCGGCCGACATCACCGTCAACGGCACCACGCAGACGGTCATGTTCCGCAACACCTACAGCTGGTCGAACTACTGGTACCTGCCGGTTCCGGTCACTCTCAAGGCCGGCACCAACACCGTCACCTTCGCCAACTCCTCGGCGTACGCGCCGGACATCGACCGGATCACGGTCGCACCGCTGAACGGCTGACGCCGCCTCCGGCCGGGGCCCTCACCGGGCCCCGGCCGGAGCCGACAACCCGGCTTTGGAGCACGTGTCGAGGGCTGCGATGCGTTCGGGCAGGAACAGGCCGTTCTTGCGCATGGAGCGCTGCCCCCCCGCGCAGCATCGAGCGAAAGCTTCTCATCGCCCGCGACTACGTCACCCGCCACGTTCTCCGGAGAGGGTTTGCGGGGCGCGTCGCTTCTCGGCGAGCCACCTCCCCGATCCACACGGCCCCAGGTGTGATTCGTTGACCGATGAGGGGAGGGGCTATTGATAGTCGAACGGCATAAGTGAACCGGCGAATTGCTCTGCCCGCGGTTGATGAGAGCGAGAACTTCCTCGATCTCCTCCTTCGGTGCCTTCTCGTGCGCCGGGGTCGACGGCCACCAGATCCCGGACTTCTTCCGGCCATCGCATCTCATGCAAAACGATCACGTCGTCACGTAACCGCAGCAAACCTGAGCGGTCGCGCCCGACTATGACCGCATCCCGGCTCGGAACGAAGCATCCCGGGGCCCCAGGTTTCCGCCGGTCTACCCGTGCCAGCTGTTACGCGCCGTGCACGCCGGATGGCCCCGGCCGGGCGAACCGGCCGGGGCCACATCCCGTGGCATCTCGAGCCCGCAGATGCGGGATGCGGGTCAGGGGTGGTGATGACGCCCGCCCGGGACGCGTCGCCGATGAAGCGGCTGTGGTCGTTGCGCAGCGTGGCGGTGTCGGAGTAGCTGTCCCGCACCTAGTCGCGGCGGTCCATGTACTGGTCGCCGTCGTTGTCGCGGCCTTGACCGGTGTAGATGCGGACCATGGCGTGACCCTCCAAGCAGTATGCGAGCACCTGGTCCGGGCCCACTGACCGCTCAGTCCGTCAGTGGTGTGCAGTGCACGTTGTTCGCTCCGCCGCTCTGGCCGGAGATCCGTCCCCAGTAGCTCACGCAGTGCCCGGGGTGACCGATGTACACCGGGCCGGCGTAGGTCGTGTAGTCACCGTCATCGAACTCGGGGTCGACGTCCTGGGCGTCCGTGAGCCCTGCCAGCATGGACACGGCGGTGCCGGGACGGGCGCGCACGGTGACCACACAGTCTTGTCCGGTCGAGGGGTTGTACGTCAGGTAGACCGTGCCCGCCGTACCGACCGCCGCCGAGTCGACCACCGTGTAGCCCGCCCCACAGACACCGTTGTACTTCGCCAAGGGCGTCGCCGCCCCTGCCTGCGGAGCGACGGCCCCCATGGCGCCGACCACGGCGGCTGCGACCGCTCCGACCGCTGCGACACGCTGAATGATGTTCATGTGAATCCCCCGTTTCGTCGACTGCTCCAACAGCTCGTCGACCTCGAAGGGTCTGACCCGCGTCACCCGACCAGCGTTGTAGACCACCGCCACCGGTTACCGAACCCGGACACGGAATGAACGGGTCCGTGGCCGTTCCTCCTCAGAGACACTGACAAAGAGCCCGACCTCTTCTTCGCCATCCCGCGGGAAGTACCCGCAGCAGACCCGGCGGACGCGACTGCGAGCGCTGCCAGCCCTACGCGGCCCCCAACGCCGCGACCACCCGCTCGTAGGGGGCGACGCTGGTGTCGATCGTCAGCTGCACGCCACCGGCCACCCACTCCGATGCCGCGCGGCGTGCAGCACCGCAACTTGAACCCGCTCGCCGCTACAGCTTCTCCGCCTCGGTCCCGGCCGCCGGCGCCCTGCGCCCTGCGCCCGCTGATCGACGCGGACGCGTTCGAGCTGGACGTGGACCACAAAAGGCACGGGCTGAACCACGTCGAGTGACGCGGGCATATCAGGTGGCCGGGTGCTCGAAAATCACAAGCCCCGGTACAGGAGTTGATGTCGGACTGCCAGGCATGACCCACTAAGGCGCGATTGATGCGGCCGACCTGGCCGCCTGCTCGATCTTCGCGCAGTAGGCTGCACGGGCTTCCTCATCGAGCTGCTGTTCGTTTTCTGCACGTACCCCGGTCCGGCCGTCGAGGCCCTCGCGCAGGATATCGGCGTGGCCGGCATGCCGGATGGACTCGCCGAGTACATGGACCATGATGGCGAACAAGTGCGTGTTGGGATACGGCTCCGGCCACCACGGCACGTGGCCGGGGGCATCGAGGGGAAGCTCGACGATCGTGGCGTCCGAGTGTTCCCACGTGCGCCGGTAGAACCCGATGATCTGATCGCGGGTCTCGTCCTCGGTCGCCCACTGATCGCTGCCGTCGGAGTCCTGCCACCGGGACAGCGATTCCGGGGAAGGGCGGTCGAAGACCTCGCCGAAGTACCTGGCCTCGACGGTGGCCACGTGTTTGACCAGGCCGAGGAGGTTGGTCCCGGTCGCCGTCAGAGGTCTGCGGGCGTCGTATTCGGACAAGCCGTCGAGTTTCCAGAGCAGCGCTTCGCGGTCCCGCCGCAGCCTCCCGTGCAGGGTGTCCTTCGCGAATTCATCGATCATGCGGCATGAATCTTCCATGGGCTGTTCGTGGTCTCAAGACCCTGTACGTGGTCCGCAACGGCGTCTGTCAGAGAGACGTGGGGGCCGGGGTGGCGTGGGCCAGGTGAGAATCCAGCCGGCGGTAAGCACCGCCGCGCCTCCGGCCAGAGCACGCCGCCTGTTCCGATGCCTGCGGCCACCGAGCCGAAGCAGGCCGGCCCAACGCCCTGCAGGGTCATGCTGCCGGATCCGCCTCGTACGCGCACCGCTCCCGCTCCCCCTCGGGGGTGAACCGACCGCAGAAGTCCTGAACGACCACCATGAACCCGCGCCGGGCAGCCGCCACCGCATCGAGCATGAAGCGGGCTCAGCGGCACCGGGCCACGGCCCCGGGCCGCCGAGTCGCTGGACAGCCTCGCAGGACGGTGCCACTACGCATCTGTGCCGGAACGGCGACCTCGATCTGCGTCTCCGCCATGCACTGCTCTCAGGTCAGTGGTCCGGGGTGTCAGGCCACCGCGTGCAGCAGGTCGGCCAGTACGTCGGGCCGTTCCAGGGCGACGAAGTGGCCTGCGCTGGGGACCTGTGTGAAGTCGGCGGCCGGCAGCAGCTGCTTGTTGGCCTGGCGGTCCGAGGGGCGGGACCAGTCCTTCTCGCCGTAGACGAGGTGGATGGGCGCCTTGACCTCGGGGTAGCGCGAGCGGGCCGCTATGAGGGTGGGCAGGTTCTGGTACACGCCCCGGGCGACGGTCGGGTAGCCGGGGCGGCGGCCGACCTGCAGGAGTTCGTCCACGTAGTCGTCCCGTAGCGCGCTCTTGTCGCCGAGGCCGCCCTGGAGGATCTTGCGGAGGGCAGGTTTGGGCTCGACCCCGGCGATCACCGGGCCCACCCCCGGGGCGAGAACTCCGCTGACGACGGTACGGGCAAGGAGGCTGGACCGGGCGATGCCGCCGCGGAAGTCGTAGGTGTTGACCGCGACGACGCGCCGGACCCGCTCCGGGAGATCGGCCGCGGTGGTCAGGGCGAGCACCGCCCCCATGGACTCCCCCGCCAACGTCACGTCGTGCAGGTCGAGTTCGGTGAGGAGCCGCTTGACGCCCGCGCGCATGGCCGGCTCGTCGTACGACGCCCCGGGCACGATCTCGGAGTAGCCCATCCCCGGCAGATCGAGCGCGTACACGGTGTACCGGTCCGCGATCAGCGGGATGAGGTGACGGAAGTGCTCGGCCTGGGTGCGCACGGTGTGCAGCAGGACCAGGGGGGCGCCGGTGCCCGCCTTGAGGTAGCGCAGGCTTCCCTCGCGGCCGTCGTGTCCCGCGCGTGGGGCGATGGTGTGGCTGGCGGTCCCCTGAATGTGAATCGTGGGACGTGGCTCGTGGACGGGCATCTCGCCGACTCCTCGTATGGGTGGCTACTTGACCAACTGGGGGTACAGCCCGGCCAGGTCGCCGGCCAAACCGGCCTTGACCTGCCGCGAGATGTCGTCGGCGAGGACTTCGTGGGCGCCGGTCTCGATGCCGTCGAGGGCGAGTGCGGCGACGTCACGGGGGTCCGACTTGGGTGCGTCGACGCCTGCGGTCAGGTCTGTGTCGACGTAGCCGACGTGCAGTCCGGTGACGGCGATGCCACGCGGCTGAAGCTCCAGGCGCAGGGAGTTGGTCTGCGACCACAGGGCGGCCTTGGAGGCGCTGTAGGAGCCGCCGAGCGCGATCCAGGAGAGCGCGGAGTGCACGTTGAGGATGTGGCCGCCGCCGTTGCGCTCGATGACCGGCACGAACGCCCGGGCGGCCAGCAGCGGGCCGTAGAAGTTGGTCTCGAACTCACGGCGTACGTCGTCGACCGGGGAGTCGAGGAAGGACGCGCCGACCGAGGCGCCGGCGTTGTTGATCAGCACGGTGACGTCCTGCGCCTGTGCGGCGGCGGCCGCCACGGAGGCGGGGTCGGTGACCTCCAACGCCACCGGGACCGCGTCGGGGTGTGTCACGCTGCGCGGGTCGCGGGCCGTGGCGTAGACCTTGCCGGCACCGCGCGCGTACAGCTCCTCCACCAGCGCCTTGCCTATACCGCGGCTGCCGCCGGTGACGAAGACGTTCGCGCCCTTCAAAGCAGTCATGACTCTCTCCAGACAATGAGAAACCGATCGGTTTCCACCAAGGTAAACCGATGGGTTTCCGAGCGCAAGCCCGGCAAGGTTTTCTGCAACCAGATCACCCTCACCAAGCGGGCAACCCTCTGCACCCTGCCCCCCTGCGCACTGTTCGAGCCGGCGGCCAGGCCGCCGCGCCGCCCGACCCAGGCGGATTCCGGCTCGTCAGCGATGCCGTCGGCCGCCACGCCGTCCCCTTGATGGCGAACGGCCGCAGCGGCGGGCCAGCGGCATTCGCGGCCGACAGGGGAGCAAGGCCGGCTTGTAGCGCCGCACCCACGCCGGGAGGCCGATGACCTAAAGGGCGGTCGCCACGACTTCCGTGCTGTCGTCGTCCTGGTTGTCGCGCGGCTCCCGCATCGAAGCAGAGCACGTTGCACAGGTGGCCGTCCTGGAAGATCCGAACCAGGGGCCCTGAAGGGCGCGCTCAGCGACAGAAGGTTCCTCGCGATGACCTTCAGCGGCAGCAGCGCCGAGCAACGGCAGCAGCACCGCGCTGAACGCGCCCGGGTACCGCCACGGATCGCCGACTCGCCCGGACAGCCGTGCCGCGACGTCGAACGACCAGTCACGCGCCACCGGCTTGCGCGGGCTTCGGCTCCGCTGGGTCACTCCCGGCCGCAGGCGACCCGCACTTGCACCACGGAAACCGATCTGTTTATCTAAGTGGAAACAGATCGGTTTCCGACCTGTGTTCGGCCGATGCCCAGCAAAGCAAGGGGAAACGTGAGCACCACCTTCGACCGTGGGGCGCCTGCCTCCGGGACAACAGACTCGGGCCGCCGCGGCTCACATGCCGTGCGCTGGTGGGTGCTCGTCGTGCTGGGCACGGCGCAGCTCATGGTCACGCTCGATGCGACCGTCGTGAACATCGCGCTGCCCGCGGCGCAACATGACCTCGGTTTCAGCGACGGCAGCCGACAGTGGGTCATCACGGGTTACGCCCTGGCGTTCGGCAGCCTGCTGCTGCTCGGCGGCCGGCTCGGCGACCTGTTCGGCCGGCGCACCACCTTCGTGACCGGCCTGATCGGTTTCGCGGCCGCATCCGTCCTCGGCGGTGCGGCCAACAGCTTCGCCATCCTCGTCACAGCACGTGTGGCCCAGGGGCTGTTCGCCGCGCTGCTCGCGCCCGCGGCCCTCTCGCTGCTCAGCGTGACCTTCACAGACCCGGCCGAAAGGCCGAAGGCGTTCGGCATCTTCAGTGCGCTGGCCGGTGCGGGCGGAGCGATCGGGCTGCTGCTCGGCGGCATGCTCACCGAATGGGCGTCGTGGCGCTGGGTGATGTACGTGAACGTCATCTTCGCGGCTGTCGCACTGGTCGGTGCGGTGCTGCTGCTCGCCAAACCTGCGGTCACCGAGCGACCCAAACTCGACATCCCGGGCACGATCGTGGTGAGCGCGGCGCTGTTCGGCATCGTCTACGGATTCGCGCACGTCGAGTCCACCAGCTGGACCAATCCGGTCGCCCTCGGCTCCATGATCGTCGGTGTGGTGCTGCTCGCGGTATTCGTATGGCTGGAGTTCAGGGTGGCGCATCCGCTGCTGCCGCTGCGACTCGTGCTGGACCGGACCCGTGGCGGTTCGTTCCTGGCGGTGTTCGTCATCGGCATGGGGATGTTCTCGATCTTCTTGTTCCTGACCTACTACCTGGAGGCCAGCATCGGCTACTCGCCGATCAAGACCGGCCTGGCGTTCCTGCCGATGGTCGCGGGCATCGTCGCCGCGTCGACCACGGCACCTTCGCTGCTGCTGCCCAGGGTCGGCCCCAAGATCGTGGTCAGCGCCAGCTTCCTGGTCGCCGCGGCCGGTATGGCCCTGCTGACCCAGCTCGAGCTGGACAGCACGTACGCCGCCCACATCATGCCCGGTCTGATCCTGCTGGGTCTCGGCCTCGGTGGCGTGATGACCACCGCGTTCCAGGGTGCGACCGCAGGCATCCATCACGAGGATTCGGGCGTCGCCTCCGCACTGATCAACACCGGCCAGCAGGTGGGTGGCTCCATCAGCACCGCACTGCTGACCACCGTCGCCTCATCGGCCACGACCGACTACCTGTCCTCGCACAAGCCGGGCGCACTGGCCGTGGCGCAGGCCGGGGTCGAGGGCTACACGGCCACCCTGGCGTGGGGCGCAGGGTTCTTCGTGGTCGGCGCCGCCCTTTCGGCCCTTCTGATTCCGAATACGCCGCTGGCGCCGTCGGAGGGCGAGCCTGTGATCGCCCACTGAGCCTGAACCCACCGTGGTGAGAGATGCCTTGCGTCCACCTCTGCCGGCGCGTTCCGTCTTCATCAAAGCGATCACCGCCGGCAGAGGGCCCCACGTTGTGGGCTGAATACGCGAGGCCGATGGGCATACCGGCCATGGGGGCACCGAGCGCAGTAAGGGCAGTGGCAGGCGAGCGACGCCGGGCGCGGCGAACGCGGCAGGGAGGGTGAGCGCACCGATCCTGGAGACCGCATGGGCGGTGCCGACGTTCGGTCGCCACCCCCATCAAGGCGCCGCCCTGCTTCTGCCGCTTCCTCGCAGGGTTCGAGCCTGCGACAGATCACCAGCGGTATCCGCTCGACCCTCTCCTGCGGCGCCCGAGTGAGGGCCGCGTTCTTCCGTTCCGCAGGGATGCGGTGCAGCCGGCGCGCCCCGCCGGCTGCACCGCATCCCCGCGGTAACGAAGCCCGAAAAGACTGAGCACTGTAAACCGATCGGTTTTCAGCAGACCAGAATCGAGTTAACCTCGCGAGATGACCACCCAAGCAAAGTCAAGCTCCCGAGAGCGACTGCTCGAGGCAGTGGCCGCACTCACCTACCGGGACGGCGTCAACATCGGCGTCGACGCGCTGTGCAAGGCCGCGGGGGTGTCGAAGCGCTCCATGTACCAGCTGTTCGAGAGCAAAGGCGAACTGCTGGCGGCGAGCCTGGAGGAACGCTCTTCCGCCTATGTGACGGCGCTCCTTCCCGCGGCGGACGACAACCGTCCACCCCGCGAGCGGATCCTGCACGTGTTCGAACAGGCGGAATCGCAGGCGGGTGCAGCCGACTTCCAGGGCTGCCGATACCTCATCGCGCAGATCGAGCTCAAAGACCCGAGCCACCCCGCGAGCCGGGTCGCCCGCCAGGTCAAGGAGAACCTGACAGCCTTCTTCCGCACCGAGGCCGAACGGGGCGGGGCGATCGACCCGGGCCTGCTGGCCCGGCAGCTGATCCTGGTCTTCGATGGCGCCAGCGCCCGTGCGGGAATCAAAGCCGACACACGAACAGGGCTCCTCGCTCCCACCGTGGCCGCCCTGCTCGATGCGGCGGACGTGCGCTGAGCGGAGGCGACGCCCGAGAAGGCCGCCGTCCCGGCGTACTGGCGGGTCACCCGTGCCGTTACTCGCAGTGGCCCCCGGCGTGCGCCGCCGCGCCGGGGACGACAGGCGCGTCAACCTCGCGGTACGGCCAGCGAAGTGAAGCTGCGCCGCAGGCAACGGTTACTGGAGGCGGCGGCCACCCTCACCTACCGGGACGGCGTCAACATCGGCGTCGAGCCCTGTGCGTGGCGGCGGGGACGAACGCCTGGCAGCAAGCCTGAGGGAGCGCGCCTCCGCTATGCGGCAACTGCCTGCGGCGGACGACGGCCGGTCATCCCGCGAGCAGCTCCTGCACGTCTCACCCATGTGGAATCACAGGCCGGCGCCCCCGAGTTCCCGGGCCGCGCAGGCGAAAGGACGGTGCTCCATCGCAGCCCGTTCTTTCAGGGGCTAACGCTCGGGCTCTTGCGGGCCAGGGGGACAGGACGGGTCCGCTTCGCCCATCCCTGACTGGCGGTCACACAGGCGCAGCGGATGGCGTTCGAAGACCAGCGAGACAACTTCCGCTGGAAACTGGATTCTGACGGATATTCATCATGGCAGGTACATGGCAGCCCGGGATCGCAGGGCATATCATCGCACCGCGCCGGAGGGGCGGTCGACGGTGCGTCCAGCCCTCACCGGACAACTCGTGCCGCTCCTTCGCGTACCCGGCCCAGCCGGGGCCGGATTCCCCCCCACGGATGAAGGAGCAGCAATGCCCCTCGGCACTTGGCTCAAGGCAGGCACTTCCGCCACAGCGCTCGTCCTGGCCATGGCGGGCCCCGCGACCGCAGCTCACGCTCCCGCGGGTGAATCGTCCGCCGCGCAGGCGGCTGCGGTGACCCTTCGCTACGACGACAGCCGCGCCGCAGGCTGGGAGGCCGCGATCGCGGCCGGTGTCGCCTCGTGGAACGCGAACGTGAGCAACGTCCATCTGGTGGAAGCGGCGCCCGGCACCGCGGCCGAGATCGTCATCGTCGCCACCACGGGCTGGCCGCAGGCCACGCTCGGCCCCGTTCGTCCGGGCCGCCAGGTCCGCGTCGAGCTCGGCAGCCAGGCCGTGGACCAGGGCTACAACAAGACCCGGATCGCCGCTCACGAACTGGGGCACAGCCTCGGCCTGCCGGACACCAAGCCCGGCCCCTGCTCACAGCTGATGTCGGGATCGAGCGCCGGCACGGCCTGCACCAACGCCACACCGAACACCACCGAGCGCTCCCGCGTACAGTCCGCCTACGCAGGCGGAATCGCGACGCTCGCGCCCGCTGACGGCCGGACACTCATCGACGCGCCCTGACCACACGGCCATCAAGCGGACATGCTTCCCGGGGATCTCGAGATCCCCGGGACGTAGATCACGACGCCCGCGGCAGGACCACGTCCGCCAGCGCCATCGGCTTCATCCCTGACGGGGCGATGCAGCAACCTCCGCGCTCGGCGTCGCTTCGCCCCCCGGCATCGCCCCGCGGGGTCCGGGGCGGCCCGCCGACGCCTCCTCCCCGGCGCAGCCGGACGGTCACGCTGCCGACGTCGACGCGTCGCTGCCCGGCATTCACGTTGGCCCGGTCCAGCCGACCGCCGACGTCGTACTCGCGGTGCGGGCGTTGCCGGATCAAGAGTTCAGGAGACAACGGCGTACAGCATGGCAGGGGCGTTGGGAGGCGCGGGGCCGATGCCGGCCTCTCAGTCAACGCGCCGCCGTCGCCGCCCTTTACGACACCTGGCGCCCACGCCGATGAACACCGGCTTCGCGTCCTACCCCGACACGATTTCAGCCGCGTGGTCCGCCTGACCTGTCGTCCACCGCGGTACCGGGCACCGCGGTTCACGGATGACAGGGCAGCCGCCTCCGTTCTCGGACGAGGATCCGTTTTGGTGCGTGCGCGGATGTATCAGGGCCTCAACCACCGAGTGGGCCGGGCCGGATGGTGGAGCCGCTGCACGCCGAAGCGCCAGCCGGCTGCGGTCACTCCGCACGGCCGGGTTGGAAGGCGTGCAGCACATCACGGCCCGGCTGGACGATTCCGTAACTGTTCTCCGGTACTTCGTTCCAGGCTCCGGCGAGTTCGCCGAGCGGTTCCGACACGACGAGCCGGGTCTCATCGGAAATGTCCTGAAGGAAGGCGGCATCCGGGTGGAGTGCGCGCAGCGTGGCGACCTCGGTGCTGAAGTACAACGACCGCGAGCGGCCTTCGCTGGAGTAGCGGAAGCACCACACGCGCTCGCCGTCGGCCACAGCGATGGTCATTTGGAGCGGATGCTGAACACCACGGGAGTGCCCCATCTCCTCGATCAGGCTCGCCATGCGCGCCACAGCACCGGGTGGATCCTCCTCCAGACCGAAAGTGAGCGCCAGGCAGAACATGAGCTCGGAGTCGGTGGACCCCTCTATGTCGGGGTACAGCGCGGGATCGACGGCCACGGCGAGGTCGCGCCTCATGAGGCGGAAGCCGTTGATCATCCCGTTGTGCATCCACATCCAGCGGCCGTGTCGAAAGGGGTGGCAGTTGGACTGCTGCACGGCTGTACCCGTCGCCGCCCGGATATGGGCGAAGAAGAGACCCGATCGAACGTGGTGGGCGACCTCCTGCAGGTTGCGGTTGTTCCACGCGGGGCCGATGTCCCGCACGACGGCCGGAGTGAGGGCCGTGTTCTCGGCGTACCAACCGATGCCGAAGCCGTCCCCGTTGGTCGTTTCCACCCCCATACGGGAGTGCAGGCTCTGGTCGATCAGCGAGTGCGTCGGTTCGAACAGGACTTTGCTGAGAAGGACAGGAGTGCCTGAATAGGCGATCCAGCGGCACATCTTGGACCAGATCCCTTCGATTCCCGGAACGACAGCCGCTCCGGCGTTTTTCGCGCGACGCCACCGACTGGTACCGCGTGACGGCCGACGCCCACGTGACCGATATGTCAGTGCTTCACCAAAAGCTTGAAGGAAATGATCAGCAGACCGAGAAGCAGGTTGACCGAGGCCGTGAGCACCATCAGGCGGCCTGAGGCACCGGCCCGCCGAGCCGCCGCCACTGACCAGCCCATCTGCCCCGCCACGGCCACTGCGAGCGCGAGCCACAGCGTGCCCTGGACGTCGAGTCCCAGCAGCGGGCTGACCGCCACGGCCACAGCCGGAGGGACGGCCGCCTTGACGATCGGCCATTCGTCCCTGCACACGTGCAGGACACCGTGGCGGTCCAGGGGGTGCTGGGCGAGGCGGGCGCCGAACAGCTGGGCGTGCACATGGGCTATCCAGAAGGCCACCCCGCTCAGGAGCAGGAGCACGACCAGCTCCAGCCGGGGGAAGGAGCCCAGCGTGCCGGCACCGATCACCACGGTGGCGGCCAGCAGGGAACCGTAGACACCGCCGGTGTAGTCGGCGTTGGCGCGGTGCTCCCTGCGACGCTCACGGGCAATGGTGGGGTCGGATCTCAACATGGTCCCTGCCTTACGAACGACGTACGTCCCCTCAGTGGTCCCAGGAGGCCGGGCTGCGAACGGCCGGTCGCGGAACCGCGCGGTCGGCGACGACAGTGCGGCCGGCGGCCCGCATCGCCGTCCGTCGGCCACCGAGCTGGGCGGTTGCGCGGAAGTGCGTGACGGCATCGGCGAACCGATCCGTCGAGAACCACTGACGGGATCCTCCCCAGGGCGTTCAGAGCCCGGCAGCATCGCACGGTGCCCACCTCGCCCAGTCGGCCCGGGCCGCGGCGCTCGCACCCGGGTGGCGGCCGGTCACCCTGCCGCCGCTCCCATCGCACCCCAAGCCCCCGATGCGCCACCTCACCCCTCACGGGGGACGGCGCGTGCCGCGGCGGCGCACGTGACGGGCCGACGAGGGGTTCCCGCCCCTCGACACCGAGGCCGCCCCGACCCTGCGAGCCAGTCACCGGAGTTTTCGCCGCCGTGCGGTCACACGAGCCCCATCTCGCGAGCCTGTCGCACGGCGTCACTCCGCCGACTCACTGCGAGCTTCCGGTAGAGATTCTTGAGGTGGGTCTTCACCGTGTTCACCGACACGAAGAGCTCGGCGGCGATTTCTTCGGTCGACATCATCTGGGCCAGCAGCGTCAGCACGTCACACTCACGCTCGCTCAGTCGTTCGACCAGTAGGGGTGGCGGCTCAGCCCCCGCACCGGGCATCGCGTCACCGGGCGTGAGCCATCCGGTGGCCAGTCCCCGTAGCGGTGGCTGCGCCAGGAACGGCGCGATCCATCCGCCGGCTTCCCGGAAGGGCCGACGCAGTCTCTCGCGGCGGCCGGTCAGCAGCGCCTCGGTCAGCAGCCGGTGGGTGACGAGGTCGTCGCCACCCGCGTGGGCGGCCTGTGCCCGCACCAGCATGGCGCGTACACGCAGCGCGGGTCCGATGTTCTGCGTGCCCTGCATCGCGTTGAGCACCCCCAGTGCCGTCAACCGGTCGCCGGTCGCCAGGTGGGCCCGCGCCGCGCCTACCGCACACACCGGCTGATCGGTGTCCAGGTCACGCAGCACTTCCGCGGCCGCGTCCGGGCGGCCTTCGGCCAGGTGGCAGGCTGAGGCGACCAGCGCGGCATGACCCTCCGCCCAGGGAGAGGCGACGTCGGCCGGCACGTCCGTGGCGCTTGCCGCCATCGCGGCCCGTGCCCTGCCCCGAGCCAGCAGCAGCCGGGCTGTCACGAGGGACCGCCCCGCAGCCGTCACCGGGTCCGGCGCCTCACCGTCGGGCATCTGATCGAGCAGCGTCTGCGCCTGGTCCAGTTCGTCGCGCTCGACCGCTACCGCTGCCATGACCAGTCCCCCGAGACCGGAGTCGGCATGCTCGGGCAGGCTGAAGCGTTCCGACTCCGCCCTTGCGGCCGACACGTGGTGCTGGGCCCTGTCCGGCCATCCGGTGAGGTAGTCGATCAGGGCCAGGTGAACCAGTGACTCCTGCCGGGCAAGCGCCGTGGATGCACCCCCCTGGTTGCCCGTGACCACGGTCAGGGCGGCTCGTGCCTCCTCCAGCCGCCCTGCCCACAGCCGCGTCGAACCCACATGCGTCAGCAGCAGGGCGGGCACTTCCGGATGCTCGTCGAGCAGGTGGACGGGAACCTCCCGCTGCAGTTCTATGGCGGCCTGCGCCGCCTGTTCCGCCCTCTGCGGGGAGCCGGACAACCGGGCCGCCAACGCCTCCAGCAGCGCGCAGCTCAGCTGCGCAGCAGGAGGGCACGCGTCCTCGGCGGCGAGGTGCTCCCTCGCGTGGTCCAAACGGGTCAGGCCCCGGTCGACGTCGTGGTGGGAGAGGTCGCGGGCCGCCTGGACAAGGTCCGACTCCGGAGTCGGCGGAAGGGGTTTCATCCCGGCGAACAGCCGGTCCAGGTCATCGGAGGAAAGGCCGGTGAACAGCTGCCCGATCGCCAGGTCGTCGACCAGGGCACGAGCCGTGAACTCCCAGTCACCGGCAGCCGCGCCGTGGGCGACCATCTCCGGCAGTGTCCCGGACCGCCGCAGCCAGTGCGCGGCCCGCCGGTGCAGTTCCGGTTCCAGACCGGGGCTCCGCTCCCGCAGATGGACGCGCAGGATCTCCCGGAACAGCGGATGCAGGCGGTACCAGGAGTGCCCCAGGTCGTCCACGAAGGCGTTCACATGGTGCAGTCCGGCCAGGATGGGCGCGGCATCACGGCGACCGGTCAGCTCGTCCGCCAGGTCGGCGCAGAAACGCTCCAGAACACTGACGCGCAGCAGCAGGTCCTGCGTCGGCGTCGGCTGCCGCCGGAGCACCTCGGCCAGCAGGAAGTCGGCGACCGTGCTGTGGCCGACTTCGAACTCCTTCAGGTAGCGCTCCGGATCCGGGCTCTGGCGAGCGGCCAGGGCGCACAACCGCAGACCCGCCGCCCAACCGCGCATGCGCTCCACGAGGGCGTCGGCCGCCGCGAGGGATACCCGCAGTCCGTGCAGGTCCAGCAGCTCCACGGCCTCCTCGGGCGTGAAGGCGAGCTCGGCGTCCCTGATCTCGACCAGTTCGCCGGCCGCACGATAGCGGTGCAGTGGCAGGAGCGGTTCGGTGCGGGTGACCAGTACCAGGCGCAGTCCCGGCCCGGCGTGGTGCAGGACGAACGCCAGTTGCTCCGAGACCTCGGGCACTGTTTTGTCGTACTCGTCGATCACCACGGTCAGGCCGGTGCCGCTGAGCTGCGCCGTCAGCCGGCTCAACAGGGTGGGGTTGACGCGCCGTGCGTCGGAGGGAAAGCCGATGTCGGCGGGCATCGGCACACCCGCGGTGTGCAGGGCCTTGATCAGATGAGCCCAGAACATGCCCGGCCGCCGGACCGTCTCGTCCACCGTCAGCGAGGCCACCGGCTGCTCGAGGTTCGCGGCCCAGTCGCCGACAAGCAGGGTCTTGCCCGCCCCCGCGGCTCCGTTGACCATGACCAGCGGAGTGGAGAAGGTTTGCTCCAGACGTTCGACGAGCCGGTCACGGCGCAGGAACGTCACTGGTCTCGCCGGCAGGGCGAAGCGGCTCCGCAGAAACGGATCGCCGAGCGGATCGACATTCTGACCAGCAGGATGTCGCGGGATCTTGTCGTCAAGTGCCACTGCTCTCACCACCCGCCGGGTCGCGGAGGCCCTCCACCATCACACCCCCTCGCCCCGCCGCGCGCCACACAGGGACCGAACGGCCCCGATGCGGGTCTCTGGTCCCTTGACCCTCGTCCGCCGACTGCGGCGAGAGCTCCTACTGTCTCGGGGGCCATGGCGCGCCTTCACCCGCGGGGGGTGATGCCCTTGCGACGGCCGGCGCGAAGGCTGAACGCGTGCCGGCCGTACCGGCGCCGTGCCCGAGGGCATGTCCGCGAGTCGGAGGACATCGTGAACGAATATCCGCCCATCGCCGACCACGGCATGATCGGCGACCTGCAGACGGCCGCTCTTGTCTCCTCCAGCGGACGCATCGACTGGTGGTGCACGCCTCGCTTCGACTCCCCCAGTGTTTTCGCCTCACTGCTGGACAGCGAGCGCGGCGGGCACTGCGGTCTCGCGGCGGACCTTCCGTCCGGAAACGGCTCGACGGTCCGGCAGTTGTATCTGTCCGACACGGCCATTCTGGTCACCCGTTTCATGGCGCCTGAGGGCGTCGGTGAGGTAGCCGACTTCATGGTCCCCATCGACTCCACGACGCCCCAGGACGGACACCGCCTGGTGCGAGTCGCCCGCGTGGTCCGCGGCACTCTGCACTTCACGTTCATCTGCCGTCCCCGCTTCGACTACGGCCGCGCGTCCCACGAGCTGGCACTGGCCGACGACAGCACGGCGGCGTTCCACGGCCCGGGCACGGACCTCTGCGTGCAGTCCACCGCCGGCGTCTCGCTGCGTGCCGAGGGCAACGACGTCACCTCGCGCTTCACGCTCGCGGCCGGTGAGGCCGCCGCGATCGTGCTGACCAGTACGGCAGGCGGTGCTTCCGCGCCCCCACGCCCCTCGCTGGAGAGCGTCATCGGCGACCTGGAGGGCTGCCGGTCCTTCTGGCTGTCCTGGCTGCGTTCGTGCACGTATCACGGGCGCTGGCAGGACATGGTCAACCGCTCCGCGATCACCCTCAAACTGCTCACGTACGCGCCCACCGGGGCCCCCATCGCAGCTGCCACCATGGGGCTCCCCGAGCAGGTCGGCGGCGAGCGCAACTGGGACTACCGCTACACATGGGTCCGCGACGGATCGCTTTCGGTCCGGGCTCTGATCGACCTGGGTTTTCAGGAGGAGGCGCAGGCTTTTCGCCGATGGCTACGGGACCGCATCGAGGCCCGGGAAACGCCGGAGGGCAACCCTCTGCAGATCATGTACCGCATTGACGGCGACCCGTACCTCTCGGAGGAAGTCCTGGACCACCTGGAGGGATACCGGGGCTCCCGTCCGGTGAGGGCGGGCAACGCGGCGGCGGACCAGCTTCAGCTGGACATCTACGGCGAGGCATCGGACGCCTTGGTCGTGGGCGGGGACATCGGAGCGATCCGCGGTTGGAAGGCGCTCAGTGATGTCCTGGACTGGCTCGCCGATCACTGGGACCAGCCGGACGAGGGCATCTGGGAAACCCGCGGCGGCCGGCAGAACTTCACCTACAGCCGGCTGATGAGCTGGGTGGCCTTCGACCGCGGGATCAAGGCGGCCCACACCTTCTCCCGCCCCGGCGACACACTCGGCTGGACCAGGGCGCGTGACACGGTGTTCCGGCAGATCGTCGAGCACGGCTGGCACCAGAAGCGCCAGGCGTTCGTACAGCACTACGACACCGAGGTGCTGGACGCCTCCCTTCTGCTGATGCCGAAGGTCGGCTTCATCTCCCCGCGTGACCCCGACTGGCTCAGCACCCTCGACGCCATGGACGAGGAGCTGGTCAGTGACAGCCTGGTCTACCGCTACGACCCCGCGGCCTCCCCCGACGGTCTGCGCGGCTCGGAAGGCACCTTCAACCTGTGCAGCTTCTTCTACGTCGAGGCCCTCGCCCGCAGCGGAAGACTGGCCCAGGCACGGTACGCCTTCGACAAGATGCTCACCTACGCCAACCATGTCGGTCTCTTCGCCGAGGAGATAGGCCCCTCGGGTGAGCAACTCGGCAACTTCCCACAGGCGTTCACACACCTCGCCCTGGTCACCGCGGCCATGGCACTGGACGAGGAACTGTCCGAGCAGGGTGGGAGTCTCCGCGCGGACGGCTCATGGCGCCCGTCGACCCGGGGTCTCAGGGTGCCCACCGGTAGCGTTGCTGGGAGCCCCGGCAGTGGTTGAGTCAATCCCGCCCCGCCAAGCGGCCGGACCAGGACGGGCCCTGGCCGCGCTGGCCCTCGCACAGTTCATCTGCAGCTTCGCCGGCTCCAACATGAACGTGATGATCAACGACATCAGCGAGGACCTGGACACCACCGTCCAGGGCGTGCAGGTGGCCATCACCGTCTTTCTGGTGGTGATGGCGGCGCTGATGATCCCCGGCGGCAAGCTGACCGACCGCTACGGCCGCAAGCGCTGCTTCCTGACCGGCCTCACCGTCTACGCGATCGGCGCTCTGGTCAGCGCGGCGGCCCCGAATCTGGGCGTCCTGATCCTCGGCAACTCGATCTTCGAGGGGATCGGCACCGCCCTGCTCATTCCGCCGGTCTACATCCTCACGACCCTCCTCCACCCTGGCCAAACATCACGCGCCCGCGCCTTCGGAATCGTCATGGCACTGGGCGGCATCGGTGCCGCCGCCGGACCACTCATCGGCGGACTGATCACCACCGGCATCAGCTGGCGCGCGGCCTTCGTCTTCCAGGCACTGGTCATCGCGGTGATCATCTTCCTCAGCCGCCGACTCGACGATCCGCTGCCGCCTGATCCGACCCGCTCGTTCGACGTCGTCGGCGCCATCCTTTCGGCAACGGGTCTCGTCCTCGTGGTCATGGGGATCCTGGCAGCGGACGACAACATCTGGCTCACCATCGGCCTGCTGGTCCTGGGCGCGGGCGTCCTCGCGTGGTTCTTCCACTCGGCAAGCGCAAAGGAAGCCTCCGGAACGGAGCCACTGCTGTCGGTCGGCCTGTTCCACGACCGCGTCTCCAACCTCGGGCTGGCCACCCAGAACATCCAGTGGCTGATGCTCATGGGCACTTCGTTCACGGTGTCTGCCTACCTTCAGACCGTGCGCCACTACGACGCCATCCAGACCGGAGTCGTGTTCACCGCCGCCACACTCGGGCTCCTGGCCACGTCGTTGGCCGCGCACCGGCTGGCCGGGCGGAGGTCGCAGCGCACCCTGATCATGACCGGCTTCATCGTCTGCGACGCCGGCGTGGTCGCCTTGGTCGCCCTGGTGCAAACGATCTCCTCCGCCTGGGCCTTCGTCCCCGGACTGCTGCTGATCGGGCTGGGCCTGGGCGTCATGCTGACGCCGTCGGTCAACATCGTGCAGTCGCAGTTCCCTGAGAGGCAGCAGGGAGAGATCTCCGGCCTGTCCCGCAGCGTGTCGAACCTCGGGTCCTCCTTCGGTACCGCCATCGCCGGCACCATCCTGGTCTCCGGACTGACCACAGGCGCCTACGCGGTGGCCATGATCACCCTGGCCGTCGCAGGACTCGGCGGCCTGATGGCAGCAACGTGCCTCCCCCGCGCACCGGGCACCGGTGCGCGGGCCGCGGCACGAAGTGCAGGTGTACCCGGGCGCAAGACTTGACGGCCAGGCCCCGCCCGTGTGCGGCGGGCCCCTCGTCAGGACCGGATGCCTTTCCGCCGCCCGGACGCGTCCCCGCGCGCCCTGCGCCAGCGAGAACGCATCCCTTCCACCACGCTTTCCCACTCCTGACGGATCTCGTGCTCGGAGGGCCGCCGTCCCTGCCGGATCCGGGTGAGCTCGTCGCCCACCTCGCGGCCCAGCGCGGCCGACGCGACGAGGACGAACATGGCCGCGAAAAGGGCCGAGAGCATCGCGAAGACGCTGCCCACCACGCCGTAGCGGTCCGCGTACGTATTGAACAAGTGCGGCAGGTAGAAGGCTGCACCCCAGGAGTAGAGCGACGTGAGAACGGCTCCGGTGACGCCGAACGGGACCAGTGCACGCAGAGCGATCCGCCTGGCCGACAGGATCCAGCCGGTCCACGTGAGGAACACCGCCGTCACGGCCGCCTCACACACAGCGGCGGGCAGGCCGGCCGCGCTCCCGCCGAGCACCGCGGAAATCCAGCCGCTGACCAGGGCGTAGGCGCCGAGGGTGAGGATCCACCACAGGCCGTTGCGCGAGTTCCGCACGCTGAGCGGCTTCAGTTCCCAGGTCTGCTCGAAGAGCCGCTGCGCGGCGCGGGCGAAGCTCAGAACGGAGATCGTCAGGAAGACCGCGCCGAAGACACCGGTGCTCGCGGTGTCGTTCTGCGCCGGGGAGAAGAGATACGCCACGGCGTCGGCTCCGGCGCCGCTGAGATCGTAGCGCCGGATGATCCGCTCCGCCGCGTCCATGTGAGCGACACTGCCCAGCAGAGCGCCGAGCAGGAGGGCGAGCGGCACCAGCGCCGTGAAGGCGCTGGAGGCCAGCGCCATCGATCGGTCGAACCCCACGATGCGCTGGAAGCGGTTGAGTACCCGCAGGGCGAACGCGGGACGCAGCCAGAACGTCAGCGTCCTGGTCAGACGCTCGCGGTTGATCCCGGCCGTCGCCCTGCCCTCCTAGACGTGCACGAAGGTGAACCGCACGAGCGTAACCGCCGTCGGCGCGCCATCGAGGACGCCACGAGGACGCGGGTTCACTCCGCCGGATCCGGCGCTGAGAGCCGTACATTCACACCTGCGTCTGCCGAACCCCACCGTGTCGTCCACCAGACCCGCGTGTCCGCGCAGCCGGCCAAATCGGGCGCGGGTCACCTGCCCAGGGTGAGGCGGGGTGTGGCCGGAGAGCAGCAAGCTCGGACACGAAGCCCAGGAAGACTGCCATCGGCTGTCGGCAGGAGAGCGGCACATGCGCTACGAGATCCGCGTCGAGGGACATCTCTCGGAGACACTGGCCAAGGTCTTCCCCGAGCTGGACCACGTGGTGATCTCCGATGAAACGGTGCTGTTCGGCCCTGTCATCGACGAGGCACACCTGTACGGGTTGCTGGGCCGCTGTCAGTCGCTGGGGCTGAAAGTGCTGGAGATGCGGCGGCTGCCCGACTGACACCGCCCGGTCAACACCGCCCGGTCACAGGATGGCCGCGCGGACCCGGCCCGACGCGACGGCCGCGGCCAGTGCGGCGGCGTCCCGCTCGTTCTGGTCGGCGTACGCCTGTGCGAAGACGGCAAGCGCCCGGTCGAAACGGTCGCTGCCGCCCAGGTAGGCGGCGATGGCAACGGGGTCGCCGGAGCGGGCATGCGCCCGGGCCAGCCCCGCTCCGCACAGGTGGGCGAACAGGCGCAGCAGGGCCGGGTCCATGGTCTCCGGCTGGGCGATGCCCTTCCAGTCCCGCAACTGGCGGACGTAGAAGTCCCTGCCTTTGCCGTCAAGGCCCGTTGCGTGAGTCCAGCCGAGGAAGATGTCGCTGGTCGTCTGCATCAGCCGCTGTCCAGTCACCACGCGGCGGCCCTCGTTGTCGTAGCGGGCGGCACCGGTGGGGGCGGCCAGCACCGACTCATTGGCCTCCTTGGCCTGCAGCAGCAGCGGATCGTCGTCGTCTTTGCCGAGCAGGAGCAGGATCCAGCACCGGGTGCCGACGCTGCCGACGCCGACCACCTTGCGGGCCATGTCGACCAGCCGGTAGCGGCGCAGCAGGAACCGCCGTTCCGACGACAGCGTCCGCGCGTATCCCTCCACCACGCTGCGCAGCTCCTTTTCCTGGCGGTCGTCGGACGGATCGTTCAGCAGGTCCCGCAGAGGAGTGACGAGTGGCGGATCGGGCGCGATCCGCCGTCCGTCGGCCGTGATCCGGGTGAGCTTGGCGAAGGCTTGCAGATGGGTGCGGGTGCGGGCCTTCGCTGTCGCCTGGGCGGTGCGGTGCCTGGCCTCCTTGCTCATCGACGAGGCCATCAGGGCCCGCATCTGGTCGGCGTCGTCCTGCGCGTACCAGACGTCCAGGGTGGCCATCGTGGCGAATGCACGCATGCGCGTACGGTAGGCGCGTACGCACTCGCGTACGGCGCTGTCCTGTTCGGCGGCGGAGAATCCGTTGTGCCGGCCGGCGATCGCGAAGGAGGCCGCGAGCCGTTTGACGTCCCATTCGAAGGAGCCGGCCAGGGTCTCGTCGAAGTCGTTGATGTCGAAGACCAGATGGCGCTCGGGTGAGGCCAGCAGCCGGAAGTTCAGCAAATGGGCATCTCCGCACAACTGCACCGTCAGCCCCGTGTTCGGCAGCTGCCGGAGGTCCATGGCCATGAGGGCCGCGGCGCCCCGGTAGAAACGGAACGGCGACTCGAGCATCCGGCCGTAGCGGATGGGCACCAACTCCGGCACGCGGGTGGCCGACTGGCCCTCCAGCACCTCCACCGGATCGATGCGGCCCCCGTCCGCCTCGAACCATCCGTGGCAGGTACGCGGAGCGCGCTTACGTGCGTCCTTGCCGTATGCCGCCCGTTCGGCCGCGGACAGGGCCGCCTGCGTGGTCATCGGGGTCGTCATGGCTGTCCGTCCGTTTCCCTGCCGCCGTCGTCCGGTCCCACCTGCCCGCCCCGCCGCAGTCCCGTCTGCACGGCGTAGGCGAGGAGCCGCGTCGCGACGACGAGCAGCATCAGTCGGCCGACCTCGGGCATCGTCACCATGCGCGCGGTTTCGCAACGGGCGTTGACGTCTCCGAACCCGGCGGCTGTGAACGTCGTCGGCGTGAAGTACAGGGCGTCGGTCCTGGTCGGCGATTCGCTGAAGGAGGCCGCGGCAGACTGCTCCAGGAGGCAGCGCGTGCCGGCGAGGGGGAGCAGATACGGCGCCACAGCGGCGGCCAGTGCGTCGACCGCCTTCACGCGGGGGTTGGGCGACCGCATGATGGCCCGCACCTCCCATGCGAGATGTCGGCCATGGCGAGCATGCCGCCCACCAGGAACGCGGTGGGCGCGTCCTCTTCGCCGCGATCCAGGCGCAGCGGATAGCAGACGGTGATCAGGGCCGTCGCCGTGAGGGCTGCCCACACGAACGCGGCTGCCGTCGACAGGCGGCTGGGAGGTGAAGTCGTGAGCGGCGGAAAGGCCGTCCCTCCTGCCTCGGAGGCCTGCTCCCAGGCGACGGCTGGATCACTCATGGCGTATCACGTCGTCCCTCCGGGACTTTTGTCCTGTACAGAAATGCGCCGTACAGGAATGAGCCGTACAGGCATCAGCCCACCGCCACGGCCCCCGGCGCGGATCACCCGCCAGGGGTGACCCGGCATGCGGTGATGCGCACGATGCTGGCGAGGCGAGGGCGGTGTGAACAGCCCGCGCACCGTTCGACCGGCGGTCCGGAGCCGGACCGCTTCATGCGAGGAGGCGCCGTGACCGTGCCGCGTGGTCCGATCCCGCACACCGAACCCGATCCTGCGACCGACAGGGCGGAAGCCACCCAGCACGGCGTCCAGGCCCGGTCGGCTGACACGACGGACTCCGGTCCCGAACGACAGCTGGCCCGGCTGGGCGGTTCCTGGACCTGGCTGCTGGGGTCGGCGGTGACGACGCTGGTGCCGGGCATCCTGATCCTGGTCTGGCCGGACGAGACCCTTCATGTGCTGGCCGTGCTCATCGGCCTGTATCTGATCGTGACGGGATGTTTCCGCTTCGTCGCCGCCTTCGCCCGGGAGCACGGCGACCGGCACACGGGCTGCCTGGTCGCGGTGCTGTTCGTCCTGGCCGGGGTGCTGTGCCTACGGCACCCGATGCAGACCGTCGCCGCACTCTCGCTCATCACGGGCGCCGTCTGGCTGGTGACCGGCATGCTGACCGCCTGGATGGCCCTCGCCGCCAAGGGCATGCCGCACCGCGGCTTCGTCCTCGGCGTGGCAGCCCTCGCCACCGTCGCGGGTGTGGTGGTGCTGGCCCTGCCCTCCGAGTCCGCCGTAGCCCTGACCCGGCTGCTCGGCCTGTGGCTGGTGCTGCTTGGGGTCGCCGAACTCGGGCTCGCCCTGGCGCTGCGCGCCGCCCTGCGCACGAACCGCTCCGAGACCGGATCCGGCCCACCGCCGGCGTGAGGTCCAGCTCCCTCCCTCGAGGAGGCCCCCATGCCTCGGCAACGTCACCCGCCACCTCCGACCCGGGCCGCGGCGACAGCACCCACGTGGCGCTGAGCGCCGAGCAACACGCCCAAGGCGGCACCCGACAGCACTCGCACCAGGAGCGCCAAGAACTCGCCGTCCGACATCCGCACCCGCGGAGACGTCCCCGACGCGCGGTTCCACCGCACCGAGCGCCTCGTCCTGAGCGAGTCCGGCACACCCCTTGCCCCGGCACCACAACCATGTCCGCCACTCACTGAACTCGTACCAGGAAACGAGGCAGAAAGATGACCACCACCCAAGCACCCCGGACAGACCACTCCACGAAGTTCGCGTGGGCCGCAGGCTTGATGACCTTCGCCGCCGTCATGCTGACCCTCGTAGGCGTCCTCGACATCTTCCGCGGCATCATGGCGATCGCCAAGGACGACATCTTCCTCAACACACGCAATTACGTCTTCGAGTTCGACCTGACCGGCTGGGGCTGGATCCATCTCGCCCTGGGCGTGGTCGCCGTGATCGTCAGCGTGGGGCTGTTCCAGGGGGCGACGTGGGCCAGGGTCCTCGGCGTCGCCCTCGCGGGGCTCGTCATCATCGCCAACTTTCTCTCGCTGCCGTACTACCCGGTGTGGTCGGTCATCATGATCGCCATGTCCGGGTTCATCATCTGGGCCCTGTGCGTCGCCCGGAAGGAGGACTTCGGCGACTCCTGGGATCGGTAGGAGAAGAGGGGCACCTGGAGCCCTCCGAGAACCTCAGCGGCGAAACCTTCGACTGCGCGATGGGACGGTCACCGACACAGGCACATGTCGGTGACCGTCCCATCGGACCACCACCGCCGCGGCTCCCGCGACGAGGGCCAGACGCGCGGTCCGGCGCGGAGGCGGACGTTTCCTTGTCAGGTGCTGCACCGTCCCGTCGTACGCATCGGGATCTCGAACGAGGCTCGCTCGCGCGCTGGTCGGGTGGCGTTGCCGAAGAAGGTCAGGAAGCGAGGAGCTTGCGCTTCTGGTCCTCGAACTCCGCTTCCGTGAGAACTCCCTGGGCCTTGAGCTCACCCAGCTGCTTCAGCTGTTCGATCTTGGTCGTCATGTCGGAGGCCACCGGAGCGGGCCGCTCGGCAGGAGGCATCGCCTGCGGTGCGGACGCCTGGTACTGGGGCGCCGATTGCGCCGCGGGCTCCCGGTACTCCTGCTGGGCCCCCCATCGCCCCTGCTGTCGGCGGGACACTCGGTTGGACACGGCGGTCGCCGTTCCGGCGACGACGGCCGTACGGGCGACCCCTCGGAGCAGACCCGGCATGGTGATCTCCCTTCTCGCCCCTTTGCCCTTCAGGGCGCGCTTTCGATTGCGTCGAGGGCGGCCAGAACCGCGGGCACCGGGATCCTCCCGGAGGCGACCAGCTCGGCACCGCCGCGGCGCAGGGCAGCGGCGAACGGCGCGGCCCAAAGGTTTTCGTAGATCAGGACGCCGGCGGAACTGCCGGGCTGGAGGGCGGCGGCTGCCTCTTCGAGGTCGTCCTGGCCCAGCAGGCCGGAGGACGCTCCTTCGAAGACGGCCAGGTCGAGTTCACCGTCACCGGTGAGATCACCGATCTCCAGACCGGTCACGGATCCGTCGGCATCCTTCCGGATGAACGTCAGGTCGAGGATCCGGATGAGGCCTCGGTCCACCAGGTCGACCAGGAGGGGGAGGCCCTCGCCGGTCATTCGGTTGCCGGGGAACTCCACGACCAGGTAGTCGATCGGTCCCATCTGGCCGGATGTGTCGACTTCATCAAATACGTCGCTCACGGCTCACCTCTGGGCTCGTCCCTGCTCCCCCACACCATTGCAACACCGCATGGCGGCGGTCGCACATCGCGCGCGATTCACTCGTCGGGCGCACACGGGTCGCACGCGCGGCGCAACACGGATCTCCTGGTGTCCATGACCGACGGTATCGACAAGCCGCTGAACACCCGCGAACGCAACGAACTGGACGAACTGCGGCACCGCCTGGGTGCCCTGGAGAGTGGCGCGCGCCCGCGGGCTGCGCGGCATCACCCGTTCCGATCCGCTGGTTCGGTCCTGCTGATCCTCTTCGCGGCGTTGCTGTCGATGCTGTCCGTGGTCGCGGTCTGGGCGAACAGCATCGTGCGGGACACGGACCGCTACGTCGCCACGGTAGGGCCGCTGGCCTCCGATCCGGATGTGCAGAAGGCGGTCACCAACCGGGTCACCGACGTGGTGCTGGCACAGATCGACGTGGACGCCTTGGTCAAACAGCTGCAGGATGCCGTATCGGAGAAGAGCGTCCCACCGAAGGCGGCCCAGCTGGTCGGCAACCTGGACGCGCCGATCACGAACGGTCTGAAGCAGCTGATCAGCGCCACCGTGGAGCGGGCGGTCACCAGCAGTGCGTTCAAGACGGCCTGGGTGGAGGGCAACCGCAGGGTGCACTCGGCCGTGGACAAGGCCCTGACGGGCGAAGGCGGCCGCGCGGTCTCGCTGAAGAACGACCAGGTGGCCATCGACGTGGCGCCGATCGTGGCCCAGGTCAAGGAACGGTTGGTCGACGCGGGCCTCGGAGCGGCCGCGAAGATCCCGGATGTCCACACGGACTTCGTGGTGGTCCAGTCGAAGGACATCGGCAAGATCAAGACCTACATGAGGATCCTCGAGATCATGGGCGGCTGGCTGCCCGTCGTGGCCCTGCTGGTGGCCGCTGCGGGGGTGTACACCGCGTTCAACCGCCGGCACGCGCTGATCGGGGTGGGACTGGCGGTGTTCGTGGCCATGCTGTGCCTCGGGATCACCCTCACCGTCTTCCGCGACGTCTACCTCGACCATCTGCCTTCCGGCGCGTCCCCGGCCGCCGCCGGAGCGGTGTACGACGCACTGATCAAGTTTTTGCGCGCCGGCGTACGGGCCCTCGGTGCCGTCGCCCTCATCACCGCCGTCGGCGCTTTCCTCAGCGGCCCGTCCAAGATCGCCGTCCCCGTCCGCAACGGATGCCGCAGGAGCATCGGCGCCCTGCGCGACGTCGCGGTCTCCGGGGGACTTCGGCTGGGGGCGGTCGGGCGGTTCGTCCACCGTTTCAAGCACTGGATCGGGGTCGTGATGGTGGTGGTCGCCGCTATCGTCCTCTTCACCTGGAGCTACCCGACCATGGCGGTCGTGGTGTGGACCACGGTCATCGTGCTGCTGGGCTTTGCCGTCCGGGAATTCCTGGACACCGGCCCCGCCCCGAGGACCACCGAATCCCAGGTCCCCTCCGCACCTTGAGGGATCGCCACGCGCCGCCGTACGGCCCGGTGCCCGCAGGATCGGGGCGGGCGGCCCGGCGACGGCCTGCCGGACGGTGCGCACAAGGTGAGGACAGCGGGGCGAGGACGGCAAGAACCTCACCGCCATGTACTCATGCGGGCCCGCGCGGATACGTGCTCCTGCTCGGCTGGCGCTCCTCGGCCAGTGGACGCGCCTCGGACAGGTCGGAGAGATTGGCATGCGGAACCACGCACAGGGCCCAGATGATGAACCCGGACATGGTGAGCATGATGACTGACCACACCGGGTAGTAGGGCAGGGAGAGGAAGTTGGCGATGATGACGAGTCCGGCGATGGCCACGCCGACAACGCGCGCCCACATCGCGGTCCGGAGCAGCCCGATGGCGACGATCACAGCGACCGCGCCCAGTGCGAGGTGAATCCAGCCCCAGCTGGTCAGGTCGAACTCGAACACATAGTTGCGCGTCGTGACGAAGATGTCGTCCTCGGCTATGGCCATGATGCCCCGGAAGATGTCGAGCAGGCCGACGAGGAAGAGCATCACTGCCGCGAAGGCGGTCAGGCCCGTGGCCCATTCCTGCTTCGCCGTGTGTTCCTGCCAGGTGTTTGTCGTGGTCATCTTCTTGCGCCTCGATTGGTGGGGTCCGAATACTCAGAGACCGTGGCTGCGGGTGGTGGAGCCGGTGGTTTCCGCCGGGCCGTGACCGGCCAGGACCAGTTCCTTGGCCCTGAGGAACTCGTCGTCCGTGATGTCGCCGCGGGCACGGATCTCCGACAGCTTGGCGAGCTCGTCGATGCTGCTGGGCCGGTTGGCGGCGCCCGCGGCCTCCCTGACGCGGGCGTCGAAGGCTTCCTGTTGCGCCCGCGCCTGGGCGATTTCCCGGCGGCCCATGTTCTTGCCGCGGGCGATCACGTAGATGAAGACGCCCAGGAAGGGCAGCAGGATGGTCAACACCAGCCAGCCGGCCTTCCCCCAGCCGCTCATCTCGTCGTCACGGAAGATGTCGAAGACGACGCGGAAGAGCAGCACGAACCACATGATCCACAAGAAGAACAGGAGCATGCTCCAGAAGACGCTCAGCAGGGGGTAGTCGTACGCGAGGTACGTCTGCGCGCTCATGTGTCTCCTCCGTCCCGGGCTCCGGCCCGGCCGCCGTTGTGTGCTGTCTTCAGCGTGGACACGCCCGGCGCCGGTGACCTCACCCGACGCGGGTGATCCCGTGCTCACGGCCATGGAGGGCGGCGGGGGTCTGCGCGAGTGCTTGGTCGTCGACGTAGTGCTCGTCGTTGAGTTCGCGCTGGCGCGGGATGCGGGAAGTGCGGCGTCCAGGAAGCGGGACCAGCGCCCTTCCTTCGCAGGGCGGCGGTCTTGTCCCGCACCGTTCCTTCCCGCTGGCGACAAGCCCTACCCGTCGGGCACCTACAGCTGGATGCTCCGCGCGGCTCTGCGCGACGCGTTAAAAGGCTCACGGCGAGAACCTCGACCTGCGACGCGAACTCGCCCGCCGCGGCGGCACCGCCTCGCCACAGTCCGGGGTCATCTGACCCTGCTGAATTCCGTGTCCCGCCTCACCAGAGTTCAGCCCGGTCACCGGCCAGATGCCGGATGGCCGCGGTGACGCTCCCACTCGGGAGCCAGGATCGACATCACGATGTCGTCCACCCACCCCCCGTCATACAGCAGCGCGTCGCGCCGGACGCCCTCCACCACGAACCCAGCCTTCTCATACGCACGGCGGGCGCGCGGGTTGAAGGAGAACACACCCAGCGAGATCCGGTGCAGCCCGAGCCGCTCGAAGCCATAACCGACGATCAATCGCACGGCTTCGGTGCCGAGTCCACGGGCTTGGCCGGCCGCGGCCACCGCGATCCTGAAGTTGCAGCTGCGGTTGCCACTGTCCCATTCATTGAGCACCGCCTCACCCACGCAGGTACCGGTCGCACGCTCGACCACCGCCAGGTCCAACCGGTCCGACTGCTCGTGACGAGTGCCATACCACGCACGCATCCGTTGCTCGGCGGCATCGTCCCATGGCTCAGGATCCACCGGGCCGTGGTCACTGCCGGTCAGGCGGCCCACCTCCGGGTCCTGGAGGATCGACCGCAGCGCGGAAGCGTCCTCGTCCAGGAGGAACGGGCGCAAGAGCACCCTCTCACCGATGAGCGTGGGCTTGGCGGAGAAGTCAGCCCGCGGAAGATCGTTCACGCGGCGATTGTGAGCCCGGAGAGGCCGCCCCGGCAATCGCGTTTCTCGTCCACTCCACATCGATCGAAGGAACGTCCCGACCAGCAACAACATACTCAGATCAAGATCAAACCGTTGACAACACCCGGGTCGAGCAGGACAACGTTGGCCTTCTCCTCGACGAAGGAGAAGCTGGCGAGGTGCCTGCCTTTGCGGAGGCCGATCTCGGGCTGGAAGGAGAGGTTGTAGTCGTCTAGCGTCTTGTGCTGCGACAGTTTCGACAGCCGCAGGCCCTGCCGAAAGCGCCGGTCGTCCTCTCGGGCAGCACCAGGTGGAGGAAGTCGAGACAGCCCGTCTTGCTCTCGTCAGCCCGCTGGATGTACTGGTTCGGGGCATCGGCCAGTGAGGCAGGCCGAGATTGACGGCCGTGGTGAATGCGGGTGCCGGTCAGCTCGCTCAACGGGCTTCCTTCGTCGGAGTGTTGGACGTGGTCACCGGCGGTTTCCTCCCGTGCGAGCGCGGTGGACCACCCATCCAGCACCCCGACCCCTCCCTCGGTTCGGCTACGACGACGCGTTCCACGCCCTGACCGTGGCACCTTCGCGGCACACAACGTCGCCATCTCACTCGCCGCCAACTGACCACACATGCAGGCGCATTCACTCACACGTGTACACCACCTGCCGTCGACGCATCCTTCTCCGGCAAGCGGACAGACTCCAGGCGCCGAAGCGCAGCAGCATTCTTCTCCCGAAGAACGCCGCACGACTTGTTGTTCCGCTCCCGTCTCATGGCCGCCAGAAAGGGAAGCAGCCGTGCCCATGACCGTCGAAGACCTGCCCGAGGCCCACGAGATCGGTGATCCGCCGGCGGACGTCTCTGCGGCCGAACTGCTCGACTCCGGCGAGCTCCCTCACGCCAACGACTTCTTCCGCACCATCGGTACGCTCCCCACGCCGCATCACCAAATGCTGCGCTGGCTCGAGAAGCTCCCGCGCGAGGCCGTGGCGCCGCCGCCGGGCTGGACGGCTGAGGACGTCCGCAGAGCGGAGGCGTACTTCTCGCACCATCACGCCACCGTCTCGATGATGCGGGCCACGGCCAGTCTGATCGGCTGCCACCCCTCCCCGGTCGAGGCTTTCACGCTGCGTTGCACCGGGCGTCTCGGCGCCAAGGAAGGCCCCAGGGCGGCGCCTGTCTCAGTCCTCCCGGCACTTCATGGACATGGGCAACAAGAACGCTTTGACCGACGGCGCCTTTGCGGCCACCGCGACCAAGGTGCGACGCCTGGTGCACGCCTCCGCCCGGGAACTTCAGAAGCGCTCCGGGCAGTGCGACCACGGCACGTGGGCCGAGCCGGTCTCCCAGAAGTGCAGCGTCACCGCCGCCTACCTCTTCTCCACCCAAGTGGTGAGGTCGATGCGGGTCCTGGGCATCCGCGTCGAGCAGGAGGAAGCCGACAAATACCGTGTCCTGTACTACCTGGGCGCGCCGGCAAGTGGGCCCTAACCGAGAAGGACACCGAAGCCTGCGGACCTGGCACTCCGTGCGCGAACAGGAGTGGCCCCGCAGCGACGACGGCATCTTCATGACCAGACAGGCCCTCGACACCGCAGCTACCTGCCGCCTGACCTCCCTCCACGACGCCTGCGCCGCCATGATCCGCACCGCGCTCACCAACCACTACGCCGACCTGGTCGACATCCCCCGTTTCCGCCCTCGGCCTGATCGCCAGGCCGGCCGCGCACGTTGACGCCCTCGCCTCGGCGGCCACCGTTCTCGCCGGTAACCCGCGAGAACGGTCACCGGGTCGACCCTTTCGACGAGGTCAACGGCGACGCCCACACAGCTTTCATCGCGGCACTGCGCTATGCCGCGACGCACGATTCAGGATGACCATCCGCAGATACACGAAGAACTCACCAACGGACTGTGACGATATTCGTGCGGGGGCCTCGGCGCCCAACCGTCCTTCGCCCCGCGAAGAATTCCCGAGGAAAATAGAAATGACCGAAGAATTCCAAAGGAGGCTGCTTATGCGTGGTGCCCGGACCTTTCTGCTCGCTGTGACCTGTGCGCTTTTCGCGGGGACCGCAGTCCCCGGTACAGCCGCCGCGGCGGAGCCCGGCGAGGTCGTGGTGTTCCGGACGGAACTGGTGCCGCTGACCGTTTACCAGGATCCTCACGGCTGTCACAAGCTTCCGGCGGACGCACACGTGCTGACGAATCGCACCGACGGGCCGGTCACGGTATACGGCGACCCCTTCTGTCTGACGCCCGGCCTCACCGTGCAGCCCGGCTTCGGGGCGCACGTGGCGCCCGGCAGCGGCAGCTTCTCGGCCTGAACCACCGCTTTCCATGCTCCGGTCCCCCCACACCCAGGAGTACTGCTTCACATGACCGTAGACCTTGTCGTCATGGGGCTTGGACATGTCGGGTTACCGCTCGCCCGAGCCGCGGTCTCGGCCGGCCTGGCCACCGCCGGGTACGACGTGTCCGGCACCGTGGTGTCCGGTCTCGCCGAGGGCCCCTCGCACGTCGGTGGTGTCTGCGACGCCGAGGTCGCGGCCATGCTGGACGCAGGCTTCCGCGCCACGGCCGACCCCGCGATCCTGGACGACGCACAGACCGTGGTGATCTGTGTTCCAACCGGGCTCACGCCGGAGGGCTTACCCGACTTGTCCGCGGTGCAGGACGCCTCGAGAGTCGTCGCTGCCCGGCTGCGCACCGGCATGCTCGTCGTCCTGGAGTCCACCAGCTATCCCGGCACCACAGAGGATGTCGTGAGACCGCTGCTTGAGAGCAGCAGTGGACTGCGAGCGGGCGAGGACTTCCATCTCGCGTACTCCCCGCAGCGCATCGACCCCGGCAACGAGGTCTGGGACGTCCGCAACACCCCGAAGGTCGTGAGCGGTTGCACCGCTCTGTGCGCGAAGTACGCCACCGCGTTCTACGGGCGGTTCGTGGACCACCTCGTCCTCGCCCGGGGCACGCGGGAGGCGGAAATGGCCAAACTCCTCGAGAACACCTACCGCTACGTCAATATCGCCCTGGTCGACGAGGTGGCGCTGTTCTGCCACCAGGCCGGCATCGACGTCTGGGACGTTCTGCACTGCGCGGCGGCGAAGCCGTTCGGCTTCGCCGCTTTCCGTCCCGGTCCCGGCGTCGGCGGGCACTGCATCCCCGTCGACCCCCGCTATCTGGCCGCGCGGGCGGGGTCCCACGGTTTTTCCTTCCGCATGCTGGCAGCCGCACACGAGGTCCTCACCCACATGCCGAGGCATGTCGTGAACCGGGCCCTGTCACTGCTCACCGAGACGCGCGGCCGACCCGAGGGCGCACGTGCCCTCCTCCTGGGCGTCACCTACAAGGCCGACGTCGCCGACATACGCGAGTCACCGGCGCGCCCCGTGGCCGCAGGGCTGCTTGCCACCGGGGTCGACGTCTTCTACCACGACCCGTACGCGGCCGACTTCAGCGTGGACGATCGGTCCCTGCCGCGCGCCACGGACCTGCGGGAAGCCCTGGCTGAGGCGGATGTGGCGATCCTGCTGCAGGACCACGCCTGCTACGCGAGAGAAACTCTGGGCCGAGCCCGTTGCACCGTGCTGGACACCCGCGGCAAGGCCGTGGGCAGCAGGGTGACGCTTCTCTGACACAGCCCCGTCGCGCCTCCCGCACTGGAGCCGCGACCTCTTTCGCCGCCTCAGCCGACGCCTCCTCCCGCCGACCCCGGTCGGCGCCTTCCTGCCGGCGTCCCGCCGGCCCACAGACCCGCGCAGTGGCAGCGCCCTGCGCGGTCGCGGCCCTGACCAGGGGCCGCAGCCCGTCATCTCTCCGAGACGAACCGAGAAGGAGAACACATGAGCACTGCTGTCGCCAACGACCGTCTGGTGAAGCGTTTCGAGAAGTGGGACACCGACGGCAACGGTGTGCTGGAACCCGCCGACTTCCAGGGCGAGGCAGCCCGGATCGCCCAGAACCTGGGGAGGAAGGCCGACTCTGCGGAGGTGCAGGAACTCCTGACCGCGTTCCAGGGGCTCTACGAGAACCTGGCCCAGAAGGCCGGAGTCGCCGCCGGGGGCGGCATCAGCCGGGAGCAGTTCCTCAGCGCCACGGGGGACATGCTGTTCAAGGAGGGCGAGGCGAGCTTCAACCGCGCCCTCTCCCCCATCGTGAAGGCGCTGATCCACCTGTGCGACGACAACCACGATGGCGAGATCGACGAGCGCGAGTTCCAGGCCTGGCTGACCGCCGTCGGCGTGCCGCGTTCCCGGGCCGGTGACATGTTCGGGCAGATCGACGCGAACGGCGACGGCCGCCTGTCCGAGGAGGAACTGCTGGGGGCGCTCCGCGACTTCCACTTCGGCCGGCTGGACATCGAGCTTCTCGGCTGACCTGCCGAACCGGCTCCGGTGACCCCCCTGGGCATCCGCTCAGGGGGGCCACCCCATGAAGGGGGCCTGGACGAAGGCGTCAGTCCTTCTGCCCCAGGCCCCCGTCATCCGGGCCCTGGACGAAGGTGACACGGGCCTCGGGCCGCAGCCGCAGGTCCCGCCCACTGACCGGACGGGGGGTGTGGATCAGGATGTTGTAGTGGTTCGGAAGGTGGCAGGCGTCGAAGCCGAGGACCGTGCCGACCGGCGTGTCCCCGATGCTCACCAGGTCGCCGCGGTCGATCACGCCGCCGCAGACCAGTTCCGCGAAGCCGAGGAAGCCCACCCGGTCGATCCGGGCTCCGGGGCGCGGGTCCCATTGGTCGGTGCTGACCAGTTCGTGCACCTCGCCCCGGCGTACGCAGCGCGCCGCGTGTTCCTCCAACCGCATCCCGCGGTCCGTGCGGTGGTGCGTCAGCACCTTGACCAGGCTCGCGCGCACCACACGTTTCGGGCCGTCCTCCGCCGGGTTCACCGGTCCGCCTCCGCCGTCGCCGCGTCGGACGCGGGCCGGGCGCAGCGGTAGGCAGCCTCGACCATCTCCAGTGCGGGCAGGCCGCCGTGCGCTCCCTCGCCGACCGGGGCGCGCCGGCCGGCGAGGGCGGCGAACTCCGTGAGGATCGCCTCGTACTCGTGCCACAGCGACGCCTTGAAGCCGGGGTGGCCGGCCAGCATGTCGGCGTGCAGGACCTCCCCGTCGGCCAGTTCGGCCTCGACGTCCTTGCGTTCTCCCGGATACGACCAGTCCAGTTCCACCGATGCGGTGGCTCCGGTGGGGCTGTTGAGGCGGATCACGGCCTGCCGGTCGACGCCCGAGCCGTCGCGGTGGATCTCGCAGCCGGTGACCGTGACGTCGCCGAGCAGCAGTCGCACCAGGTCGAGGGCGTTCGGGCCGTTGTCGGCCACGCATCCGCCGCCGCAGCGGGCGGGGTCGAGGTACCAGTCCTCACCGCCGAGATGTTCCTCGATGCGCTCCAGGTACCGCACGCGGACCGCGACGATCTTCCGGCCGGTCGCCTGGTGCGCCAGCGCGCGGACGGCCGCGTTGTAGCGGCGGTGGAACGCCGTCATCAGAGCGACGCCGCAGCGCCGTGCGAGATCCACCAGCAGGCTTCCCTCGGCGGCTGTGAGGGCAAGGGGTTTCTCGACGCACACGGGAACACCGGCGGCCAGCGCCTCTCGGCAGACCGGGAGGTGCGCGTGGTTGGGGACGGCCACGACCAGGGCGTCCGGCCGTGCCCGGGCCAGCAGTGTCCTGTGGTCGCTGAAGCGGGCCGCTCGGCCCCGGTACTGCTCCAGGGCCTGGTCGCGTGTGTCGCACACGGCCGACAGCTCCCAGCCGGGCAGCCGTTCGGCGGCGGCCAGGTAGTAGGGGGAGATGGCGCCGAGGCCGACGACGCCCAGGCGCAGGGGCCGGGTCATCGCGGGTTCCCGGAGCCGGGACCGCCGAGGAGGCCCAGGTCGGCCAGTTCCCGGTACAGGTGCTCCGGCAGTGGGATGCCGTCGCGCCGGCGCTCGGCGGCGAGTTCGGCCTCCCGCCAGCCCGGGTAACGCACCGGTTCGCCGTCGGGCACCGGCGGGCAGTCGGCGAGCGCGCCGAACAGGGACCGGGTCGAGCCGGCGACGTCCGTGCCCGGACGCAGCACGTCCGGGGCGATCGCGAGGAGGAAGAAGCCGATGCCGTCGTCTTGTCCGTGCGGCCGGCCGTCTCCTTCCAGGGCGGCGGGCGAGGGCCCCACGGCCGCCCCGGACACCACCGCGGCCAGCAGTTCCACCGCGATACCGAGTCCGTAGCCCTTGTGGACCCCGGTCTCGGCCGTACCGCCCAGCCAGCGCAGGAACGCCTCGCCGCGGTCGAAGGCGGACGGATCGGTCACCGGGTCGCCCGCCGCGTCCTCCAGCCAGCCGGGGGGCACCGGCGTGCCGCGGCGGGCGGCGACGCGTACCCGTCCGGTCGGCGCGACGGTGGTGCTCATGTCCAGCAGGAAGGGGTGGCCGTCGAGGGCGGGTGCGGCGACGCTCAGCGGGTTGGTGCCGAGCATGGCCACCGCGCCTCCCGGCGGGCGTGCGATGCGCTGGCCGCCGCAGTTGCTCGCGACGACGCCGATCATTCCGGCGTGCGCGGCGCGGACGGCGTGGAAGCCGGCGCACCCGAAGTGGGTAGCGCCGCGCACGGACAGCAGGCCGACGCCGTGCCGGCGGGCCCGGGCGACGGCGTCGTCCATGGCTTCGGCCGCGGCCCACAGGCCCAGGGCGCGGCGGGCGTCGACGACCGCGCAGGCGCCCAGGTCGGTGACGGTCCGCGGTTCGGCACGGGGGGCGCAGCGCCCCGACTCCAGCAGCGGCAGGTAGAGCCGGGTGAGGTTGAACACCCCGTGCGAGTCGAGGCCGGTGAGGTCGCCGTGGCACAGCGCGTCGGCGGCGAGCCGGGCCCGGGGCACCGGAATGCCGTGGCCGGTGAACAGGCCGGTCAGCGCGGCACGCAGCTCGGCGTGGCCGACAAGGACGGATGCGTGGTCGGAGGGTGCCGGGGAGGCGGTGGACACCGTCATACGGGGTTCCTTACGGGAGGGGCCGGTCGGTGGTCTTCGGCGAAGAGAGTGACGAGGCGGTGGACGACGTTCGCGAAGTCCTCCAGGTCGGCGAGGTCGACGAACTCCCCGGGAGCGTGGGCGTGGTTGGCGGCGAGGTCACCGGGGCCGAGCACGGTGGTGAACGCGTCGTCCAGACCGGCGGCCCAGATGGCGTCGCACGTGAAACCGGGGTCGCCGTCCGCCGGCCGGGCTCCCGCGCGGGCCAGGAGTGCCTCGGCCCAGGGATCGCGGTTGTCCAGCGCGGGCAGTCCGTGCTTGTCCCAGCCGAGCCGTGTGATGCGTGCCCCGTCCCGTGCCGTGCGGGCGAACTCCCGGGTGGAGGCGAAGAGTTCGGTGAAGCGGAGCAGACCGTCGCTGACGTGCCGGGTCACTGCGGCCTTCAGGTGACGGCCGTCCGCGGTGGTGCCGTAGGACAGGTTCACCAACAGGGTGCCGGTGCCGTGGACGCGGTTGTGCGTGCGGCCGGTGTGCAGCCCGGCCAGGCACACCCGTGCGCCGGGTACGGCCCCGTCCAGGCGGGTGGCGAGGTGCTGGGCGAGGAAGCCGAGCAGCACGGTGGCGTTGTGTCCGGCGTCCGGATGGTCGTCCACGGCGTCCTCACCGGTGACGGTGATCCGGGTGGTCATGGAAGCGGTCGCCCGGGGCAGCGCGCGCAGACCGGTCGGCTCGCAGAACACGTTGAGGCGTCCGTAATGGCCGGCTTCCAGCAGGGGGCGGGTGCCGTAGGTGCCCAGGGCGCCGCCTTCCTCCCCGGCGACGGCCTGGACCAGGACGGTGATGTCCCGTCCGACGGCGGGGTGGGACGCGGCGGCCCGCAGTCCCGCGAGCAGGGCGACGGCGGGCCCTTTGGCGTCGACCGCGCCCCGGCCGGTGAACCTGCTTCCGTCGAAGGCGGGCGGGACGTGTCCGGCGACGGTGTCCAGATGGACGTTGAACATCACCGTGTCCACGCGGGGACGCTCGGGTCCCAGCCGCAGCAGCAGGCTGGGCTGGTCTGCTAGGAAGCGCGGATCGCACGCGGCGGCCCGGACGGTGGACGGAACCCCGGGCCGGTCCAGACATGCGGCGGGCGCGGCCGCGAGCCGTACGGTGTCCAACCCCGCGTCGGCGGCGGCTGCCGCGTACCGGTCGAGGAGGTCGGGCAGCCGGGACGGCGGGTCGTCGGGCCCGGCCTCCAGAGGGTTGACGCTGGGCAGGCGCAGGAGGTCCAGCAGCAGCTTCTGGTACTGGTCGGTGAACAGTGCGGTCACGCCGTACCGTCCGGACAGGCGGGTGCCGCCTCCACGGACCGCAGCAGCCGGGTGAGCGCCTGTCCGGCCCGCACGAACAGGTCACCGGCGTCCTCACCGGCCCGGACCAGGCCCTCGTGGGGGCGCACGGCGAGGTGCGGTTCGAGGGAGAGGGCCCCGGTGTAGCCGTGGGCGGCCAGGATCCGCAGGCACGCGGCCACCTCGGCACCGCCCTCACCGGGCAGGGTGTAGGCGGTGGTGCCGTCCGGGGTGCGGACGGCGTCCTTGATGTGGACGTGGGCCACGTAGGGGGCGAGGTCCTGAAGCATGTCCGGCGCGCGGTAGCCGTAGGGAACGCCGTTGCCGGTGTCGAACAGCAGGCGCAGGGCCGGGCTGTCCACGGCACGCAGCAGTCGGAGCGCGCGGTCGGCCCGGTCCCCGGCCCAGCCCGCGCAGTTCTCGTGCACCAGCACCAGGCCCGCGCGCTCGGCGCGGTCCGCCAGGACGGCGGTGCGGGCGAGGACGCGGTCGGCCCACTCGGTCTCCGTCAGACCGTCGTTGGGGTACGACATGATCCGTACGAGACGGCAATTCAGGGCAGCGCACCGCTCGGCCAGGACGTCCAGTTCGGCGAGGTCCACGGCGAGGTCACCGGTGACGGGACGGGACCAGTTGCCGATCCTGGAGGCCACGGCGATCACCGTGACGCCGACGTCCTCCAGCCGCCGGGCCAGGGTGGCGAAGGCGGCTGGGGAGAGGTCGGCGAGTGCGGTGCCGTCGATGGTGCGCAGTTCGATGGCGTTCCAGCCCAGGTGGCACAAGGCGGCCAGCTGGCCGTCGGTATCGGGCGCCGCCTCGTCGCCGATCCCGGCCAGGGGCCCGAATCCCGCGGCGCGGTATCCGGCGGTGCCATGTCGGGGCATGTCAGCGGCTCCTGGTGTAGGCGGATGGTGCGGCGGCGCAGTGTTCCCGGGCCGCGCAAAGCAGGCGGGCGGTCTCACCGGCGAGCGAGAACCCGGTGGCGTCCGGCGCTTGGGAGAGGAAGCCGCGATAGGCGCCTTCCAGGAAGTCGGTCAGGGCGTCGTCCCGGAAAACCTGGCGGCCGGGTCCTGGCACGCCGCCCGTGGCGGGGGCTCCGGTCGGCGCCGCGCGCGCATCGCCGCCGGCAGGGGTGATGACGAGCTGGGCGTGGTCGTCGTCCTCGCTGAGGGGGAAGTGGCCCGTGGCCGTCCCGCCGTCGAACTCGCAGACGACGCTGCGTTGCCGCACGGGTGCGCCCAGGTCGGAGCGCAGCAGGGTGGACACCCCGGTACTGTGCTCCAGTTCCAGGTGGGCGCCGCCCATACCCGGCAGCTCCCGGTCTTCGCAGCGCAGGTCCCAGCAGCGCGCAGCGCGCAGTTCGGCGGGGCCGGCCAGGTCGAGGGCCAGGGCCAGGGAGTGGGGGATCTCCACGTCGAGGGCGCTCTGGTGCCCGTCGGTGGTCAGGGACCGCAGGAAGCGCGGCTTGTGCTGGTCCACGGTGATGCGCCGCAGCGGGCCGAGCCGGCCGCCGCGGACGAGCCCGCGCAGTCGGCCCGCGAGCCGGGAGCCGGTCCAGTGGGCCACGGCCACGAGGGCGAGGCCCGTCTCGTCACGGAGCCGGATCAGGGCGTCGAGTTCGTCGCAGGACGCGGCCAGGGGTTTCTCCACGATCATCCGGCGGAAGCCGTGCCCGGCGAGCTCCGCGATCAAGGCGTGCCGCAACCGGGGCGGCGTGCACACGTGCACCACCGCGTTGGCGGGGTCCACGTGGTCCAGGGCCTCGTCCAGCGTGGTGACGACGGTCGTCCCGTCGGGGGCGGCCGCCAGCCGCAGAACGCCGGCGCGCGGGTCGCAGCCGACCGCGGGCAGGGCGACGAGTGGATCACCCGTGCTTCCGGTCCGCCCGGCCAGCCGGGCCAGCGTCCTCAAGTGCAGTCCGGATCCGGACCGGCCGAGCCCGACCACGAGGGGCTGCAGCACAGGGCCTCCTAGTCCGTGCGCCAACTCCGTTGTGACGCAGGACTATTGCCGTCCCGGAAGGAATGGGTCAAGACATCCGGAAGGCATTTACTCACAAAGTGTGAAGTTGCCCCTTCCTCATTCTCTGCGGCCCACGATTCCTATTAGCGTCGATATTCGGCACGACCCAACGGAGCGGTGAAGAAATTGAGCGGATTACCGGCCGTAGAAGAAGCGGCGCATGCGGTTCCCTTCTTTTCCCAGGCTAAAACCTTCGAACTGCTGTGGCCTTCCATCGAAAAGTCACTGGAGGAGGTTTTCCACAGCGGTAAGTTCTCTCACGGAAAACAGGTCGGACAGCTTGAGACGGCGCTCGCGGAATACACCGGCGCGCGGTACGTGGTCGGCGTCAACAGCGGCACCGACGCGCTCGTGCTGCTGCTGCGCGCCTGTGGGCTGCGTCCCGGCGACGGCGTCCTGGTGCCCGCGTACTCGTTCTTCGCCACCGCGTCGGCCGTCGTTCTGGCAGGCGGCCGGCCCCAGTTCGTCGACATCGACCCGGGGACGTACGCGATGGATCCGGCGGCCCTGGAGGCGGCCGTCACTCCCCGCAGCCGGTTCGTGATGCCGGTGCACCTGTTCCACACCATGGCCGACCTGGAGGCCGTCACCGCGGTCGCATGGCGGCACGGTCTGACGGTGGTCGAGGACAGCGCCGAGGCGATCGGCATGCGCCGACGCTGTGTGCACGCGGGCCTGCACGGCGCCGGAGGGGTGCTGTCCTTCTTCCCCTCCAAGACGCTCGGGGCGCTGGGGGACGCGGGAGCCGTGCTCACCGACGACCCGGAGGTGGCGGACACCGTCGCGGCCCTGCGCCACCACGGCAGGACCGGCCGTACGCTGAACGACTTCCCGGCGATCTCGACCGACAGCGCGTGGCCGGGCGTGAACAGCAAGATGGACGACATCCAGGCGGCCGTCCTGCTCGCCAAGCTGCCCCTCCTGGAGGAGCAGATCGCGTACCGGGCCGAGCTGGCCGACGCCTACACCGCCCGCCTGCGGGACGTGCCGGGCATCATCCGCCTGCCGCGCGTCACCGCCGAGGGGCCTGGCACCCGCGACGTGTATTACGTCTACCTCATCGAGACCGAGGACCGGGACGCTCTCGTCGCCCATCTCGACCGGCACGGCATCGGCACCGAGGTCTACTACCCGGTGCCGCTGCCCCACCAGCCCGTCTTCGCCCACCTGGGCCACCGGACGGGCGAGTTCCCGCACGCCGAGGCGGCGGCCCGGCGTGCCGTGGCTCTGCCGTTCCACCCCGATCTCGGCCCCGGCGACCTGGACCGCGTGTGTGACACCGTCCGCTGCTTCCTCGCCGGCGGGAGGACGACCGTATGACCGTATCGCTCCCTCCCGCCGTCCCGTTCTTCCCGCCCGCCCTCTTCGAAGCCGACCGCACCGCGCTCATCGGCCTGGTCCGGGAGGTGGGCCTGGACCCGGAGCAGCGGTTCATCCTGGGCCGGCGCACCGCGGCCTTCGAGGATCTGCTGCGCGAGGACTTGGGGGCGGCCGACGTGGTCGCGTGTTCCAGCGGCACCTCGGCGCTCTCCCTGGTGCTGCGGGCTCTGGAGGTCGGTCCCGGTGACGAGGTGATCGTGCCCGCGTTCGGGTGCGCGCCGCTGGCCGCGTCGGTGGCCGGCACCGGCGCCACCCCGGTCTTCGCCGACATCCGGCCGGACACCATGACCATGGACCCGGACCATGCCGAGCGACTCGTCACCGCGCGGACCAAGGCGGTGATGCCGGCCCACATGTTCTCCGTGATGGCCGACATGCCGAGGTTCGTCGAGCTGGCCCGTCGGCACGGACTGCGTCTGGTGGAGGACTCGGCGGTCGCCCAGGGCGGCGTCCTGCGCGGTGTTCCGGCCGGACTGTGGGGCGAGGCGGGCGTCTACTCCTTCGTCCAGGTCAAGACCTGCGGCATGCCCGGCGAAGGCGGCGTGGTGGTCACCCGGGACGCGGAGCTGGGCGAGAAGGTGCGGATGCTGCGCAACCACGGCCAGGTGGCCGGGCAGCGCTTCGTGCACCACGCCATCGGGCTCAACAGCCGCTTCGACGAGATCCAGGCCGCGTTCCAGACGCACCGCTACCGCGGCTTCCCCAAGCGGCTGGCGCGGCGGGCGGAGATCGCCGCCTACTACACCGAGCGCTTCACGCCGCTGACCGGCCGCGGTGTGGTCCCGCCCCCGCCCGACCGGGACGGCCGGTGCTTCTACGTCTACACGGTGCTCGCCTCCGACCGGGACGCCCTCGGCGCCCATCTGGCCGAGTGGGGGGTGGCCTCGCACGTCTACTACCCGCGTCCCCTGCCCGCGCACCGCGCCTTCGCCCCCTACGCGCCCCCCGGTGCCCGCTGGCCGTGCGCGGAACAGGCCGCCCGCCGTCATCTGGCGCTCCCGGTGCACCACTTGCTGAGCGACACGCAGGTCGAACACGTCGCCGACCTGGTGTGCGCGTTCGTCACCGAGCGCCCCTGACGCACGACGGCGCAGCACTACAGCACAGCACCACAACAGAGCACAGCAACATACGACAGCCGCCGGGACCGTCCCGTCTCCCGGACGGCGCGCGGCACCCCGTCCGACGCAGAGAAACCCAAGAGGTCACCCATGACGGACAGCATCGCGGTCGGCCGTCCCGCGCCCGCCGCCCATGGCACCAGCAGGCTGCGCGTCTACGCGCGGCTCGGCAAGCTGGACGTGTACGACTACTACCTCGGAATCTTTCTTGCCCTCTCCGCCGCCCTGTTCCCGGTCGGCGACTTCACGGCCCGGCAGGCGCTGGTGCTGGTGCTGTTCCTGGCCGGGGAGATCGCGGTCCTGATGGCGATGGTCGCCCTGGACGACGTCACCGGCTTCCGGGACGGCAGTGACCTCACCAACTACGGTCCCGACAATCCACTCCGCAGCAAGGCACGCAAACCGCTCGTCGCCGGGACGCTGACGGTGCCGCAGGCGTTGCGCTTCGCCTGGGGCTGCGCGGCCGCGGGCGCTGTGCTGTGGGTGGGCGCCGCCGCGCTGGCACCGCACCGCCCGCTGTGGGCGCTGGTGGCGGCGGGCGCGCTGTTCGCCGTGTCGCTGCAGTACTCGTACGGCCTGAAGATCAGTTACCACGGTTTCCAGGAGGCGTTCCTCGTCGCTCTCGGTGCCGTGCTCGTGATCGTGCCGTACGGCCTGGTGGCAGGGGGCTGGTCCGGCTTCCTGATGGTGCAGGCGGTGCTCTTCGGGTTCGGGCCGCTGATGTTCGGCGTCTACTCCAACACCAACGACGTCGCCGGCGACCGGACGGTGGGCCGTCCGACCGTGGCGGCTCTGGTGTCCGAACGGGGCAACGCCGTCTTCATCGGGGCCCTGTCGGTCACCGAGTTCCTCATCGGTGCGGTCGCCTCGGTCACCGGGGCGGCCCCGTGGTGGTTCGTGCTGCTGATGCTGCCGGCGACCGCGCTGCGGGCCCGCCAGTACCTGACCGGGTTCGTCCGGGCAGACATCATGACGGCCCGCCGGACGGGCTTCGCGGTGCACCGGCTGAGTGTGGTGCTGATGACCGTGGCCAACATCCTGGTGGCAGCGGGGGCCGCCCGATGACGCCCGAGGTCGACGTCGCGGTCGTCGGCGCCGGCATCGCCGGTCTGACCGCCGCCCACGAACTGCGGCGCGCCGGGCTGTCGGTGCGGGTCTACGAGCAATTGCCGCAGGTGGGCGGCCGGATGCGCAGCCTGCGCCACGAGGGCTGGACGGTGGACACCGGAGCCGAGCAAGTCGCCTCGCGCGGCTACCGTGCCACCTGGGAGCTGCTGCGCCGACTGGGCGCCGGCCCGGCGGACGTCCCCCGGGTCGGCGGTGGGGTGGCCGTCTGGCGTGACGGGCGCGCCCACCTCGGCGTCGGCGAGAGCACGGCGGTGTTCACCGGCGCCGGCCTGTCCGCCCGCGCCCGGCTCGACCTGGCCGTCTTCTCGGCGTGGACCGGTCGCCGTCGCACCCGGTTCGACGGCGACCGCCCCGAGCACAGTCCGCTCGGTGCCGCCAGCGTGCGGGAGACGGCCGCCCGCTACCACCCCGACCTGCACGACTACCTCCTCCAGCCGGTCGCGGGGTGCTTCTTCGGCTGGGACACCGCCCGCTCCGCCGCCGCCCCCCTGGTGAGCCTGCTGCTGGAGACCGGCTCCCCCACCACCTGGCGTACCTACCGGGGTGGCATGGACTTCCTGGCCCGCCGGCTGGCCGCCGGTACCGACGTCGTCACCGGCCGCGCCGTGCGGGAGGTCACCGACGCGGGCGAGCACGCCGTCCTGCGGTTCGACGACGGTGAGGTCAGGGCGCGGGCCGCGGTCCTGGCCGTACCGGCTCCCGTCGCGGCGGCGCTCCGCCCGGACGTCCCCGCCGACGAGCGACCGTTCGTCACGGCCTGCACCTTCACCCCGATGATGAAGGTCAGCTACCTGCTGGACCGCCCGCTGGCCCCGGCCGACCGGCGTCCGGTGCATATCCTGCTCACCCCGGCCGTCGAGGAGGACGTACTCTCCGGTGTGGTCGTCGACCACGCCAAGGACCCCGGCCGGGCCCCCGCCGGGCGCGGGCTGATCACCCTCGTGGCCGGTCCGCGCCGGGTCCGCGAGCTGCTGGACGCCTCCCCCGACGAGGCCGCCGATGTGCTCGCCCACGCGGCGGAACGCTACGTACCGGGCCTCGCCGGTGCCCGCCGCCACCACCTCGTGCACGCCTTCCGCCACGGCCTGCCGGAAGCCACCCCGCAGGCGCTGCGGGAACGCCCCGGCTTCCTGGCCCGCCCGGCGCGCGCCGTGGAGTACGCCGGCGACTGGGTGATGCTGCGGCCCGCGTCCGAGGGTGCCGTTCGCGCGGGCGCGCTGGCCGCGTCCCGTGTCCTGAGCAGGCTGCGGCGGCGCCCGTCGTCCGGCCCCGACCTGGCGGAGGAGATCCGTGCGACCGCATGACATGGGCACCCTGTTCGACGACGCGGCGGCGGGCGGCGCCCGGACCGTGTTCCACCTGGACCGGCCCTTCGACATCGCCCCGCAGGCGGGCACCCGGTGGACCGTCGCTGAGCTCGCCGCCCTGGTCCGCGCCACCGCCGCCCGGCTCACCGGAGCCGGGGTCCGGCCCGGGGACCGCGTGGCCATCGTGAAGAACAACCACTGGGACTACGACCTGCTCGCCTGCGCCGCCGTCCGCGTCGGCGCCGTGCCTGCCCAACTGTCCGCCCGACTGGACACCCCGGACCTCCTCACCCTGCTGCGGCGGCTGCGGCCGGCCGCGCTGATCACCACCTCCGCGGTGCTGGCCCGCTGCCGGGACGCCGCCGCCGCGGCCCCCCTCTGCATCACCGTCGACACCGCTGTGCCCGGCGCGACCCACCTCGCCGCACTGGACGCCTCCGGACCCGGTGCGCCGGTACGGCGCCACGAGGACGAGCCCTTGGTCATCCACCACACCTCGGGGACGACCGGCGTGCCCAAACTGGTGGTCCACTCCACGCGGACACTCGTGCACAAGCTGGCCCGCCTGGAGGCGGTGCGCTACCCGGGTATCGGCCTGCGCCGGGACGACGTCCTGTGCAACGCCAGCGCGTACGCACACGGGCGCACCTTCTGCTGGACGGCGGTGGTGACGGCGCTCGCGCCCGCCAGGATCGTGGTCCTCACCGGCGACGACCCGGACACCGCCGACCCGTTGCTGCGGGCGTACCCGCCCACCGTGGTGGAGGCGCTGCCGGCCACCTACGTCCGGCTGCGGCGGCTCACCGTACGGCTGGACAACCCGTTCCGGCGCGTCCGCCTGTACATCAGCACCTACGACGCGATGCACCCGCCCGCCCTGCGCGCGTACCTGACCGCCAGCCGCCGCGCCCACCCGCTGTGGATGCAGGGCTGGGGCCAGACCGAGACCGGACCGCTGACGTTCCGCTTCCACACGCGGAGCTCCGCGCTCGCACCGAACGCCGCGTCCACGACGCGCAAGTTGGGCCGTCCGGTGCCGGGCCGGACCCGGCTGCGCGTGGTGGACCCGGACACACTGCGCCCGGTCCCGCGCGGCCGCCCGGGTCTGCTCCTGGTCCGCACACCGGCCCTCGCCCTGGGCTACGTCGGCGAACAAAAACGCTGGGAGGCCAAGCGCGTCGGCAACTGGTGGTCCACGGGTGATGTGGGGGTGCACCACCGCGACGGCAGCGTCAGCGTCCTGGACCGCGAGGCCGACACCCTGCCCGGAATGAGCTGCCTGCGGACCGAGGACGTGCTGGAGCAGCGGCTGCCCCAGGCCCTGGAATGCGTGATCGTCGGCGCCCCGGACGGCGATCCGCTGCCGGCCGTGGTCACCGCCGACGGCCGACTGGATCCGGATGCCTGGAAACAGGCCGCCCAGGGGCTGCCGACGATGCGTCAGCCCGCGGTCCTGACCTGGGACGAGGTCCCTCGCACGGGCACCGGCAAGGTTCGCCGCGCCGCCCTGGCCCGGCACCTCACCGGCACCGCGGTCACCGGGACCGGCCGCTGGACCTGACAAAGGCCACCACCTACGAGCCGGGCCTGACAAGCCACCGCCTACGAGCCTGATCTGACAAGCCACCACGTGGCGAGAGGAGTTCTGCGTGCCCCAGCCGTCTCCCGATACCCAGTCCCAGCCGTCCCACGCCCGGGAGCCGTCCCACGCCCGGGAAAGCGCCCGCGCGGTCTTCGGCAACGGCACCGCGCACAGCCGCGACCAGCACCGCTGCGTGGCCGCCGCGTACGACCCGGTGACCCTGCCCCGGCTTGCCGCCGTTGGCGTCGGTCCGGGCTGGCGCTGTCTGGAGGTCGGTGCCGGCGGTGGGAGCATCGCGCGCTGGCTGGCGGACCGGGTCGCACCGGGCGGCTCCGTGCTCGCCACCGACCTCGACCCCCGCGACCTGGTACCCGGCCCGGGCCTTGAGGTCGCTGCCCTCGACGTGACCCGCGACCCGCTCCCGGAGGGAGCCTACGACCTGGTGGTGGCCCGCCTGGTCCTGCAGCACGTGCCCACCCGTGACACCGTCCTGCACAAGCTGGTGCGCGCCCTCAAACCCGGCGGCCTGCTGCAGATCGACGAGATCGACGCCTCCTACGAACCGCCTCTGCTCACCCCGGACGCAGGGGCCGAGGCACTGTACGTCCGGTTCCTCGAGGCCAAGACGGCGGCGCTGCGCGCCGCGGGCGGCGACCCGTGCTGGGCACGGAAAGTACCGGCCGTCATGAAGGCGGCCGGGCTGACCGCCCTCGACGTCCACCTCCACATCGGCGTACGACACGCACAGGACCCCGGCCTGGGGCTCCAGCTGAACCACACCCGCAACCTCCGGGACCGGCTCAAGGAACAGGGCATGACCGACGACGACCTGGACCGGGTGCGGGATCTGATGCGGGACCAGTCCTTCCGTGCCGCCTCCAGCGTCTTCTACTCCGTACAGGGCCGTCGGCCCGCCGAGGAGCGGCCGTGACGCCGGGACTGCGGACCGAGGCCCGACCGGCCGTCGCCACCACGATCGCGGAGCGTCTGCTGCGGCACACCGCACAGGCCCTGTCGCAGGGGGCCGGCGCCGGCCCGGACCCGGTGCAGCCGCGCATCGAGTGGGCGGGCCCCGTCGCAACGGACCTGCCGGACGAGCGTGCCGTACAGGCCGCCTGCGGGCTGATGCACGTCCACGGCCGGGCCACGGGCGGGCCCTCCCCGCTGGCAGTCGACTACGCCTCGGTCGTGACAGGCGTACTCGCCGCCCTGGGCGCCACCGCCCTGCGCGTCGGGCGGGCCCGCGGGCTGGACCTGTGCGAGGTGCGGACCTCGGTGGCTCAGGGAGCGCTGCTGGCGGTCGGCCAGTACCTCGCCGCCGCGACGGCCGGGGGGAGCGGTGGCCCGGCAGAACCCGGACGCCCGCCCGCCTCCGCGACGCAGACGGGTGGCGGCCTGGCGACCCTGGTCACGTCCGACGATGTCCGGGTGGAGGTCGAGACTCTCGACCCGGACGCCTGGCGGGAGTTCTGGGCCCGGCTCGGTGTGCCGCCCCCTGTCGCGGGCCGCGGCTGGCTGCCCTTCCAGCAGCGGTTCGCCACCGCCGTCTGTCCCCTCCCCGACCCGCTGCGGCAGGCCGCACGCCGTCACACGCTGCCGCATCTGCGCGCCGCCGCAGACCACAGCGGGGTCAGCCTCCTCGTCGTACGTTCCGACCCGGCCCCCGCCGTCCGCCTGGAGCCCTGGGAACTGGCCCCCTGGCCGCAGCCGGATCCCGCGCCGGGTCGGGGGCCGCAAGCGGACAGCGCCGTCGGGGCCCCCTCCTCCCCGCGCCCGGCCCGCGACGCGGCCCTGCCGCTGACCGGGATCCGGGTCGTGGAGTCCACCCGCAGAGTGCAGGGCCCGCTCGCCGGGCACATCCTGCGGATGCTGGGCGCCGACGTCGTACGGATCGAGCCGCCCGGCGGCGACCCGATGCGCTGGCTCCCCCCGCTGGCGGGCGAGTGCTCGGCCCGGTTCCTGGCGCTCAACGCGGGTAAGCCGGTCATCGAGGCCGACCTCACCACCGCGGAGGGCCGCGGCACCGTCCGCGCCCTGGCCGCCGAAGCCGACGTGTTCCTGCACAACTGGGCCCCCGGGAAAGCTTCCCGTCTCGGTCTGGCCGCCTCCGACCTGATGCCCGGGAGCCCCGCTCCGGTGTACGCCTGGGCATCCGGCTTCGGCGACGCCTTCGGTGACCGGCCCCCCGTGGGCACCGACTACCTCGCCCAGGTGCACAGCGGACTCGCCGCCGCGGTACGACCGGCCGACGAACCCCCGGCCCCGTCCCTGATGACCCTCACCGACGTGCTCGGCGGGCTGGTGTGCGCCCAGGGCGTGCTGACCGCGCTGGCGGTCCGTGAGACGGCCCACCGGGGCAGCCAGGTCCACTCCTGTCTGCTCTCCGCGGGCGCCCTGGTCCCCCGTCCCGCGCACCGGGTCCGCTGGACGCCACTGGACCGGCCGCTGCGCACGGCGGACGGCCACCTGTACCTCGGCCCCCGCGCCCGGCGGCACCCCGAGGCGGTGCGCCGCCTCCTGGACGGCTCCGACACCACGTCCGCGCGGGACGTCGCGGCCCGGTTCGCCCGTCGTACGACCGAGGAGTGGCGGGTGCGGCTGGCCGAGGCGGGGCTGACGGCGACCTCCGTACTGACCGACCTGTCCGACCTGCCCCACGACGCCGCCTTCCGGAAAGCCGTGGCGCCACCGGGCCCGGCAGACGGGTTCGCCCGTCCGTACACACCGTGGGAGTTCGCATGACAGCCGCTCCCACCACGACGGGGACGACGGGGACGACGGGTAACGAGCAACCGGTGTGGACCTCACGCGCCGGAGTCCCGTTCCCCGATTTCGTGCCCCGCGACCTGCGACGGGCCTGGGTGGCGGCCGGCGTGTGCCCGGACACCGACCTGTACAGCCTGTTCACCGCCCATGTCCGGGAACACCCGGACCGTGAGGCGCTGGTGGACGACGCCGGTGTGCTGTCCTACGCGGCCCTCGACACCGAGGTGCGCCGCATCGCAGCCGTGTTCGAGCAGGCGGGCCTGGGGGCCGGGGACGTGGTGGCACTGCGGCTGCCCAACGGACGCGACGCCGTCGCCGCGGAACTCGCCGTGTACGCGATCGGCGGGGTGGCCCTCCCTCTCCCACCGGGCCGCGACGACCGTGACCTGCGGGCGCTGCTCGCCCGCTCACGGGCCCACGGCGCCGTCCTCACCGTGGAGCCTCAGGCGCAGGTCGTCTGGGACCTTCCCCACCTTCACACCGTGTTCGTACCCGGCTCCGGCAAGGGACGGACCCAGGGGCTGCACGCCCCGCTCCCCACGTCTCGGCACGGCCGGCGGCACCGGTCGGCCGATCCGTACGGCCCCGCCCGCATCCTGGTGTCCTCGGGTACCGAGTCCGAGCCGAAGATGGTCGCCTACAGCCATCACGCCCTGGCCGGCGGCCGGGCCCGCTACGTCCGGGCGCTCCACCCGAATTCCTCGGTGCCGCCCCGTCACCTCGTCCTCGTCCCGCTGGCTTCCTCCTTCGGCTCCCTCGGCACGCCCGTCACCCTCGCCGCCCTCGGCGGCACTCTAATCGTGCAGTCGGTGTTCGACGCGGAGGACGCGCTGCGGCTGGTCGCCGAGCACCGCCCCACCCACCTCTTCGCGGTGCCCACGATGCTCCGCCGGCTCGTCGACCTGCCACCCCGGCCCGACGAGGACACCTCGTCGCTGCGCGTCGTCGTCTCCAGCGGCGCGGCGCTGCCCGCAGCCACCGCTGACGCGTGCCTCAGGCGGTTCACCCGGCCGGTGGTGACGGTCTACGGCTCCTCGGACGGCGTGAACTGCCACACCGCGGGCGAGTGCCACCCGCCGGGCGACAGCGTCGGCACCCCCGACCCCACAGTCGCCCGCATCCGGGTCACCGGCCCGGACGGCAGGCCCCTGCCCACCGGGCACACCGGCCAGATCGAGGCCAGAGGCCCCATGACACCGATGTGCTACGTCAACGCGCCGGAACTGGACGCCCGTTACCGCACGTCGGACGGCTGGGTGCGCACCGGCGACCTCGGCCGGCTGGACGAGCACGGACGGCTGCACGTCCTGGGACGGCTCAAGCGCATCGTGATCCGCGGCGGCCTCAACATCAGCCTCGCCGAGGTCGAACGCGAACTCGGCAGCCATCCCGCGGTGGCCGAGGCGGTCTGCGTCCCGGTACCCGACCCGGCCCTCGGCGAACGCCTGTGCGCCTGCGTCCGCCCGGCCCCCGGCACGCCCACGCCCACCCTGTCCAACCTCACCACCCACCTGCTGAACCGCGGCCTGGCCCGCCGCAAACTCCCCGAACTCCTCCTGGTGGTGGAGGAGATGCCCCTCGGCCCCACCGGCAAGATCTGCCACCGCACCCTGGCCGCCCGGGCGATTCAGCACCACGCCCCGGACCGGTCTGAAGGCGGGTGACGACCGGCCACTCACGTCCCTCCGCCGCTCCCCCGGAGGGCAGACACCGGCCGGTCAACGCCAGGCGCGTACGAGGGCCTCCGGACCCCAGTGCGGCGCGAGCGGCAGGCCGCAGGCGATCCCGCTGCGTGAGACCGCGACGAGAGGCGTGTCGTTCCCATGCCCGGACCCCAACCACATCGTGCAGACCCGGGCCCTGCACGCTTGACTGAGCTTGGCGCAACGCGAATGTCCGTCACCCCGACGTGCTTGCAGCCCAGCGCCGCGAGCACGCTCGCGTGCGCAGCGAGAAGGGCATCCGTCGGAGCGGACGTCCCCTGGCCGATGCCGCTTGACCGGCCGGCGACCTGCCCGGCCGGGTCCTAGCGGTAGCCGTCCGCCCTGGCGTCGGCTGGAGCGAGGCGGAGCCAGGGATGCCCTGCTCTGTTGGAGGCAGCGAACCGTAGGAGGTCAAGAAGAGTGCACCCGGGTAGCCCGAAAACTCACGGGGTGCGCTGCGGCGAGGCGAACGAGGAGCGGCAACCACGTACGACGCCGACCGGGCTCAGACGGCTCCTGGAGTCGGACAACGTGCCGGACCGGGGACCGGCCCACTGAAATTGGCGCTTCAAAGCACCCTGGGTGTCGGTGACATCGACTTTCGCCGGCCGACTCAGCGCGGCATGACTGACCTCGACGAGTCTGCCTGCACCGTTGACCGAAGGGATCCTGGGCCGGGACCGGGGCCTGGGCGGAAGCCCAGCCCTCACCGTGATCACTGTTTCCGGGCCCCCGCCCTGCGCGGCAACGGGGAGGGGGAAGGGCGCTGAGTGTGGAGGACAAACAGCGCCAGGGCGCCGGTTGCTGCGGACCAGGTGAGGGAGAGTAGGCCGTGGGACCAGGGGATTCTTGGCGTGAGTGCTGAGCTGAGCGCCAGCTGGGTCACGCCGTACAGAGGAAGCGCGGACACGCCTGTCACATCCATGAGGGTGTTGAAGACGGGATTCTGCAGGCCGGTGTCGACCAGGCTGAGCATGATGATGAGGAAGAAGCCCTCCAGCTCGCCGTGGACCAGAGAGCCGAGCAACAGGCCGATGCCGCCGTAGGCGAGGCCGGCACCCGCAAGGGCCAACATCAGAGGGCCGGCGTGGCGTACGGGCAGGGAGATCCACAGCAGGACCGACGTGTAGACGGCCAGCAGGGCGGCGGTGAGGGTGACGGCGGCGAGCTTGGCCAGGAGCATCGGCAGCCGGGGGTAGCCGGCCAGCAGCAGACGGCGGTCCATCTGCCGGGACTGAAAGGTCTCGGTGAAGGTGATGAAGCCGGCGACCATGGTAATGGCGCCCAGCGCGCTGGCCACCTGGCCCACCTGGCTGGCCGGCGCGGAGACGGGGGCACTGATGGCGTCGAGCCAGATGCGTACCACTTCGTCGGAGGTGCACATGCGTGCCACGGCGATCCAGACCGGGATGAACGCGACGGCCAGAGCCAACGCCAGCCGGTTGCGCAGGTGGCCCAGCAGAGTGCAGCGCAGCAGTTCGGTGAATGACATCCGGGAGAGCCTCAACGGATGGTCTCCTCGAAGTACAGACGCCCCTGGCGCAGATGAGCGATCGCATCGAAGTGATGCAGGTCGTGCAGCAGATGCGAAACCACGATGATCGACCGGCCCTGATCACGCAGACCGGCGGCCAGAGCCCAGAACCGCTGGTGGGTGTCCCAGTCGAAGCCCTGGTAGGGCTCATCGAGAACCAGCAGCTGCGGATCGTGCATGAGCGCGATCAGCAGGTTCAGCTTCTGCCGTGTTCCACCACTGAGTTCGCCGACCTGCTGTCGACGGCAGTCGGACAGCGCCAGCAGCTCCATCAGTTCGTCGGCGCGTTCCAGAGCCGGCAGCCGGTAGGCCATCTGGAACAACCGCAGATGCTGTTGGACGGTGAACGCATCGTTCAGTACCGCTCGCTGCGGGCAGTACCCCACCGTCCCGGTCCGTGTCACCGTCCCGCGATCAGGTGCGAGGTGTCCTACGGCGATCTGGAGCAGCGTGCTCTTGCCGGCCCCGTTCTCGCCGACGACTCCCACCAACGTCCCGGCAGGCACATCAAGGTCCACATCGCGCAGGACCTGTTTGCTGCCGTACCCCTTGCACACTCCGCTGATCCACAGCCGTGGCCGGTGGCACGTCGTCACTGCCTGCACAAGAACCCCTCGAAAGACGGATCGGTGTAGCCGGGCCGACCCGGAGGACGAGCCCGTCGCAGAGAGCCGGGGCCGCGCACGTCCATGTCTCCTGCCGCGTCCGGCGCCTGACGCTCAGCTGCGTGTGGTCCGGACGGTTGCGGCCTTGGGCGGACCGACCCCCTTGTAGGCGGCGGCACCCTGCTGCCCGGTGTCAACGAGTCCGTACCTCCGATGTAACGGCGGCCACCGCCGTGCCGGTCCACAGGTGGCATCGCCGTTCCACGGGCCTCTAGCCCGCGCGTGACGTGAATCGGGACTTGCCGTTGAAGCAAGCGATGACCCTTACACCACAGCGAGACGTCAGCACTCCCACGATCGTGATCGGGGCCGGCCCCCACGGCCTGGCGGCCGCCGCGCTACTGCGCCGCTCCGGCACACCGACCGTGATCCTGGAAAGGTCGGACCGAGTAGGAGCCAGTTGGGCGCAGCGATACGACCATCTGCGCCTGCACACCACCCCCGGCACCTCCAGACTTCCCGGCCTGCCGGTGCCGCGTCAGGCCGGCCCGTGGATGAGCCGGGACGACTATGTGCGCTACCTGGAGAGCTACGTGGCCCACCACCGGCTCGACGTCCGGCTGACGACCCCGGTGCTGCGCATCGAGAAGGCCGAGTCCGGCTCGAGTCCCCGGTGGCTGGTCCACACCCCGGGCGGCCCCTTCCCCACTGAGGCGGTCGTGGTGGCCACCGGCCGCTGCCACGCCCCGAACATCCCCCACTGGCCCGGGCGTACGACCTTCACCGGCACGCTGCTGCACTCGGCCCACTACCGCTCCCCTGCCCCCTACCGCGGGCAGCACGTCCTGGTTGTCGGTGCAGGTAACAGCGGTACCGAGATCGCCAGTGTCCTGGCCGGAGCCGGAGCCGAACGGGTAAGGATCGCAGTCCGCACCCCACCCAACATCCTGCCCCGCTCAAGTGCCCGATGGCATGCGGTCGGCCGACTGACGGAAGTCCTTCCGCTGGCTTGGCGCGATCGCACCTCTCTGCTCACGCAACGTCTCGCGGTACCCGACCTGACCTCACGGGGACTGCCACGGCCCCGGACGGGCCTGTACACCCGGAACGTCCGCGAAGGGGTCAACCCCGTGCTCGACCACGGCTTCGTGGACGCCGTCCGGTCCGGGCGGGTCGAGCCGGTCACGGCCGTCCAGGGGTTCGACGGCCCAGACGTGGTGCTGGCCGACGGCACCCGACTGCGGCCCGACACCGTCATCGCCGCCACTGGGTACCGGACCAACCTCCAGGACATGGTCGGCCCCCTGGGCGTTGTCGACGAGGACGGACAACCCCTTGCCGTAGGTCCACAGACCCATCCCCGAGCACCGGGTCTCTACTTCACCGGCTACACCAATCCCCTCACCGGCGTTCTCCGCCAGGCGGGCATCGAGGCGCGCGCCATCGCCCGCGCGATCGGCCGCGAGGCCACGTCGGCACCTTCTTTCGGCCCGTAGGTGGAGACCGACCGGCGACGTCACCGTCACAACCGCAGCCGACGTGGCGGGCAGCCGTCGCTGCCACACGCCAAGCGATCAACGTGCTCGAGAGCGGGGACAGACGGTGTCGGGGGCGTCGAGGGGAACGTTCGCGGACGGCCCGTTTCGGCCAGGATGACGACCTGCCCACATCGGCCGCACGTGCGCGCGCTCGGCATCCGCGGCACCGGAACCATCCAAATGGCGGCGGGGAAGGGCCGGGTCGGCTTCGGCGGCGCCGAGGGCATCGCCGCCGCCGTGGGCGCTTTGGCCGACGTACGTAACCTGCCGGCCGGTCGTCCAAAGTCACCTGACCCACGAGCAGTAGTGCGACCGTCTCGCGCCGGCCATGCCGATCACTCCCCTGCCGCCGCTCGCGCCGATGGGGGCGGTGCGAGCGGCGGGGAGGACGAGACTTCTGGACCAAGCCGAGTATCTAATCCTCGACGTTTCCACCCTTCCGAACGTCCCGGATCGGCGGGCCGCCCGTGTGGCTGCTGCGTCGCGTCGGTGTCTTGCCGGAAGGCAGACCGCAGCCGCGACGATCCCCCGCTGCGACGAACCGGCTCCGGTATCCGGCTGGAACGCGGCGGCCGCGTCAATCTGTGGACCGTCGAGAGCGGGCTCGGCCGGGCCGGACCCCATGGCCCATGCGGGTCGGCCGGGCCGGCGCCCAATCGGGCCGCTGGGTCAGCCGGGCCCGCATTCGCCCGGCACTCCCCCTGGCGCCTCGCTCGCCGACTGTGAACGTCGTGGAGAAACTGAGCCCAGTGCCCGCAAGCGCAGTGGAGAAACCAGGGAAATCGACCGTATGTTCTTGCATTCGCCGGGCACCAGGAGCGACGGAGGTTGATAACTATGGTTCCCCTGCTTCTCGTTCTTCTGCTGGCCCTGATCCTCTTCGGCGCGGGTTTCGCGCTGAAGGCACTGTGGTGGATCGCCGTCATCGTGCTGGTCGTCTGGCTGCTGGGCTTCGTCATGCGCTCCGCGGACACCGGCGGCCGCAAGGGCCGCTGGTATCGCTGGTAACCCACCAAGCAGCAACATGCCCGTGGGCCCCGGATGGATCCGGGGCCCACGGGCATGTCCCGGATCAGGACATCTCTCCGGGCAAACGGTGTGACTCCGCCCTCCCGGGAACCCGGCCATAGCTGGGGCGCCCGGTGAAGCAGCGGAACCTGCGCCTCCAACCACCGGACCCCAGCCACCGCGACACCCCACACGCGCACTCGCCGCACGGCTGTCTGCTACCGCAGGACGCGATGACTCACCACGTGCCGGTGCAGAGAAGAGCAACAGGCCGTCCGGCCGACGGCCGACCAGTTCGGCGTAGCGTTCCCAGCCGTGGGGCGCTGGCGTCCGCCGGCCGCCTGGTGATGTAAGGCTGTTGGGGCAGCGGGGCCGCTTGCCCGCGGTGCGTTCCGGGACGGCATCGGCGAGTACGGGCAACCTGCGCGTCATCCTCGTTGACGAGGAGACGGACACAGACGTTTGAGGCACGGCCGGAGAAGGTTTGATCATTCTGGACGGCCAAATGGCGAGACGGAGTCCGAGCCGGGGCAGCCCGACGAGAGAGTTCGTCGACGTGATGAGCGACGAGAGTGACCCACCCCGCCGACGAGCACCGCCTGTCGACGTGTAGACACAGCGGCGGACAGCCCAACCGCGAGGCCAAGTGCGGGTGGGGATGCAACTGCGTGCTCGTTACTCGGTGTGACGGACCGCCTTCTTCACCTCAAGCTCCACACCGGCCCGCACCGCGCCGTGCTCTTTCGCGTGCACGGTGACCGCGCCCCGCACATCTTGGGCCAGGTCACGCCATACCTGCCACGCGGTCTCGTAGGCGGGAGTGTCGCCTTTGCTGCGCAGGGCCTGGACAGTCGCGTGCGCCTGGTCGGCGGCGCGTTGCTTCTCCACAAGTTCTTCGAAGGTGTGTGCCACGTAAAGACTTTAAGCCGTGCATGACGGGTCCGCTCCTCGCGACGTGCCCAACAGGGAGCTCACCCGCCTACTCCTCGATTGGCGGTCGCCACTCGCGAGCTCGAAGCCCCGGCACATCCCGGGCCAGCTGAACAGCACCCACACGGACCAGATCTCCCGAAGCCATCGCGAAGAACATCGGGATGAAGAAGACGCGGCGTTGTGCAGGCCCCTGCCGGGGTCGGGTTCGCGTTCGGCCTGTTGCCACGTCAATTCACCCTCGGCTCGGACGTTCTACGCGACCCCGACCTCGCAACCGCCCTGCTCGCGGACGCGGTCGTGGACGGTCGAAGAACACGTCAGCTGACCCGAAGACCCACCGCCAGCGTCAGTTCAAGGACCCGGTCCGGCGACTCGAGGTCCGGAAACAGCTCCCGCAGCTGCGACATCCGGTACCGGACGGTCTGGGGATGGACGAACAACGCCGCCGCCACCTCGTTCCGCCTGCCATGGTGCAGCAGCCAGGCCCGCAACGTCTCCTCCAGCCGCTGCGCGGTCGTGACCGGCAAGGTCCGCAACGGTGCGAGGGCTCGGGCACGCAGGTCTGCGAACGCGTCCATGTCGGCGCTCAGGACCAGCTCGGGCAGGTGGTCCTCGGTGTCGCGGATATCAGCGGAGAGGGAGCGCGCGCGTACGGCTCGTGCGTACGAGGCGGACGCGCGAGTCCATGGCCGGGCCGGGCCGACCACGGCGGTGCGGTCGGTCAACTGTCTCAAGAGATGTGATCGGTCGGCGTCGGGGACGAGCAGTACGGCGAAGGCGTCCGGCAGATCGTCGAGGACGAGGGTGCTCGGGTCGAGCAGGCGGTAGGCAGGCCGGGCCTGGGCGGCGGGCAGCAGGACCGCGGTCAGCGAAACCGGAGGCTGCCACCCGGCCCGTTGAGCAGAGACGAGCAGCACGTCCGGGCTCGCGCCGGCGAGGAGGTCGCGGACCAGTTGTTCCAGGTGGCGCTCATGAGCCCGGCCCCGGGCGGCCAGTTCGTCGGCATGGCCCGCGGCACTCGCGGCGGAGAGTTCGTCGATGTAGGCGAAGGTCAGCTCGGCGAACTTGGCGACCTCGGCGGCGGGCAGACCTGCGGGTACGGCACCCGCGGCCAGACATCGCCAGGCCACGCGGGCGCCCACGCGATAGGCGCTGAGCAGGGCGTCCATCGAACGGCCGTCGCGCACCTCGCCCCGGCCCAGCTCGTAGGCTGCGTCACCGGCGTCGCCGCCCGTGGCGTTCCCGCTCGCGAGGTCCAGGTAGTGCCCGAGGGCGGTGCGAACGGCTCGGCGGATGGTGCCACCCATGCTGCCCGAAAGGGCGTTGGCGTAGGGAGGGACCTCGTCGATGATCGCCTGGACGACCTCGTCGGCGGTGGTCCTCAGCGCGGCCCGCAGTGCGGTGACCGTCCTCTCGTCCAGGGCCAGTTCGCTGGCCCTCTGGATTGCATGGCTCATGTTTTGTTCCCTGCGAACAATTCAACCGACCAGATTTACGTCCTGCGGTCAGGACTTTACGCCTTGAGGCGCAGCAAGCTGGACTCATGACGAGTGCAGCCCTCCGCAGTAGGGCGTGGAAACTGCTGGAGATGGTCACGACACCACTGCTGCCGTCGGACTACCTCGACCTGGTCAGCCCGCTGCGCGCGGGCGCCGACCTGCGCGGGCGCATCGAGGCCGTGCACCCCGAGACGGGTGACGCCGCGACCATCGTGATCAGGCCGGGACGGGGCTGGCGCGGCCACACGGCCGGTCAGTACGTGCGCGTCGGCGTCGACGTCGACGGGGTGCGCCTGTGGCGTGCCTACTCGCTCACCTCACCGGCAAACCGCCCAGACGGCCGCGTCACGATCACCGTGAAGGCGATCCCGGACGGCAAGGTCAGCAACCACCTGGTCCGCAGGGCGACACCGGGCACACTGATCCAGCTCGACCAGGCGACCGGTGACTTCGTGCTGCCGGAGGCCAAGCCCGCCAAGGTGCTCTTCCTGACGGCCGGCAGCGGCATCACGCCCGTGATGGGCATGCTGCGCGACACCGAGTTCAACGACGTCGTCATGGTCCACTGCGCGCCTCAGCCGCAGGACGTGATCTTCCGCAACGAACTGCACGACCTGGTCGCGGACAAGAAGCTGCAGCTCACCGAGGTGCACACCGACACCGACGGCATGCTCGACATCGCCCGTCTCGACGAACTCGTGCCCGACTGGGCCGAGCGCGAGACCTGGGCCTGCGGGCCTGCGGGCCTGCTCGACGCCGCCGAAAAGCACTGGAGCGAGCACGGCGTCCCGGAGCGCCTGCACACCGAACGCTTCCGCCCCAGCATCGTCGTCGCCGGTGACGGCGGCGAGGTCACGTTCAGCACCACCGGCAAGACCGTCGCCGCGAACGGCGCCACGCCGTTGCTGGACGTCGGCGAAGAGGCCGGCGTGCTCATGCCGTCCGGGTGCCGCATGGGCATCTGCTTCGGCTGCGTCACGCCGCTCAAGGCAGGCGCCGTCCGCGACCTGCGTACCGGCGAGATCACCGAGGCCGAGCCGGGCGTCCTCATCCAGACCTGCGTGTCCGCCGCGGCGGGCCCCTGCGACATCGAACGGTAGGAGCACCTTGACCGCCATTGACCCCACCGCCCATCTGACCGCGGAGCAGATCGAGGAGCTCGGCCGCGAGCTGGACGCGATCCGCGACGAGGTGATCGCCGGCCGCGGCGAGAAAGACGCCGCCTACATCCGTAAGGTCATCTCGGCGCAGCGCAAGCTCGAGCTGGTCAGCAGGGGCGTGCTGCTGTTCTCGATCTTCCCGCCCGCGTGGCTGATCGGCACCGCCGGTCTGTCCGTGGCGAAGATCATGGACAACATGGAGATCGGCCACAACGTCCTGCACGGCCAGTGGGACTGGATGCGGGACCCGAAGATCCACTCCACCACCTGGGACTGGGATCACGTCTCGCCGGCCGAGCAGTGGAAGCACTCGCACAACGAGCTGCACCACACGTACACCAACGTGATCGGCAAGGACAACGACCTCGGCTACGGCATCATGCGCGTCGACGAGGACCAGAAGTGGCACCCGATCCACCTCGGCCAGCCGCTGTGGAACTTCATCAACGCCTGCTTCTTCGAGTACGGCATCGCGGCGTACGACCTGGAGCTCGGCAAGAACCTGGACAAGCGCCGCCGCAAGGACCCGGAGTTCCGCGCGCGGGCCAGGGCCGTGGGCCGCAAGATCCGCAAGCAGGTGCTCAAGGACTACGTGATCCACCCGCTGCTGTCGGGCCCGTCGTTCCTCCCCACGCTCGCCGCCACGTTCACCGCGAACCTGGTCCGCAACATCTGGTCCCACTCGGTGATCATGTGCGGGCACTTCCCCGAGGGCGTGCAGGTCTTCGAGCGCCGGTCGATCAAGGGCGAGACGCGCGGTCAGTGGTACCTGCGCCAGATGATGGGCTCGGCGAACATCAGCGGCAGCAAGGCAATGCACTTCATGACCGGCAACCTGTCGCACCAGATCGAGCACCACCTGTTCCCGGACCTGCCGAGCAACCGGTACGCCGAGGTCGCGGTGAAGGTGCGCGCGCTGTTCGAGAAGTACGAGCTGGACTACGTCACCGGGCCGCTGCCCAAGCAGGTGTTCTCCGCGTGGCACAAGGTCTTCCGGCTCTCGCTGCCGAACAAGAAGCCCAAGGTCGACACGCCGGCCCGCGAGCAGGAGCTCGTCGCGGCCTGATTCCCGGTACGGGTTCAGCCCTTCGTCCGTACCGGCGGCACCGCCGGTCTCGGTGACATCCGTTGCGGACGGTGGGCGACCCCGACATCCCCGTACGGGAGAGGCGACCTCGACCACAAGCACCCGGCCATCAGCCGGCCTTGATCAGTCGGCTACGTCGTTTGACGCTGGACGACGGTGAGGATGTCACCCGCACCAGGCGCGCTGGGCGCTGCCGGGGCCGTAGCGCCGGCCATCGACAGGATGCGTGTGGTGAGACTGCCGGCTGCCGCGGTGAGGTCCATCCCGCAGGAGGCGGACCAGCGCCATGAAGTCGGTGATCTTGCCCGCTGCGTCGTGCTGCAGCACGTCGCAGCCGGTGAGGGTGAGTCCCTCGACCGTGGCCTCGACGACCAGGACGTGGTCGAGACCGTCCGGGGCACCGATCTCGCGCACATAGTGGAAGCCCTCGAAAACCTTGAGGGCGGCCCGGGGGAAGGCCACGGCGTACGCCTTCCCGGCGTGCCGGAGCACGACATCGGCCAGCACCGCCTCGAGCACTGGTAAGTACGGCGACATCAGAGCTGCTGTCCACAAGCGTGCATAGTCAAATTCACGAATAATCGATCACCTATGCTGGGGCCATGGCGCTCCGCAACGCGATCTTGGCAGTCCTCCTCGATACAGAGGCTTCCGGTTACGACCTCGCCAAGTACTTCGACGCGTCCGTAGCCAACTTCTGGACCTCGACGCCCCAGCAGATCTACCGCGAGCTGGAGAAGATGGAGGCCCAGGGCTTGGTGTCGGCGCGCGTCGTCCCACAGCAACGGCGGCCCAACAAACGACTCTTCTCGCTGACCGAAGCCGGCCGCGCCGAGCTGCACGGCTTCACCGCCCGACGGCCCAAACCGCTCGCCTACCGCGACGAGCTGCTGGTACATGTCCAGTCGCTGGAGGCAGGGGACGCCGAGGCCGTACGCCGCTCGGTGCGGGACAAACAGGAAGCCGCAGAGGCCAAGCTGAAACGGTACGAACGGCTTCGGGACCGCATCCTGGCCGGGCGGACCGAGGCGGACTTCCTTACAACGGCCGACCGGGTCGGCCCGTATCTCACGCTGGCACGCGGCATCGCGTTCGAACAGGAGAACATCCGCTGGTGCGGGTTCGTCCTCGAGGTTATCGACCGGCGGGCCGACCACGGCTGAGCCCGCGCTCGACCTCCGCACTCGCGTGGCGACGAGCGGGTCCGTTCCCGCGGCCCGGCAGTGTTCTGACGGAGAGCGCCCGGGTGCCCGCCATCGTCGCGAAGCTGGGCCGATCTCAAGGATTTAACCCCGCGGTGAGTGCCTGTCGGCCGACATCAGGCCGCCTCCGCATCGCCGTGGTGGGGGGCGCGGAACGCGGTTTCCCTGAGCAACCGTCAAGCGGAGAGGACTCGCGCGCACCCTTGTGCGCCGCTGGCGAGGTGGGCACCATGACCTCGGCCAGGCGCCAAGGAAGTCTGCGCTCGGGCCCGGACCGGCCGGAGAGGCGCACGGCTCGGTCATCGCTCCCGGGCCAGGCGCCACCAGTAGGCAAGGGCAACCGCGGCCCCGCGTTGCGCGCGAGGCACCGGTCGGTGACCCGGGTCAACTTCGCCGGCCCGGGGCGACGCTCCCCGGCCCGGCGAAGTTGAC
>NZ_JBEXFB010000026.1:0-111199 GCF_040606575.1 Streptomyces sp. NPDC005402
TGAGTTCTCAAGGAACGGACGCTTCCTTTGTACTCACCCTCTCGGGCTTTCCTCCGGGCTTTTCCCTTCGGTCTTGCGTTTCCGACTCTATCAGACCGTTTCCGGTTCCGATTTCCTCGGTGCTTTCCAGGTTTCCGCTTCCGCGTTTCCCTTTCCGGCGGTTCCGACTCTACCAGATCCTTTCGGGCCCGATTCCCAGTCAGGGGGCTTGTCTTCCCGGCCGTTGGGCCGTTCCGACGAGTGAGACTTTAGCGGATTCCCGGCTCCCGAGCTAATCGGGGGGCCGCCGTCCTTTCGAACGTGGATTCCTCATTTCGCGAATACGCGCACCAATGCAGCGACGGCAGACAGAGCGACTGTCGTCGTTTGTTGGCTGGTACCTGCGGAATGGCTGTCCGGGGACCGACCGGGGTCGGCGCTCACGTCGGACAACTCGGAGAACACTACGTACCGGGCTGGGGAGTGTCAACCCAGGCCCGGACGGCCCCTTGCGGGCGTACGCTGGCCTGCATGACAACGCGTACGTGCACCCAGCAGTGGTGGGCCGCCTGAAGGCGGCCGTAAGCACGTATGCACTCAACGGCCGCCGCCTCGGCGGCCGTTCGTGTATCTCCCTCCAGGACTCCTGAGGGTCGGCCGGCCGGGGACGGCGGTCTCGACCAGGAGGTGGAGAGATGACGCGGGTCTTCAGCGGGGTCAAGCCGACAGGGCATCTGACGCTGGGGAACTATCTGGGAGCCATGCGGCAGTGGGCCGCGGTCGACCAGCATCGGGCGGAGTCGCTCTTCTGCATCGTCGACCTGCACGCCCTGACCGTCGACCATGATCCGGCGCGAGTGCGACGGCTGAGCCGGCAGGCGGCGACGCTGTTGCTCGCGTCCGGGCTGGATCCCGAGTTGTGCACGGTGTTCGTACAAAGTCATGTCGACGAGCACGCGCGACTGTCGTACGTGCTGGAGTGCGTGGCCACGGACGGCGAGATGCGGCGCATGATCCAGTACAGGGAGAAGGCCGCTCGGGAGCGGACGCGCGGCGGGAGTGTGCGGCTGTCGCTGCTCACCTATCCCGTGCTGATGGCGGCGGACATCCTGGCGTACGGGGCCGACGAGGTGCCGGTCGGGGACGACCAGGCTCAGCATGTGGAGCTGACGCGGGATCTGGCGGTGCGGTTCAACCAGCGGTACGGCTACACGTTCGTGGTGCCCCGGGCCACCGTGCCGACGGTGGGCGCTCGGGTCATGAACCTCCAGGAGCCCACGTCGAAGATGGGGAAGTCGGACGACTCCGGGCCGGGGATCGTCTATCTGCTCGACGAACCGGACGTCGTGCGGAGGAAGGTGATGCGGGCCGTGACCGACAGCGGCCAGGAGGTCGTGTACGACCGGGAGGCCCGGCCGGGGCTCGCGAATCTGCTGGAGATCCTCGCGTCCTGCACGGGTGGGAACCCATCGGAGCTGAGCGGTGTATATGAGTCGTACGGCGCCTTGAAGAAGGACACCGCCGAGGCCGTGGTCGAGGTCTTGAGGCCCGTGCAGGAGAGGCACAAGGAGTTGTGCGCGGATCCTGGCTATGTGGAGGGGGTGCTGCGGGATGGCGCGGAGAGGGCACGGGCGATGGCGCGGCCGACCGTGGATGCCGCTTATCGCGCGATCGGGCTGCTTCCGGCCGCTCCCGATACAGGGGCTGCCGCGAATACCGGCACGCTCGACAGTGGTGTCGTGTTGAACGCTGCGCGGTAGGCGCGGGGGCATGACAGCGCGGGGGCGGCTTCGCTCGCGTGGTGGCCGCCCCCGGTGGGCTCAGTCCTTCTTGCCCGAGGCCAGTGCGCGGCTGCGGTCGCGGGCGGCTTCGAGGGCGGCGATGAGGGCGGCTCGCACGCCGTGGTTCTCGAGTTCGCGGATGGCGTTGATGGTGGTACCGGCGGGGGACGTGACGTTCTCGCGGAGCTTCACCGGGTGTTCGCCGCTGTCGCGGAGCATGGTGGCGGCGCCGATCGCGGACTGGACGATCAGGTCGTGGGCCTTGTCGCGGGGCAGGCCGAGCAGGATGCCTGCGTCCGTCATGGCTTCGACCAGGTAGAAGAAGTAGGCCGGTCCGGAGCCGGAGAGGGCGGTGCAGGCGTCCTGCTGCGACTCGGGGACGCGGAGCGTCTTGCCGACGGCGCCGAAGATCTCCTCGGTGTGGGCGAGGTGGTCGGCGGTGGCGTGGGTGCCGGCGGAGATGACGGACATGGCCTCGTCGACGAGGGCGGGCGTGTTGGTCATGACCCGGACGACCGGGGTGCCGGTGGCGAGGCGCTCCTCGAAGAAGGAGGTGGGGATGCCGGCGGCGCCGCTGATGACCAGGCGGTCGGCCGGGACGTGCGGGGCGAGTTCGTCGAGGAGGGTGCCCATGTCCTGCGGTTTGACCGTGAGGATCAGGGTGTCGGCGGTCTTGGCGGCCTCCGGGTTGGTGACCGGGCTGACTCCGTAGCGACTGCGGAGTTCCTCGGCTCGCTCGGAGCGGCGGGCGGTGACCAGGAGGTCGGCCGGGGCCCAGCCGGCGCGGATCATTCCGCTGAGCAGGGCTTCGCCGATCTTGCCGGTGCCGAGGACTGCGACTTTCTGACTCATGCGGTTCAGTCTGGCACCGGGTCGGGGCGTACTGGGTGGGTGTCCGGTGGGCGGGACATGGGGCTGGTGGCGGTCCTTGCGGTCCTTCGGCGGTCCTACGCGGTCCTGCGCCTCAGTGTCGCCGCGCCCAGTCCCAGGACCAGCAGTGCGCAGCCCGCCACGATCAGCGCGTCGCGGACGAAGGTCGCCGTCATGTCGGTGTGCCTGAGGACCTCGTTCATGCCGTCGACGGCGTAGGACATGGGGAGGACGTCGGAGATGGTCTCCAGGACGGGGTGCATGTTGTCGCGGGGGGTGAAGAGGCCGCAGAGGAGGAGTTGGGGGAAGATCACGGCCGGCATGAACTGGACGGCCTGGAATTCGGAGGCCGCAAAGGCCGAGACGAAGAGACCGAGGGCGGTGCCGAGCAGGGCGTCGAGCAGGGCGACCAGCAGGAGAAGCCAGGGGCTGCCAATGACGTCGAGGCCGAGGAACCAGACGGCGAGGCCGGTGGCGAGGGCGGACTGGATGATCGCGAGGATGCCGAAGGCGAGGGCGTAGCCGGCGATGAGGTCGCCTTTGCCGAGCGGCATGGCGAGGAGGCGTTCGAGGGTGCCGGAGGTGCGTTCGCGCAGGGTGGCGATGGAGGTGACCAGGAACATCGTGATCAGCGGGAAGATCCCGAGGAGGGAGGCGCCGATGCTGTCGAAGGTGCGCGGGCTGCCGTCGAAGACGTAGCGCAGGAGGAGCAGCATCACGCAGGGGATGAGGATCATCATCGCGATGGTGCGCGGGTCGTGGCGGAGCTGGCGCAGTACGCGGGCCGCGGTGGCGGTGGTGCGGGAGAGGCTGAGGGCGCCGGTGGGGGTCGGTGTGAGACCCGGCGCGGGAGTGGTGGTCGTGGTCATCGCGTGGGCTCCTTGGTGCGGCTTGCCTCGACGGCCCGGTCGACCAGGTGGAGGAAGGCCTCCTCGACCGTGTCGGAGTGGGTGCGGGTGCGGAGGGCCTCGGGGGTGTCGTCGGCGAGGATCTCGCCCTCGCGCATGAGGAGGAGGCGGTGGCAGCGCTCGGCCTCGTCCATGACGTGGGAGGAGATGAGGAGGGTGGCGCCGCGGCGGGCGGCGATGTCGTGGAAGAGGTTCCAGAGGTCGCGGCGCAGGACGGGGTCGAGGCCGACGGTGGGTTCGTCGAGGACGAGGAGTTCGGGGGTGCCGAGGAGGGCGACGGCGAGGGAGACGCGGCTGCGCTGGCCGCCGGAGAGGTTGCCCGCGAGGGAGTCGGCGTGGGTGGCGAGGTCGACGTCGTTGATGGCTCGGGTGACATCGGAGTGGCGGCGGTCGGCGGCGGCGCGGCCGGGGGCGAGGATCGCGGCGAAGTAGTCGAGGTTCTGGCGGACGGTCAGGTCGTCGTAGACGGAGGGCGCCTGGGTGACGTAGCCGATGCGGGTGCGCAGGCTGGGGTGACCCGCGGGTCGACCGAGGACGTCGAGGGTGCCGGAGACCTTGGCCTGGGTGCCGACGATCGAGCGCATCAGGGTGGACTTGCCGCAGCCCGAGGGGCCGAGGAGGCCGGTGATCTGACCTCGGGGGACATCGAAGGCGAGGCCGCGCAGGACGGTACGGGGGCCTCGGACGACGGTGAGACCGTCGGCGTGGACGGCGGAGGTGGCCGGTCCTGGATCCGTGTTGTCGTCAGGTGGTCCGGGCTCTTTATTCATCATGCGATGAATAATGCTCCTGGCGATTAAGGCCGTCAAGCAGGTCGCGCTTTGCGGACCGGTGGACGCCGTACGACGACTGCGCAGGTGGACGGACCATGGCGGGGGCTGAAGTAGGGCGCGGGGAACGCGGTGTTGGGCCGCCGGGAGCGCTGCCGATGACGCGTGAACCTTCAGGCGGGGGCGCGGTCCAAGGCTTCGCGGGTGCCGCACCGGTTGCGACTTCCGGTCCTCGCGGGGGTACTGGCCCGCACTGCTGAGGGAGGGAACCTCTTCGAGGAGATCGAGGGCCGGGGTGGGGGAGGCGGGGATCGTCGTACAGGTGTTGGGGCATGCCCCGGTCCTGCGGCTGTTGGAGGAGCTGGAGGCGCTGCCGCAGGACCGGGAGATACGGCTTGAGCTGGGCGGGCTCAGGTCACTGCGCGGGGTCAGGCGTTGACGGCGACCAGGAGCTCGACGTCGTAGGTCTCCTCGACTGTTCCGTCGGGGAAGAGTTCCAGCAGGATCCGCCGCTCCTCGGTGAGGAAGGCGCCGGCGTGTTCCTCACCGGCGACCAGGAACAGTGAGTGGCTGCCGATGTTGGCGAGGTGGGTGTCGACGGGCACGTGGCGGCTCCAGCGGACCACGCGGTGGGTGAAGTCCAGGCGGCCGCTGGGGTCGGCCAGGGCGGACCGGGCTCCGTTGCCGTTCACCTCGACGGCCGGGTGGGCGCCGTAGTCCTTGAAGTGCTCGGCGACCCGGTCGACCTGACCGGCGATCCAGGGGACGTCGAGGGCGTAGGTGTTCCACCACAGGGCCAGCGCACCGCCCGGCCGCAGCACGCGGCAGGCTTCCGGGACCGCGCGGGCCGGGTCGGTCCAGTGCCAGGACTGGGCGTAGGTGAGGAGATCGGCGGAGTCCGTGAGGAGGGGGAGGTCGTTGCCGTCGCCCCTGATGATCGGGATGCCGGGGTGGGTGCGACGGAACTGCTCGGCCATGCCGTTCCCGGGTTCGACCGCGACGACCTCGGCGCCTCGGGCGTGCAGCAGCGCGGTCGCTATCCCGGTACCGGCCCCGACGTCGGCGACCCGGGCGCCGGTGAGGGTATGCCCGGTGAGCTCCTCGATCGCGTCGAAGAGGGCGGGCGGGTAGGAGGGGCGGTTGGCGGCGTACTGGGCTGCGGCGGCGTTGAAGGAGTGGGCTCGGCTGGTGTGAAAGGAGGCCGTCATAGGGACATGGTGACGGGGAGGGGCGGGGGAGGCGGTGAGTTTTCGGTGAGAAGCGGAGGGGGCTCAAGGGCTTGAGGGTGGTGAGCCTCGCCGGGGAATTCCGGCTGCCTCAGCGGTGGCGCTTCTTCTTGGAGGGGTTGCCGGTACGCCGAGCGCCTCGCTTCTCGTGCAGCTTCAGCGCCGTCTCGTACTCCTCGCGGTGCAGCTTCTCGCCCGGCGCCTCCATGAGGGTGCGGAAGAAATAGGCGAGCAGGGAGCCGACGAACCCGATGGCCAGCAGGCCGCGGAGGGAGGCCTGGCGGTCGGGGTCGGGGCGGTTGCCGAAGCCGTCCCAGGTGTTGCGGAAGGCCAGCGCGCTGCAGATCGCGAACATCGCGATGACGAGGACGGTCACGAGGCTGCCGGTGGCGGCGATCTGGAGGCCCTCGTAGGCGAAGCGGAGGATCAGGCAGGAGGCGACGGTGGCGGCGAGGGAGCCCGTGGCCGCGCCGGTGCGGCGGAGGGCGTAGCCGTTGTCGTGGCTCACCCAGGTCGTGCCGAAGAAGCGGATCGGTTCTGGGCGGGGGCCGCCCTCTGGGGAGCCCGCGGGGATGTCCTGGGTGCCGGATTCGTCGCTCACGGGACGATTATGGCTCCGGGACCGGGGCGGGCTCCCTTCGGGGATCAGCCGCGGCGTGACGCCATTCAGGAGCAGCGGTCGGCGACGTAGCCGTCGCTGCCGGTGAGTACGTAGGCGTCGGCGACGTACTGGCCGTTGCTGATGTTGTCCCAGATGTTGCTGGTGCCGTAGGGGCCGGTCACCGAGGTGCCCGGAGTCTGGCAGTAGATCGGCACCTTGGCGCCCTCCGTCAGGACCCGGATGATGGTGTAGCTGGTGCCGGGGCCGCTGCGGACGTTGAGTCGGACGCCAGGCGCGACCGAGTAGTAGCGAACCGATGCCGCCGCCGTCAGGGCCGCGGTCCCCTCGACGGCCCCTGCCTCTTCCACACGGTCAACAGACATGCGAAACCTCCCCCGTTGGTCCCCATGACTGCCATGGGGTCCCGTTGATTCCCCTGAATCACGCCATGAAACACATGTACGCAACTCGCACGCGGACACTAGCAAGCCGCCTCTGTCCCGTACGAGTCATCGAATAGGCTCCGTGTGTCGCGCGCGCGGATGATCAGCACGGGGGTGGTTCCATGGCGCCACAGGGCAACACCGGAGCGGGCGCGGAAGCGGAACTTCCCGAGTACGCCGGTCACTACCGGCTGGAGTCATGTCTCGGGTCCGGTGGGATGGGCGTCGTCCATGTCGCGCGCAGCACCTCGGGGATGAAGCTCGCGGTGAAGGTCGTACACACCGAGTTCGCCAAGGACCCCGAGTTCAGGGGGCGTTTCCGGCAGGAGGTGGCTGCGGCGCGGAAGGTGAGCGGGGCGTTCACCGCGTCCGTCGTCGACGCCGATCCCGATGCCGAACGGCCCTGGATGGCCACGCTGTTCATTCCCGGCCCGACGCTCTCCGACCAGGTGAAGCGGAACGGGCCCATGGCGCCCGCCGAGTTGCGCCGGCTGATGGCCGGGCTCGCCGAGGCGCTGCGCGACATCCATCGGGTCGGGGTGGTCCACCGGGACCTCAAGCCGAGCAATGTGCTGCTCGCCGAGGACGGGCCCAAGGTCATCGACTTCGGCATTTCTCGGCCAAAGGACAGCGAACTTCGCACCGAGACCGGGAAGTTGATCGGGACGCCGCCGTTCATGGCGCCGGAGCAGTTCCGGCGGCCGAGGGAGGTGGGGCCCGCGGCGGACATCTTCGCGCTCGGCTCGGTGATGGTGCACGCGGCCACCGGGCGCGGGCCGTTCGACTCCGACAGTCCGTATGTCGTCGCCTACCAGGTGGTGCACGACGAGCCGGATCTGACCGGCGTACCGGCGAATCTCGCGCCGCTGATCGTGCGGTGTCTCGCCAAGGAGCCCGAGGACCGGCCCACTCCGGACGAGTTGATGCGGGAGCTGCGCTCCGTCGCGGCCTCGTACGACACCCAGGCGTTCATACCGGCTCAGCGGACCGTAGAGCCGCCGAGGCCCGAACCGGCGAAACCGGAACCGCGGCGCAGAAGACCTCCCGGCAAGAAGGCACTCCTGGCAGTGGTCGCGTTGGTTCTGGTCGCGGCCGGGGTTCTCACGTCCGTCCGGTTGCTGGGCGCCGGCGACCCCGTGCCGGAGACAGGTGGCACCCCCACGGCGACCGGCTCCGGGTTCGCGGCCTGGGAGGCGAAGCCGGTGTCCGGCAGCACCGGTGCGGCGCAGTGCTCGTACGGGACACAGCAGTTGCTCTGCGCCCGGGCCGGTGCCGTCTTCGCCCTGGACCCCTCCGACGGCACGGTGCTGTGGCGGCGCTCTGTCGCCTCGTCCAAGGCCGGCAGGCCGCCGGTACTCGGCGGCGGCCTCGTGCAGACGCTGACGGACGAGGACCGGCACCTGGAAGCACTCGACCCCGAGTCTGGCACGACGCGCTGGGAGCGGACGATGCCCACGAACGGCACGTTCGCCGTCGTCGGGGGGATGCTCCTGCTCCCCCATGCCGACGGGACGGTCACCGGGGTGGACGCCGCGACCGGCGACACCAAGTGGAGCGGCCGGCTGCACGGGCAGACCCTGCCGTACCTGGTCTCGTTCGCCGGCTCTCCCCTGGCTTACGCCGCGACGAACTCCACCGACGCCTCCAGCACCCAGGTCACGGCTCTGGACCCGACCACCGGAGTCGTGCGCTGGGAGGCGCGGCTGAGCGGAAACCTGACCCCCGTCGGCGTGCAGACGGGCTCCGTCTTCTTCCTCTCCGCCAACAATGAGTACGGCGACACGGACGCCGTCGTCCGCTACAGCCCGGAGTCCGGGTCCTCGCGCCGGGTGGCACTCCCCGTCGCGCGGCCCGACGCCCACGCCACCGTGCGCGGCGACCTCGTCTACGTCCTGGCGGCGACCGGTTCTCTCGACGCCATGGACACGCGGGCAGGCAAGCGGGTCTGGCATCTGGAGACGTCCGTGAGCCGTGGTTCCGAGCCCGTGGCCGACGACGGTCAGGTGTACTTCACAGCCGCCGACGGCCGGCTGCTCGCCGTCGACGCCGACAAGGGCCGGCTCGTCGGACAGACCCGGGCGCGTCCGGGCTCGAACTCCGGCACCGTCGCCGGCGCGTTGCCCAAGCCCGTCCTCGCCGACCAGCACGTCTACGCCACCGCCCCCGACGGCACCGTATTCGCCGTCGACGCCCGTGACCCCTCGGCCTGGTAGCGCGCAGAACGAAGGGGGCCGCCCCCGAAGGGACGGCCCCAGGCTCTCGCGGAGCGACGTCAGCCCAGCGGCGACGTCACTCCAGCGGCGACGTCAGCCCAGCAGCGACACGTCCCGCACCGCACCCTTGTCCGCGCTGGTGGCCATCGCGGCGTAGGCCCGCAGTGCGGCCGAGACCTTGCGCTCGCGGTTCTTCGGGGCGTACACGCCGCCCAGAGCCGCCTCGCGGCGCGCGAGCTCGGCGTCGTCGACCAGGAGCTCGATCGACCGGCCCGGGATGTCGATACGGATGCGGTCACCGTCCTCGACGAGGGCGATGGTGCCGCCGGCCGCCGCCTCCGGGGAGGCGTGGCCGATGGACAGGCCGGAGGTGCCGCCGGAGAAGCGGCCGTCGGTGACCAGGGCGCACGCCTTGCCGAGGCCGCGGCCCTTCAGGTACGAGGTCGGGTAGAGCATCTCCTGCATGCCGGGGCCGCCCTTGGGGCCCTCGTAGCGGATGACGACGACGTCGCCCTCCTTGACCTGCTGGGTGAGGATCTTCTGGACGGCCTCCTCCTGCGACTCGCAGACGACCGCCGGGCCCTCGAACGTCCAGATCGACTCGTCGACGCCGGCCGTCTTCACGACACAGCCGTCCACCGCGAGGTTGCCCTTGAGGACCGCCAGGCCGCCGTCCTTGGAGTACGCGTGCTCGGCGCTGCGGATGCAGCCCTCGGCGGCGTCCTCGTCCAGGGACTCCCAGCGCTCCGACTGGGAGAAGGCCTCGGCGGAGCGGACGCAGCCGGGGGCCGCGTGCCACAGTTCCAGGGCCTTGGGGGACGGCGAGCCGCCGCGGACGTCCCACGTCTTGAGCCAGTCCGCGAGGGACGGGCTGTGGACGGAGTGGACGTCCTCGTTGAGCAGGCCCGCGCGGTGCAGTTCGCCGAGGAGGGCGGGGATGCCGCCGGCGCGGTGCACGTCCTCCATGTAGTACGTGCGGTTCTTGGCGACGTTCGGGGCGACCTTCGCGAGGCACGGCACGCGGCGGGAGACCTCGTTGATCTCCTCCAGGCCGAAGGGGACCTCCGCCTCCTGGGCCGCGGCCAGCAGGTGCAGGATCGTGTTGGTGGAGCCGCCCATGGCGATGTCGAGGGCCATGGCGTTCTCGAACGCCGCGAAGGTGGCCACGTTGCGCGGCAGGACCGTCTCGTCGTCCTGCTCGTAGTAGCGGCGGGTGATGTCCATGACGGTGTCGGCGGCGTCGATGTACAGCTGCTTGCGGGCCGTGTGCGTGGCCAGGACCGAGCCGTTGCCGGGGAGGGAGAGGCCGATGGCCTCGGTCAGGCAGTTCATCGAGTTGGCGGTGAACATGCCGGAACAGCTGCCGCAGGTCGGGCAGGCGTTCTCCTCGATACGGAGCATGTCCGCGTCCGAGATCTTCTCGTTCACGGCCTCGGACATCGCGTCGACCAGGTCGAGGGTGCGGACCGTGCCGTCCACGAGGGTCGCGCGGCCGGACTCCATCGGGCCGCCGGAGACGAAGACCGTGGGGATGTTGAGCCGCAGCGCGGCGTTCAGCATGCCCGGGGTGATCTTGTCGCAGTTGGAGATGCAGATCAGGGCGTCGGCGCAGTGGGCCTCGACCATGTACTCCACCGAGTCCGCGATCAGGTCGCGGGAGGGGAGGGAGTACAGCATGCCGCCGTGGCCCATCGCGATGCCGTCGTCGACGGCGATCGTGTTGAACTCGCGCGGGATGCCGCCCGCCGCCACGATCGCCTCGGAGACGATCCGGCCGACGGGCTGGAGGTGGGTGTGGCCCGGCACGAACTCCGTGAAGGAGTTGGCGACCGCGATGATCGGCTTGCGGCCGATGTCCGCACCGGGTACACCGGAGGCGCGCATAAGGGCGCGTGCGCCCGCCATGTTGCGGCCGTGGGTGACTGTGCGGGACCTCAGCTCGGGCATCGTCGCTCGCTCCTTCAGAGATGGTCGTCAGAGACTTCAGAGACGGTCGTAAGAGACTTCTGACTGCTAACGAGCGTACGCCGGTCATCCAGGGGTCGGGACAAGGTGTCCGGAATGCGGGACGCCCGTCTCGGAGTCAGGGCCCGGTCAGATGGCTCTGCACCACCGGCGCCACCCGCGCGATGATCTGCTCGATGTCCGTCGACGCCAGTGGCTCCACCTTGATCACGTAGCGCAGCATGGCCGTCCCCACGAGCTGCGCGGCCGCCAGTTCGACCCGCAGCTCGGCGTCCGGCAGGTCCAGCTGGTCGGCGATGCGGCGCAGCAGCTGGGAGGCGACGAGTCGGCGGAAGACGGTGGCCGCGGTCTCGTTGTTCACGGCGGAGCGGACGATCGCCAGGATCGGCATACGTGTCGCCGGGTTCTCCCAGATGCCGAAGATGAAGCGGGTGAGGCGCTCTCCGACGTCCTCGAGAGGGCCCTCGGCGAGCGCGTCGGGCGCGGTGAGCGCGGGCGCGGCGGCGACCTCCACGGCCGCCTCGAAGACCTGTTCCTTGGTGCCGAAGTAGTGGTGGACCAGGGCCGAGTCGACCCCGGCGGCCTTGGCGATCCCGCGCACGGACGTCTTCTCGTAGCCCCGCTCGGCGAACTCCTCACGCGCCGCGACGAGGATCCGGTCACGGGTGCCGGCCGCGTCCGATTCCGTACGCCGGGGCCGGCCGCGCTTCCGGGCGGTGCCGCCGGTCGCCGGGGCGCTTTCGAGGTGGCTCACGGCCGGGACGCCTTCACGACTACGCGGTTCCTTGTCGCCGGGGACGCCTGGGCGCCTGCGCGGCCCCTCACCGCCGGGGGCACCTGCGCGCCTGCCCGGCCCCTCACCGCCGCAGACACCCGCACGGCTGCTCGCTCGCTCATCGTCGAAGGCACCTGCGCGCCTGCCCGGCCCCTCACCGCCGCAGACACCCGCACGCCTCCCCGACCCCCCACCGCCGAAGACACCCGCACACCTGCTCGCTCGCTCATCGTCGCGGCACCCTGACCGGCGAGGCCAGATGGAGGCGGGTGAAGGCCAGGGCCTCGGCGAGGTCGGCCTCTCGTTCGGCGCCGGACATCGCGCGGCGGGTGTTGACCTCGATGACCACATGGCCGTCGAAGCCGGTCAGCGCGAGGCGCTCCAGGAGCTCGGCGCAGGGCTGGCCGCCGCGGCCGGGCACGAGGTGCTCGTCCTTCGCGGAACCCTTGCCGTCGGCGAGATGGACGTGGCCGAGACGGTCTCCCATCCGGTCGACCATCTCCATCGCGTCGGTCCGGGAGGTCGCCGCGTGACTGAGGTCGATCGTGAAGTGCCGGTAGTCGTCCTTGGTGACGTCCCAGTCGGGGGCGTAGGCGAGCATCTCGCGGTCGCGGTAGCGCCAGGGGTACATGTTCTCGACGGCGAACCGTACGTCCGTCTCGTTCGCCATCCGCCAGATCCCGCTGACGAAGTCGCGGGCGTACTGGCGCTGCCAGCGGAACGGCGGGTGGACGACGACCGTGCTCGCGCCCAGCTTCTCGGCGGCCGTCCGGGCGCGCTGGAGCTTGACCCAGGGGTCCGTGGACCACACCCGCTGCGTGATGAGCAGGCAGGGGGCGTGCACGGCGAGTATGGGGATCCCGTGGTAGTCGGAGAGGCGACGCAGGGCCTCGATGTCCTGGCTGACCGGGTCGGTCCACACCATGACCTCGACGCCGTCGTATCCGAGACGTGCGGCGATCTCGAAGGCCGTCGCCGTCGACTCCGGGTAGACGGAGGCCGTCGACAGGGCGACCTTCGCATCCGGGATCCGTACGACTGGTTCTGCCACGATCGTCAGCCTACGGCGTCCGCCGGGGTGGGACGGAACGCCTATGAGCCGTTGTGGCGCTTGCCACTGGGCGGGTTCGCGTGCGTCCTGGCTTGTCGCCCGGTTCCTCGCGCCCCTAAAGGCCCTGAGCCGAACCCATGTGGTCAAGTCTGCGCAGGATCACGCCTTCCCTCAGCGCCCATGGGCATATGTCGACCGTCTCCACGCCGAACAGATCCAAAGCGCCCTCGGCCACCAGGGCGCCTGCCAGGAGCTGGTTGGCGCGGCCCTCCGAGACGCCGGGAAGTTCCGCCCGCTGGTCCGTCGTCATGCCGGCCAGCCTCGGAACCCAGGCCTCCAAGGACTCGCGCTTCAGTTCGCGCTGGACGTAGAGGCCCTCGGCGGAGCGGGCCGCACCGGCCAGACGGGCCAACTGCTTGAAGGTCTTGGAGGTGGCGACCACGTGGTCGGGGGCGCCGAAGCGGGCGAACTCGCCGACCGTGCGGGCGATCTGGGCGCGCACGTGCCGTCGTAGGGCCCGTATGGCGTCCGGGTCCGGGGGGTCGCCGGGGAGCCAGCCCGCCGTGAGACGGCCCGCGCCGAGCGGCAGGGAGACCGCGGCGTCCGGCTCCTCGTCGATGCCGTAGGCGATCTCCAGGGAGCCGCCGCCGATGTCGAGGACCAGGAGCTTGCCCGCCGACCAGCCGAACCAGCGGCGGGCGGCGAGGAAGGTGAGACGGGCCTCCTCGGCGCCGGTGAGAACCTGGAGCTCGACGCCGGTCTCGGCCTGCACGCGCGCGAGGACGTCGTCGGCGTTGCTGGCCTCGCGGACGGCGGAGGTGGCGAACGGGAGCAGGTCCTCGACGCCCTTGTCCTCGGCGGCCTGGAGCGCGCCCTTGACGACCGAGACCAGTTTCTCGACGCCTTCGGGATCGATCGCCCCGGCCTGGTCGAGGAGTTGGGCAAGGCGCAGTTCCGCCTTGTGCGAGTGCGCGGGCAGGGGGCGCGCGCCGGGGTGTGCGTCCACCACCAGCAGGTGCACCGTGTTCGATCCCACGTCGAGGACACCGAGTCTCATGGAGGGCACGCTACTGCCAGCTGGGCGTTCGACTGTCTCCGGAGGGGCCTCGGGCGACTTACCCTGGACGCGTGCCAAAGACGAAAAAGGTGAAGGACGACAAAACGGCCGTATCTGCCGACGGTCCTTCGCGGGTGAAGCCACCGAAGCCGTCACGGAAAGCCGTGAAGGCTCTGAAGGCCGACGAGAAGGGGCTCGACTTCGCGCGCGCGTGGGTGGAGTTCCCGGATCCGGCGGACGACGAGCAGGTCTTCCGCTGCGATCTGACCTGGCTGACCTCTCGGTGGAACTGCATCTTCGGCAGCGGCTGCCAGGGCATCCAGGCGGGCCGGGCGGACGACGGGTGCTGCACGCTGGGTGCCCACTTCTCCGACGAGGACGACGAGAAGCGGGTCGCCGAGCACGTGGCGCGACTCACTCCGGACATCTGGCAGAACCACGACGAGGGCACCCGGGGCGGCTGGGTCTCGGAGGACGAGGACGGCGACCGGCAGACCCGGCCCTTCCAGGGCTCGTGCATCTTCCAGAACCGGCCCGGCTTCGCGGGCGGCCAGGGCTGCTCGCTGCACATCCTGGCGCTGCGGGAGGGCCGCGAGCCGCTGGAGACCAAACCGGACGTGTGCTGGCAGCTGCCGGTGCGGCGGACGTACGACTGGATCGACCGGCCCGACGACACCCGCGTGCTCCAGGTGTCGATCGGCGAGTACGACCGGCGCGGCTGGGGTCCGGGCGGCCACGACCTGCACTGGTGGTGCACGTCGGCGACCTCGGCACACGGCGCGGGCGACCCGGTCTACGTCTCCTACCGCCCCGAGCTGATCGAACTGATGGGCAAGGCCGGCTACGACCGCCTGGTCGAACTCTGTGAGCAACGCCTGGCCAGCCAACTGCCCCTGCTGGCACCGCATCCGGCGGACCCGATCGCCTGAGCGGCGGGAATCGGTCGAATCGGCGGGAATCGGCCGGTGCGGGGGCACTGGGCGCCCATGCTGTGGCGGCGCCTCCGACGGTCATGCTGTGGCGGCGCCTCCGACGGCATCCACCGATGGCGCCAGCCCCGGCTTCGCCGCCGCATCCGCTACGACGCGGACGGGCTCGGGCCGCCGCTGTCCGTCGGTGAGGGTGTCGGGCTCGCCATGTCCATCGGGGTGGGGTCCGGCGGGGTCGGGGAGGGGGACGAGCTCGGCGGGTCGCTGGGGGTGGGATCCGAGGGGGCCGAGGCCGTGGGGCTGGGGCTGGGCGGGAGTGGCGTCGGTGCGCCGGGGGTGGACGGCGCGGGCGCCGTGCCGTAGCCCTGGATGGTGACGACGGCGCCGGCCGGTGAGATCGCCACGCGCGCGCTCCAGGGGCCGGACGGCTCACGCAGATGGTCGACGTACACCTTGATCGTCAACGACTCGCCGGGCTTCAGGGTTCCCGTGGACTGGCTGAGGTAGAGCCAGGAGGCTCCCGTGGTGGCCGACCAGCGGACCGAGGCGTCGCCGGTGGCGGTGAGCGTGATCAGCGTGGTGTCGCCGTTGCTCCGGGCGCCGACCTCCAGGTGTCCGGCGCCCTTCTTCCCGGCGCCGGCGACGCTGACGACCTCCACGGAGACGTCGGGCCGGCCGTCCTTGGCGAAACGGTAGCCGGGTCTCGTGCTCGCGTTGCCGGCGTTCTGGTAGCCGCCGCTCGCCGCCACGCCGTCCAGACTGTCGGGACCGTGTGCCTCGCTGGCACTGGCGGAGTGGCCGCCGGCCCCCTCGCCGGGACCACCCCGATAGGCGGCCCACAGGGCGAGCACGGGAGCGGCGACGACGGTGGCGACGACGGTCGTGGTGACGGCACGCGCGCGGAGGCGGTCACGGCGGGCGGCCCGGTCCTTGGGGTCCATCGGGAAGCCGCGCCGGTCGAAGCGGGGCACGGCGGCGCCACGCGCGCGGGGAGGGTGCGCCAGCACCCTGTGCAGGACCGCGCGCGGTGCTTCGAGCACCGGCAGCTCGGCGGGCGTGGTCATGGTGCCGGGCCAGCGGCCGGGGATCGCGCGCTCGGCACTGCGGCGGCAGCGCGGGCAGTCGTCGACGTGGCGCACGAGTTCTCGGCGCAGGGTGGAGCTGAGCACGAACTGGTTGTCGCCGGTGAGCCGCGCCACGCTCGGACAGTCACCGGTCTCGACGACGGCGAGGGCCGCGCGCGTGCGCTCGACCTCACAGGCGGCGGCGGCGAGCAGTTCGCGGGCGCCGGCGAGGTCCATGCCGAGGACGGCGGCGACCTCGTGGGCGGCGAGGTGGTGGCGCACCGCGAGTTCGAGCGCCTCGCGCTGCTCGGGGGTCGTACCGGCCGCCTCCGGCCAGGCCAGCAGGGAGAGTTGGCGGCGCCGTGCCTCCAGGACGGCCTCGGCGAGCGGGGGTTCGGCGGGCTCCTGGGAAGTTCCGTGACGGCCCGCCGCGTGCGAGGCCTGACGTTTCTGCTTGGCCTCGGTCAGCTTGCGCAGACAGGCCCAGCGGGCCAGCGCGTACAGCCAGGCCCTGCGGTCGCCGGCCGTGTCCGGGCCGCCGCGCCGCTCGGCGAGCGCGAGGACGTCACCGAGGGCCGCGGTCGCCGCGTCGTGGTCGCACAGCACGGACATGCAGTAGGTGAACAGGCCGTCCAGGTACGGCTCGTAGCGCGCGGGCGACCGCTGCGCCAGCGTGCGCGCCGCACCGCGGTCGCGCTCCTGCCGTTGCGCACGGTGCGCACCGGTGGTGCGGGTCGAGGTCTCCGGACTGCTGCTCATCATCCGTGGACCGTAGGGGGCGAAACATGACCCCTTCCTGCGGCTTGAGCACTTTTACTCCGTACGGGTGAAACGATCCCTCAATAGGGGACGGGAACCCTTGATCCGATGGCTCGTTCCCGTCGGACGTGGCCGATTCACGTGCCGGAGCGCGGGAGTGTTCCGGATGCCGGAGCGCCTGCCGTCCGGCGGGCGGCGGCCGCGTTGTCAGTGGCGGCGGTTACGGTTCGTGCATGGCTGCCCGTACGAAGTCCGCCAAGGAGCGTCCGTCCTACCGCTGCACGGAGTGCGGCTGGCAGACGGCCAAGTGGCTCGGTCGCTGCCCCGAGTGCCAGGCCTGGGGGACGATCGAGGAGTACGGCGCGCCCGCGGTGCGTACGACGGCACCCGGCCGCGTCACCACCTCCGCCGTGCCCATCGGCCAGGTCGACAGCCGCCAGGCCACCGCCCGCTCGACCGGCGTGCCCGAGCTGGACCGGGTGCTCGGCGGCGGTCTCGTGCCCGGCGCGGTGGTGCTCCTCGCGGGCGAGCCCGGCGTCGGCAAGTCCACGCTGCTGCTGGACGTGGCGGCCAAGTCGGCGAGCGACGAGCACCGCACGCTCTATGTGACCGGCGAGGAGTCCGCGAGCCAGGTCCGGCTGCGCGCCGACCGCATCGGCGCGATCGACGACCACCTGTATCTCGCCGCCGAGACCGACCTGTCCTCGGTCCTCGGACATCTGGACGCGGTGAAGCCGTCCCTGCTGATCCTCGACTCGGTGCAGACGGTCGCCTCCCCGGAGATCGACGGCGCCCCCGGCGGCATGGCCCAGGTGCGCGAGGTGGCCGGGGCGCTGATCCGGGTCTCCAAGGAGCGCGGGATGTCCACGCTCCTGGTGGGCCATGTCACCAAGGACGGCGCGATCGCCGGTCCGCGCCTGCTGGAGCACCTCGTGGACGTGGTCCTGAGCTTCGAGGGCGACCGGCACGCGCGCCTCAGGCTCGTACGGGGCGTCAAGAACCGCTACGGCGCCACCGACGAGGTCGGCTGCTTCGAACTGCACGACGAGGGCATCACGGGCCTGACGGACCCAAGCGGACTTTTCCTGACACGTCGTGACGAACCGGTCCCCGGCACCTGTCTCACCGTCACCCTGGAGGGCCGCCGTCCCCTGGTGGCCGAGGTCCAGGCGCTCACCGTCGACTCGCAGATCCCCTCGCCCCGGCGCACCACCTCGGGGCTGGAGACCTCCCGCGTCTCGATGATGCTCGCCGTCCTGGAGCAGCGCGGCCGGATCAGCGCGCTCGGCAAGCGGGACATCTACTCCGCGACGGTCGGCGGGGTAAAGCTTTCGGAACCCGCCGCGGACCTGGCCATCGCCCTCGCCCTGGCGTCGGCGGCGAGCGACACCCCGCTGCCCAAGAACCTCGTCGCGATCGGCGAAGTGGGCCTCGCGGGCGAGGTCAGACGGGTCACGGGCGTCCAGCGCAGGCTCTCCGAGGCACACCGTCTGGGCTTCACGCACGCACTCGTACCGAGCGATCCCGGCAAGATCCCGGCCGGTATGAAGGTCCGGGAAGTGGCGGACATAGGGGACGCCCTGAGGGTCCTTCCACGCTCGCGTCGGCGAGAGGCCCCACAGGACGCGGAGGACCGCCGGTAGACTTTGCCCTGGTCTCGCCCGTCCGTACGAACCGAATGTGCGACACGGGAGCGTCCAAGACCCGCGACCGGAGGAGAGCAGTGGCAGCCAACGACCGGGCAGCAGCTCCCGGAAAGTCCGGTGGGAGCAGCGGTTCCGATGGCCTGATGCGCGCCTCCCTGAGCGCCGTGGCCCCCGGCACCCCGCTGCGCGACGGCCTCGAGCGGGTGCTGCGCGGCAACACCGGCGGACTCATCGTGCTGGGCTTCGACAAGACGGTGGAGACGATGTGCACGGGCGGTTTCGTCCTGGACGTCGAGTTCGCGGCCACGCGTCTGCGTGAGCTGTGCAAGCTGGACGGCGGCATCGTGCTCTCGTCCGACCTGTCGAAGATCCTGCGGGCGGGCGTGCAGTTCGTGCCCGACGCGACGATCCCGACGGAGGAGACGGGCACCCGGCACCGCACCGCGGACCGGGTGAGCAAGCAGGTCGGCTTCCCGGTCGTCTCGGTCTCCCAGTCGATGCGCCTCATCGCCGTGTACGTCGACGGCCAGCGCCGCGTCCTGGAGGACTCGGCGGCGATCCTGTCCCGTGCGAACCAGGCCCTCGCGACCCTGGAGCGCTACAAGCTGCGCCTGGACGAGGTCGCGGGCACGCTCTCCGCACTGGAGATCGAGGACCTGGTGACGGTCCGGGACGTGTCGGCCGTGGCCCAGCGCCTGGAGATGGTCCGCCGTATCGCCACCGAGATCGCCGAGTACGTGGTCGAACTGGGCACGGACGGCCGCCTCCTGGCCCTCCAGTTGGACGAGTTGATCGCCGGCGTGGAGCCGGAGCGCGAACTGGTGGTCCGGGACTACGTCCCCGAACCCACCGCGAAGCGCTCCCGCACGGTCGACGAGGCGCTGTACGAACTGGACGCCCTGACCCACGCCGAGCTCCTCGAACTCCCCACCGTGGCCCGCGCCCTGGGCTACACCGGCTCGCCCGAGGCGATCGACTCGGGCGTGTCCCCCCGGGGCTTCCGCCTCCTGGCCAAGGTCCCCCGCCTGCCCGGCGCGATCATCGACCGCCTGGTGGAACACTTCGGCAGCCTCCAGAAGCTTCTGGCAGCCAGCGTCGACGACCTCCAGACGGTGGACGGAGTGGGCGAGGCCAGGGCAAGGAGCGTCAGGGAAGGCCTGTCCAGGCTCGCGGAGAGCTCGATTCTGGAGCGGTACGTCTAAGCGCTTTCGACTTCAGGGGGGCGCGGGGAACTGCGTGACCAGCCCCACGGAGCCGCGGGCACAGACAAGCGTCCGCGGCACCCTCTCAGTCGTTCAGTCGTTCTCCAGCACGAACGAAGCCTGGGCCGTGGCGTACCCGGGCGCCTTGACCTCCACCAGGTACGTCCCCGCCCCCGCAGACCCCGCGGGCGGCGTCGCGCACTGCGGAGCACTCGGCTTGCGGTCCCACGTCACGGTGTACGTGATGCTGCTCTGGGCCGGAGCCCGGTAGACCAGGTTCCCCGCGGACTTGGGGCAGTCGGCGGACGACCAGTAGGTGTCGTCCGAGCCGGCCTGAGTGATCGTCAACACCGCGTTCCTGGGCCCGAGATCGACCTTGCAGTCACTGCCGGAGGAATTCGTCGCGGTCAGCAGCAAGGTCGGCGTCTGGCCGGGGGCGTAGGCGTTGTGCAGACTCCGCACGCGCAACTTCACCGCACCCGCGGTGCAGTTGGGCATCGAGGAGCCGGCCGGAAGGGTGTCGCCCTGCCCGACGCCGATGCCCGTACCGCCGCTCCCGGCGCTGCCGCCGGCACCGGACCCGCCCGCCCCGGCGGAGCCACCCGTAACGGTCTCACCGCCGGCTCCCGAGCCGGCCCCCGCGCCGGCAGCCGCGCCGGAACCGGAGCCCGATCCCGAACCGCCGCCGGTGTCCCCACCGGTCGTCGACTCGTCGCGGCCGCCCGGGGCTTGACTGATCGCCGGTCCGGAACCGGAGGGTCCGGGGGTGATCGTCGAGGGGGAGGGATTCTTGTCGTTGGGCCCGTCCGCGCCGTTCTTGCCGCCTCCGCCGCCGGAGCTGACGATCCATGCGATCAGCAGCGCCAGCACGGCGAGGACGGACAGCATGACGGCCCTCCGTCGCCAGTAGATGGAGGAGGGAAGCGGCCCGACCGGATTGCGCAGAGATCCCACGGCGCAAACTGTACGAGAGATCGGCGAGTTCGCCGCCCTCACCCGCCGCCGGACGCCACAACTTTTCAGGATCATCATTCCGGAAACTGACACGTGACGATCGCGGGGTGTGACCGTATCGGCCCACCGCCTACGGTCCGTGACCATGGACTTCAGGGGCGCCGGGCTCTACCGGGACATCACCGACGTCGCGGATGACACCCTCACGTGGGTACGACACAGCGGCGGGACATGGACGGAGGCCGGACTCCCGCTCTTCGGCGCACCGTTCGCCGACACCACCCACCTGTTCGCGATCGCGCGCCTTGCACCTCTGGCCACGGCTGCCTCCCGACTTTCCCGCCCGCACCACGAGTTGCCCCCGCGGGGCGGCGGCGACGGCCGGGCTCAGTGCGGTGGTCCGCACCGCTGTCGACCGTCAGGTCCCGTGGCCCCCGGCATGGCGGTACCCGCGCACGGGCCCCCGGCCATGGCAGGATCGGAAGGCCATGACTGCGCCCACGAAGCCCCAGCCCCAGCCCCAGCCCCCGCACAGCAGCCCCGCCGACGGCGTCACCGACGCTCCCCGCGGAGCCGGCCTGCACTCCCCCGTCATCGACTGGTTCGACGAGCACGCCCGGGATCTGCCGTGGCGGCGGCCCGAGGCAGGCCCGTGGGGGGTGATGGTCAGCGAGTTCATGCTCCAGCAGACGCCCGTGAGCCGGGTGCTGCCGGTCTACGAGCAGTGGCTCGCGCGGTGGCCGCGGCCCGCCGATCTGGCCGCGGAGGCGCCCGGTGAGGCCGTGCGCGCCTGGGGCCGGCTCGGATATCCGCGCCGGGCCCTGCGGCTGCACGGCGCCGCGGTCGCCATAACGGAACGGCACGGCGGTGACGTACCGACGGACCACGCACAGTTGCTCGCGCTGCCCGGCATCGGCGAGTACACGGCCGCCGCCGTCGCCTCCTTCGCGTACGGGCAGCGGCACGCGGTGCTGGACACCAATGTGCGGCGGGTGTTCGCGCGGGCGGTGACCGGTGTCCAGTACCCGCCGAACGCCACCACGGCCGCCGAGCGCAAACTCGCCCGCGCGCTGCTGCCGCAGGACGAGCGCACCGCCGCGCGCTGGGCCGCCGCCTCCATGGAGCTGGGCGCGCTGGTGTGCACGGCCAAGAACGAGGCCTGTGGGCGCTGCCCCATCGCCGCCCAGTGCGCCTGGCGGCTCGCGGGCAAGCCCGAGCACGACGGGCCGCCGCGGCGCGGGCAGACGTACGCCGGTACCGACCGCCAGGTCCGCGGCAAGCTGCTCGCCGTGCTGCGGGAGGCCCACGCGCCGGTGCCGCAGGCGGTGTTGGACCGGGTGTGGCACGAGCCGGTGCAGCGGGCTCGGGCGCTGGACGGTCTGGTCGCGGACGGGCTCGTCGAGCCCCTCCCGGGTGGTTTGTATCGGCTGCCGTTGACATAGGCGTCGCGAAGCAAACCGGCGAATCTCCCTGAACCGGCGCGAATGACCGCGCCGGTTTACCCCTTTTCAGCTTCCGTTACACAACCGACGGACAGCCGATTGCCAGCCGCGTGCTGCTTCGCACAGCCCCGTGACAACAGCTCCGTAGCTTCGTTGCCATGCCGCACACCAGGCGGCAGCACACGCGATGAGAACCGGCAGGGACTGCCGGAACGGGGATCAGGAGGCGGTCGACATGGCGCAGGGAGAGGTGCTCGAGTTCGAGGAGTACGTTCGCACCCGGCAGGACGCGCTGCTGCGCAGCGCACGCCGCCTGGTCCCGGACCCGGTCGACGCGCAGGACCTGCTCCAGACGGCGCTCGTGCGGACGTACGGCCGCTGGGAGACCATCGAGGACAAGCGGCTCGCGGACGCCTACCTGCGCCGGGTGATGATCAACACCCGTACGGAGTGGTGGCGGGCGCGGAAGCTGGAGGAGGTCCCGACCGAGCAGCTCCCGGACGCCTCGGTCGACGACTCCACCGAGCAGCACGCGGACCGCGCCCTGCTGATGGACGTCATGAAGGTGCTGGCCCCCAAACAGCGCAGCGTCGTGGTGCTGCGACACTGGGAGCAGATGTCCACGGAGGAGACGGCCGCCGCCCTCGGCATGTCGGCCGGTACGGTCAAGAGCACGCTGCACCGGGCGCTCGCCCGGCTCCGTGAGGAGCTGGAGGCCCGCGACCTGGACGCACGCGCGCTGGAGCGTGAGGAGCGGGAGCGTTGCGAGGCGGCCTGACCGAGCCCGGGCCCACCCGGCCGGACCTCGCTCCGGTCCGGGGGATCTTCCAGGCGGCAAGCACGGCGGTGGTCGTGCTGGCCGCCCTCGCCCTTTTCGTCTCCGCCTGCGCCACCGGCGGCACCGGCACCCGTGACGAGGGTCCGGCGCACGCGGTCGCGGAGGACGGCGGCTCCCCCTCGGTCCGGCCGTCCGCTCTGACTTCCCCGCGTCTGGACCGGAAGGGCGCGGTCGCTCTCCTCAGGTCCGACCCGAAGGTCTCCGAGGCGGTCAAGCGCGATCTGGAGCCCTGTGGCACCGACCAGTACCCGGTCGACCTGTTCTACGGCGACCTCACCGGCGGCTCGGCCGACGACGTCGTCGTCAACGTCGTGACCTGTGCGGATCTGGTGGGTGTCGGCTCGTACGTGTATCGCGAGGAAGACGGTTCGTACCAGAATGTCTTCCAGACCGAGGAACCTCCGGTCTACGCCGAGATCGACCGCGGCGATCTGGTGGTGACCAAGCAGGTGTACGAGAAGGGCGACCCGGTGTCGGATCCTTCCGGCGAGAACGTGATCACGTACCGCTGGGCCTCGGGCAGGTTCGCCGCGGTGTACCGGACGCACAGCGACTACAGCGACGTCGTCGGCACGGATCCGACGTCGGTGCCCGACAGCTGACGTACGGCATGGTCCGCCGGCGTACGGCGTGAACCGATCGGGCCGCCCGGAACGATCCCCCAGTGACCGCAACGACCCCGAAGAGTGAGAGCACCCGGATGGCAGACCAGACCCACGTGCTGTTCGTCGAGGACGACGACGTCATCCGCGAGGCCACCCAACTCGCCCTGGAGCGGGACGGCTTCGCGGTCACCGCCATGCCCGACGGCCTGTCGGGGCTGGAGGCGTTCCGGGCGGACCGTCCCGACATCGCCCTGCTGGACGTCATGGTCCCGGGCCTGGACGGGGTCAGCCTGTGCCGCCGTATCCGCGACGAGTCCACCGTGCCGGTGATCATGCTGTCGGCGCGCGCCGACTCGATCGACGTGGTGCTCGGGCTGGAGGCCGGCGCCGACGACTACGTGACCAAGCCCTTCGACGGGGCCGTCCTGGTCGCCCGGATCCGGGCGGTGCTGCGCCGCTTCGGGCACGCGGGCGGGGCCGACCGGGGCGAGGTGGACGCGGACACGGCCGCCGGGGGCGTGCTGACCTTCGGTGAACTGGAGATCGACACCGAGGGCATGGAGGTGCGCAGGGCCGGGCAGACGGTGGCGCTCACCCCGACCGAGATGCGGCTGCTGCTGGAGTTCTCCTCCGCGCCGGGCACGGTCCTGTCCCGCGACAAGCTGCTGGAGCGGGTGTGGGACTACGGCTGGGGCGGTGATACCCGGGTCGTCGACGTCCATGTGCAACGGCTGCGGACGAAGATCGGCCAGGACCGGATCGAGACGGTCCGCGGCTTCGGCTACAAGTTGAAGGCCTGAGCAGGGGGACCTGGGGTATGCGGGGGATCCTTCGGGGCCCGGTGGCGGAGCGCGTGGCCGTGCGGACGGGCCTGAGGTGGAAGCTGAGCGCGGCCATCGCGCTGGTCGGCGCGCTCGTGGCGGTCGCGCTCAGCCTGGTCGTGCACAACGCGGCGCGCGTCTCGATGCTGGACAACGCGCGCGACCTGGCGGACGAGCGGATCCAGATCGCCCAGCGCAGTTACGAGCTGACGGGCAAGCCGAACTTCCCCAGCATCGCGGTCGACGACCGTCATCTGCCGCCCGCGCTGCGCGAGAAGGTCGAGGAGGGACGCCGGGCGACGTACGTCTCCGACCGCCCCGACCGGGGTCCGGACATCTGGGCGGCCGTCCCGGTCAAGGGCGGCCATGTGCTGTCCCTGCACACCGGGTTCACCGACCGCAGCACCGACATCCTCAACGACCTCGACCAGGCGCTGGTGATCGGCTCCATCGCGGTGGTCCTCGGCGGCAGCGCGCTCGGCGTGCTCATCGGGGGGCAGTTGTCGCGGCGGCTGCGGAAGGCGGCGACCGCGGCGAACCAGATGGCCAAGGGCGAGACGAACGTCCGGGTGCGGGACGCGATCGGCGGGGTCGTCCGGGACGAGACCGACGACCTGGCGAGTGCCGTGGACGCCATGGCGGACGCGCTCCAGCAGCGGCTGGAGGCCGAGCGCCGGGTCACCGCGGACATCGCGCACGAGCTGCGGACACCGGTGACGGGTCTGCTGACGGCGGCGGAACTGCTGCCTCCTGGCCGGCCCACGGAACTGGTCCTGGACCGGGCGAAGGCCATGCGCACCCTCGTCGAGGACGTCCTGGAGGTGGCCCGCCTCGACGGCGCCAACGAGCGGGCCGAGCTCCAGGACATCCTGCTCGGCGAGTTCGTCACCCGGCGGGTGGCGGCCAAGGACCCGGAAATAGAGGTCCGCGTGGTGCACGAGTCGGAGGTCACGACCGATCCGCGCCGACTGGAGCGCGTCCTGTTCAACCTCCTCGCCAACGCCGCCCGGCACGGCGAGCCGCCCGTCCAGGTCACCGTCGAGGGCCGCGTCATCCGCGTCCGCGACCACGGCCCCGGCTTCCCCGAGGACCTCCTCGCCGACGGCCCGAGCCGCTTCCGTACGGGCAGCGCGGACCGCGCGGGCCACGGGCACGGGCTCGGGCTGACGATCGCGGCGGGTCAGGCGCGGGTGCTGGGGGCCCGGCTGACCTTCCGCAACGTCCGCCCCGCCGGGACGCCGGAGGGGGTTCCCGCGGAGGGGGCGGTGGCGGTGCTGTGGCTGCCGGAACACGCGCCCACGGCCACGGGAAGCTATCCGATGCTGCCGTGACCCGCGGACGGATCAGGTGCGCCTCCGTCAGGTGGTCGCCACCATCAGCTCCTCGCCCCGGGACGGTCGTACGCCGTCCGTCCGCTCCCCGAAGTACCGCCGGTCCAGTTCCTCCACCGGCACATGCCGGGCCTCGCGGAAGCCGGACTCGCGGGCCAGGGTCAGGATCTCGGCGGGCCGGAAGAAGCTCAGGAACGGTGTGCCCGCCGCCCGTGCTCCCGCTACGGCCACCTCCAGCTGCGGGCGCTGTTCCGGTTCCACGTCCTCCGGCGGCCGTAGGAACGTCGTCACGAACGTGGACCCCGGGGCGAGCCCGGCGACCAGGCGGAACGTGGCCGCGTTCGCCTCCCGGGTGAGGTACATGGTGACGCCCGTGGAGGCCACCACCGCGGGGCGCCCGGCATCGAAGCCCGCCTCGGCCAGCCGCCCCCACCAGTCCCCCTCGAAGTCGACCGGCACGAGCCGCAGCCACTCCGGGACCCCGAACCCGAGGGCTTCGAGCCGCCGCCGCTTCCACGCCTGCGGTCCCGGGCGGTCGACCTCGAAGACCCGCAGCCCGCTCGCCGCGGCGACCTCCGGTCTGCGCTGGGCGAAGGTGTCGAGACCGGCGCCGAGGACGACGTACTGGTGCACACCCCGCTCCAGCACCAGGTCCTCGACGAACCGCGCCCGGGCCACGATCGACGCCCGGGTGCGGCGTGTGGCGTCCACGTGCATGTCGGGGCGGTCGCGCCATCCGTCGCCCGGGTCCGCGAGCCGCAGCCCGATCTCGTCCTCCAGCACATGCGGCGGCGCATCCGCGCGGACGTGCAGGGCCCGCCAGAGGGCGACCCGTACGGCGGTGTGGTCCGCCTCGGCCACGTCCTTTGTCACGCCCAGTCCTTGGAGAAGTCCAGCTCCTCGCTGCGCTGGGTCAGCGAGTACCAGTTGCCGTTGTCGTCGCGGAAGATCGCCTCGATGCCGTACGGCCGCTCCTGCGGCTCCTGGATGAACTCCACCCCGCGCGCCCGGAACGTCTCGTAGTCACCGCGGCAGTCGTCGGTCCGGAACGCGCCCGCGCCCATCACGCCCTTGCCGACGAGTTTCTTCAGCGCCTCGGCGGACTCGGGGTCCAGGCCCGGGCCGTCCAGGCTCATCAGGGCCAGCTCGACGCCCGCCTGCTCCTTGGCGCCGACGGTGACCCATGTCATCTCGCCCATCGAGACCTCGCTGCGCACCTCGAAGTCCAGCTTCTCCGTGAAGAAGGCCTTGGTGCGTCGCTGGTCGAAGGTCCATACGGTGGCGATGCCCAGTCCCTTGATCATGGCTCCGCTCTCCTGTCGTCCGGGGGTTCCTCCCCGTCACCGTAGGCAGCGGCGGGGCCGGGTCGCTTCTTCGAAGTTGCGGTTCTCTTCCGGCTTCTCGCGGTGGGGAATCCGCCGGCCCAGAGCATGGCGTAGCACCCGGGGATCAGGGCGGCGCCGCGGCCCACGTGCCGGGTGCGGTACTCGCTCGGGGTGAGTCCGGTCCGCGCCTTGAAGCGGGCGGAGAAGGTGCCGAGGCTGCTGAAGCCGACCAGGTGGCAGATCTCGGTGACGCTCAGATCGGCCCCGCGCAGCATCTCCTCGGCCCGCTCGATCCGGCGGTGCGTGAGGTACTGCCCAGGTGTCTCGCCGTACGCCTCCTTGAAGGCGCGCAGGAAGTGATACCGCGAGTACCCGGCATGCGCGGCGACGGCGCCGAGGTCCAGCTCCGGGTCGGCCCAGTCCCGGTCCATGGCGTCCTTGGCGAGCCGGATCTGCCGCACTTTGTCCATGAGCCCGATGGTGGCACGCGGCACTGACATCGACCCCGCGGGCGGACACGGAGAAGGCCCCCGGGGCGGACACCGTCCGGGGGCCTTCGGTTCTTTCGGTTCAGCAGAGGCGGCTCAGACCTCGACCAGCGGGGCCGGCGCCGCGTCGTCCGCCGACTTCTGGGGGCCCGCTCCCTTCAGCGGCACCTCCTTGACGAACACCGCCGCCACCAGCGCGACCACGGCGACGATCGAGCCGAGCAGGAACGCCGAGTGCGTGCCCGCGGAAACCGCGTACTGGTACGCCTCGCGCACCGAGACCGGCAGCTTCTGCAGGCTCTTCCAGTCCAGCGACGCGGACTGCTCGGTCACCTTGGCCCCCAGCGCGCCGCCGCGCTCGGCCATGACGTCCTGGACCCGGTGGTTGAACAGCGCGCCCATGATGGCCACACCGAAGGAGGAGCCGAGCGTGCGGAAGAGGGTGGTGGACGAGGACGCGACGCCCATGTCCTTCATCTCCACGCTGTTCTGCGCGACCAGCATGGTGATCTGCATCAGGCAGCCCATGCCGAACCCGACGACGGCCATGAAGACACCGGAGGTGAGCCGCGAGGTCCCCGTGTCCATCGTCGACAGCAGGTACAGGCCGATCACCATCAGGACGCTGCCGACGACCGGGAAGACGTAGTACCGCCCGCTGTTGGTGGTGATCCGGCCCGCGACCATCGAGGTCACCAGCATCGCGCCCAGCATCGGCAGCAGCAGGAGCCCGGAGTTGGTCGCGGAGGCGCCCTGCACGGACTGCTGGTACAGCGGCAGGAAGAGGGTGGCGCCGAACATCACGAAGCCGGTGATGAAGCCGATGATCGACATCAGCGTGAAGTTGCGGCTGCGGAAGATGTGCAGCGGTACGACCGGCTCGGCGGCCTTGGTCTGCCAGAACACGAACCCGACGAGCGCGGCGACACCGATGCCGATCAGCTCCATGATCCGCGCGGAGGTCCAGGCGTACTCCGTGCCGCCCCAGGTGGTCACCAGCACGATGGAGGTGATGCCGACGGTCAGCAGGGCGGCGCCCAGGTAGTCGATACGGGCCTGTGCGCGCTTCTTCGGCAGGTGCAGCACCGCGCTGATCAGGCCGAGCGACACGACACCGAGCGGCAGGTTGATGTAGAAGGACCAGCGCCAGCCCCAGTTGTCGGTGATGGTGCCGCCGACCAGCGGGCCGCCGATCATCGCCAGCGCCATGACGCCGGCCATCATGCCCTGGTACTTGCCGCGCTCCCGCGGCGGGATCAGGTCACCGATGATCGCCATGACGCCGACCATCAGACCGCCGGCGCCGAGGCCCTGGACGGCCCGGAAGCCGATGAGCTGCCCCATGTCCTGGGCCATACCGCTGAGCGCGGAGCCGACCAGGAAGAGCACGATCGAGCTCATGAAGACGCCCTTGCGGCCGTACATGTCACCGAGCTTGCCCCAGAGCGGGGTGGCTGCCGCGGTGGCCAGCGTGTAGGCCGTCACGACCCACGAAAGGTGCTCGAGTCCGCCGAGCTCGCCGACGATCGTCGGCATCGCGGTGCCCACGATCATGTTGTCGAGCATCGCGAGCATCATGGTGATCATCAGCGCGAGCAGGACGACCCGTACGCTCCGCTGTTTCTTGTCCGGTTCCGTCTCGACCGTCTGCGTGTCCGCCATCGTTCTTCCCACTCCCCTGAGGTCCTGCGGTACTGCCCCCGCCGGGGTACTTACTTGCCGCCCGGCTAGTTGTCTACACTGGGGAAGGTAGACGCGTAACTAGCCGGGCGTCAAGTAAGTTTTATGGAAAGCCGAGGAGCACGAGGATGGGCGGCACCATGGACGTCACGAAGCAGCAGCGCCGCGGCAACACGCGCCAGCGCATCCAGGACGTCGCGCTCGAACTCTTCGCGGAGCAGGGGTACGAGAAGACGTCCCTGCGGGAGATCGCCGAGCACCTGGACGTCACCAAGGCGGCGCTGTACTACCACTTCAAGACCAAGGAAGAGATCCTCGTCAGCATCTTCGACGACCTGACGCAGCCGATCCTCGACCTGATCGAGTGGGGCCGGAAGCAGCCGCACACCCTGGAGACGAAGCAGGAGATCGTACGGCGCTACAGCGAGACGCTGGCCGGCGCGACGCCGCTGTTCCGCTTCATGCAGGAGAACCAGGCGACGGTCCGTGAACTGCGCGTCGGCGAGACCTTCAAGGAGCGCATGCAGGGGCTGCGCGAGATCATCGTCGACCCCGAGGCCGACCTGACCGACCAGGTCCGCTGCGTCAGCGCGATCTTCACCCTGCACGCCGGGATGTTCTTCCTCCAGGACATCGCCGGGGACCCGGAGTCCAAGCGCAAGGCGGTCCTGGAGGTAGCGACAGATCTGGTCACCCGGGCCCACCGGGGTGGCAGGAACGGTTAGGGCCGGGTCCGGGTGGAGCGGGGGCCGACGTCTGCGGCGCGGCGGGCGCCGGGGTCGGGCGTCTGCGATACGGGCGGCGCCGGGTTCGGAGCCTCCGGGAGCGGATGTCTTCGGGAGCGGATGTCTCCGGGTGCGGGCGTCGCCGGCCCGGCGACGCCGAGTGCGGGCCTCCTTCGGCCCGGGCGGGGCTGCGCGAGGAGCCGGCGCCTGCGGTCGGGCCAGGGGCAGCCCACCCGCGAGACCGGCACTGCCGCGGCTCGGCCGTGAGGCGACACGAGCCGCTCACGCCCCGACCCACCCCAAGGCCAACACGACGGCCGGCGCCCGCCGTTCGCCACCAGGCAGCACAAGGAGCTCCCGCCCGCGAACCGGCCTGAAGCCAACACGAACGACTCCCCCCGTCCCAGCCCACGAACAACGCCGGGAGCCGGCGCCCACGGTTCGACCCTGAGACGACACGGACCACTCACGCCCCGACCCACCCCAAGGCCAACACGAGTGCTGGCGCCCGCCGTTCGCTCCGAAGGCAACATAGGGAGCCCACGCCCGCGATCCCAGCCCGGAACCCAACACGAACGACTCAGCACCCGCTCCAGCCCGCGAACAACGCGAGTGCCGACGCCCGCGGTTCGACCCTGAGACGACACGAACCACTCACGCCCCGCCCCACCGCCGAGGCAGCCGGAACGGCTCGCACGCCCGACTCACCCGGAGACAGCGCCCGTCGGCCGCACAGCCGCTCCCCGCGGCCCGAACCACGGCCCGCCCCGCCCGGACGGAGGCGCCGCCCAGCCGTACACGTCGCCCCCGCTCACCAGACTCGACGGGACGCGCCACGCGCGCCACCCCGACCCTCGGGCACCTCCGGCTCAGACCTTGACGCCCTTGGCGCGCAGGAAGGCGACCGGGTCGATGGCCGAGCCGTAGTTCGCGGTGGTGCGGATCTCGAAGTGCAGGTGCGGGCCGCTGGAGTTGCCGGTGTTGCCGGACAGGGCTATGCGCTGACCGGTCTTGACGACCTGGCCGACCTTGACCTTGATGCGGGAGAGGTGGGCGTACTGCGAGTACGTCCGCTTGCCGTTCTTGATCACGATGGCGTTGCCGTAGGCAGGACCGTCACCGGCACCGCCCGGACCCGCCTTGACGACGGTCCCGCCGTGCGCGGCGAAGACGGTCGTGCCGCTCGGCACCGCGAAGTCCTGCCCGCTGTGGGTGGACTGCCACATGCCCCCGGCCTGCGCGAAGCTCGCGCTGAGCGTGTACTTCTTCACCGGGTCGACCCAGGAGGCCGAGGTGGACGCGGCCGAGGCGACTCCGGCCCCCAGTACAGCCGACGCCCCGACGGACGCGGCCACGACGGCCACACGGGTGCGGAGCAGGGACGTACGGGAAGAGCGGTGGGAGACGCGCTGGAACATTCGGAACCTCATGAAGCCGGGGACAGGAAACCACCCGGCGCACGACGGCGACCGGATGGGGCATCCCTTGGTAACCCCGGAGGCCGAATACCCCCAAATGGCGCATCTACGACGGAATGTAGTAATCGGGCTCAAGAGACCATCCGGGCAGTCCCTTTCTCGCCCCTTTCCCACCCCTATTTCACCCTTTACCCTCCTCGAAGTCTTCCACTATTCCGCCTAGTAATGGACAAATCACCTGTGCGGCAAGTCACCGGCGGCCCGGATGTAAAAGCCGTGACATGTGATGCACGTCTCTGGCCTCCTACCAACCAGTAACCCTACGGTTCCCCTCGCGCCACCCTCACCAACAAACATGCACGAGACAACTGCAGCGTTTCCGGACGTGAGAGGACCCCCCATGACAGACAGACGCCCCTGGGCGCGCCGCACAGCCGTAAGCACCGTCTTCGCAGCCGCACTTGTCGCCCTGGCCGTCCCCGCCGAGGCCGCGACGACGACCACCGCAAGCGCCTCCACGACCGCCACGGCCGCCGCAGCGGACGTCGACTACGCCACCTGGCAGACCGACTGCCAGGCCGTGATGGGCCAGGCCCTCCCCTACCTGAAGGCACGCATCGCCGCCCCCAAGCCCGGCGAGAAGCAGGCGATCGTCTTCGACATCGACAACACCACGCTGGAGACGGACTTCGGCTTCAGCTACCCCTCGCCGGCCAACAAGCCCGTCCTGGACGTCGCGAAGTACGCCCAGGAGCACGGCGTATCCCTGTTCTTCGTGACCGCGCGCCCCGGCATCATCGCCTCGGCGACCGACTACAACCTCAAGCAGGTCGGCTACCAGGTCAGCGGCCTCTACGTCCGCAACTTCATCGACCTCTTCAAGGACGTCGCCACCTACAAGACCGCCCAGCGCGTCGACATCGAGAACAAGGGCTACACGATCATCGCGAACATCGGCAACAGCGCCACCGACCTGTCGGGCGGCCACGCCGAGAAGACCTTCAAACTCCCTGACTACGGCGGCCAGTTGTCCTGACCCACTCCCACCGGACCGCGTACACGCACGTCGTGGGGCCGGCACCTTCGGGTACCGGCCCCCTCACGGGTCACGCATCGAACCGCTGACCGCGGCCCGGCGCGCGGCGGGATGCGGGACAGGACGTCGTCCTCGAACCGGGCGACATCCAGATGGAGTTTCACGACCCCCGCACCGGCGATCCCCTGAAGGTCCGCACCGAGACCGGGGCAGCGTCGCGGCCTTCGGCCGGGGCGGCCAGTGGAACCCGCCCGGTCGTGGCAGAACGCGAGAGGGGCCGGTGCTCTGTGAGCACCGGCCCCTCTCGTCGGCCCTACGGGCCTGAGGCTTACGCCTCCTTGCTCAGGTTCGGCCCGGCACCGCCGGCCGCCTGCTCGATCGGCGGGACGTCGGGCAGTGCCGCCTTCTCCTCGCCGCGGAAGGTGAAGGTCTGGGTCTCGCCCTCGCCCTCCGTGTCGACGACCACGATGTGACCGGGACGCAGCTCACCGAAGAGGATCTTCTCCGACAGCGTGTCCTCGATCTCGCGCTGGATCGTGCGACGCAGCGGTCGCGCACCCAGCACCTGGTCGTAACCCTTCGTGGACAGCAGCTCCTTGGCGGACTGGGAGAGCTCGATGCCCATGTCCCGGTCCCTGAGGCGCTCGTCCACCTTGCCGATCATCAGGTCGACGATCTGGAGGATGTCGGCCTGGGTCAGCTGCGGGAAGACGACCACGTCGTCGACGCGGTTGAGGAACTCGGGCCGGAAGTGCTGCTTGAGCTCGTCCGAGACCTTGTTCTTCATGCGCTCGTAGTTGGTCTTCTTGTCGCCCGAGGCCGCGAAGCCCAGGTTGAAGCCCTTGGAGATGTCCCGGGTGCCGAGGTTGGTCGTCATGATGATGACCGTGTTCTTGAAGTCCACGACCCGGCCCTGGGAGTCGGTCAGGCGACCGTCCTCCAGGATCTGCAGCAGCGAGTTGAAGATGTCCGGGTGGGCCTTCTCCACCTCGTCGAAGAGGACGACGGAGAACGGCTTGCGGCGGACCTTCTCGGTCAGCTGGCCGCCCTCTTCGTAGCCCACGTATCCGGGGGGCGAACCGAAGAGGCGCGAGACCGTGTGCTTCTCGCTGAACTCCGACATGTCGAGGGAGATCAGCGCGTCCTCGTCACCGAAGAGGAACTCGGCGAGCGCCTTGGACAGCTCGGTCTTACCGACACCGGACGGGCCGGCGAAGATGAACGAACCACCGGGACGCTTCGGGTCCTTGAGGCCCGCACGCGTACGACGGATCGCCTTCGACAGCGCCTTGACGGCGTCGACCTGGCCGATGACCCGCTTGTGGAGCTCGTCCTCCATGCGCAGCAGACGCGAGGACTCCTCCTCGGTCAGCTTGAAGACCGGGATGCCGGTGGCGGTCGCGAGGACCTCGGCGATCAGCTCGCCGTCGACCTCGGCGACGACGTCCATGTCGCCGGCCTTCCATTCCTTCTCCCGCTTGGCCTTGGCGGCCAGGAGCTGCTTCTCCTTGTCGCGGAGGGAGGCGGCCTTCTCGAAGTCCTGCGAGTCGATCGCGGACTCCTTGTCGCGGCGCACGCCCGCGATCTTCTCGTCGAACTCGCGCAGGTCCGGCGGCGCGGTCATCCGGCGGATGCGCATCCGGGAACCGGCCTCGTCGATCAGGTCGATCGCCTTGTCCGGCAGGAAGCGGTCCGAGATGTACCGGTCGGCCAGGGTGGCGGCCTGGACCAGCGCCTCGTCGGTGATCGAGACGCGGTGGTGGGCCTCGTACCGGTCGCGCAGACCCTTGAGGATCTCGATCGTGTGCGGCAGGGACGGCTCCGCGACCTGGATGGGCTGGAAGCGGCGCTCGAGGGCCGCGTCCTTCTCCAGGTGCTTGCGGTACTCGTCCAGCGTGGTCGCACCGATGGTCTGCAGCTCACCGCGGGCCAGCATCGGCTTCAGGATCGAAGCGGCGTCGATGGCGCCCTCGGCGGCACCCGCACCGACCAGCGTGTGCAGCTCGTCGATGAACAGGATGATGTCGCCGCGGGTGCGGATCTCCTTGAGGACCTTCTTCAGGCGCTCCTCGAAGTCACCGCGGTAGCGGGAGCCGGCGACCAGCGCGCCGAGGTCCAGGGTGTAGAGGTGCTTGTCCTTGAGGGTCTCGGGCACCTCGCCCTTGACGATGGCCTGGGCGAGGCCCTCGACGACGGCGGTCTTGCCGACGCCGGGCTCACCGATCAGCACCGGGTTGTTCTTGGTACGGCGGGACAGCACCTGCATGACCCGCTCGATCTCCTTCTCGCGCCCGATGACCGGGTCGAGCTTGGACTCACGAGCGGCCTGGGTGAGGTTCCGGCCGAACTGGTCGAGGACCAGGGACGTCGAGGGGGTGCCCTCGGCAGGCCCGCCGGCGGTGGCGGTCTCCTTGCCCTGGTAACCGGAGAGCAGCTGGATGACCTGCTGCCGCACCCGGTTGAGATCTGCGCCCAGCTTGACCAGGACCTGGGCGGCGACGCCCTCGCCCTCACGGATCAGGCCGAGCAGGATGTGCTCCGTGCCGATGTAGTTGTGGCCCAGCTGAAGGGCCTCGCGGAGCGACAGCTCCAGGACCTTCTTGGCACGGGGGGTGAAGGGGATGTGCCCGGACGGGGCCTGCTGCCCCTGCCCGATGATCTCCTCCACCTGCTGGCGGACCGCCTCGAGCGAAATCCCGAGGCTCTCAAGGGCCTTGGCGGCGACACCCTCACCCTCGTGGATCAGGCCCAGGAGGATGTGCTCGGTGCCGATGTAGTTGTGGTTGAGCATCCGGGCTTCTTCCTGAGCCAGGACGACAACCCGCCGCGCGCGGTCGGTGAACCTCTCGAACATCGTTAATCGCTCCTCAGAGCGGTCAGGCAGTGGGGGGAACTTCCCCTCCCTGTCCTTCCGCAGCTTAGTCCCGCAAGCGGGGACCGCTCATTCCAACTGCCGACACCGTCCTTGGCCTCCTGACCCCGAACGCCGACATCTGCTCCAACCCGATGGTGCGAGACGATGTTCCCGCAGGCCAGGCAGTTACCCCAGTCGCCAGTACGCCGATGGCGAACGTGAGACGGCCTTTCCTGCGTGTCGCCCCCTCCCACTAGGGATGTCTTACCCGCTCGAACCGACACTCCATGCCGTACGCCCCCCGTCCCTCCGCTACGGGCGAACAACCTTGTGCCACCCCGCACCTCCGCGCGCCCCCTCTTCCACCACTCTTCGCACACGTCGGTACACCCAGCGTAACTCTCGCGCCTTTCCGGCGGTTGCACTTGGCATGGTCGCCAGCCACCCCCCTCTCACCGCGGATCTCACCGCGGTCCCGCCCCCGCGCCGGCCGCTCGACCGGGCCGCCGACGACGACGATCCGGTCCGCCGCTGGTACGAGAACGAACTGGGATGGCCCACGGTGCCCGGGAGCACCCCTGAATCTCCCCTACGACTGCGCCTGGGTCTGCGCTTCGACGTCCTGGACGTCCCGGCCGAGGCAGGTCGCGCGGCCCTGCGCCACCTCACCGGGGCCTCTCCGGTGGCGTTGCGGGGCGACCGGATGCGGCTCCTGGTGGCGGCGGGCAGCGCGGAGGAGCTGCCGGGCCTGCTGGACTGGTTGGAGTGGGGCGCGCTGGCGCTCGACCTGCGGGCGATCGGCACGGGCGGTGTGATGCGGGCACCGCGTCCGCCGGAACCCGGGGTGGACGGGCTCGGAGAGGTGCCGTCGGAGCGCTCTGCGCGTCCGGAGTCGGGAGAGGGCGAAGGCGTTGTCCTGGCGTCGCTCCCGGAACCGGGGGGACGCACGCCCCGACCGTCGCCGAGGGAGGTGAGCCGGGCTGCCGGAGGCCGGCGGCCTCTCGTCCCGGGCCGCCCGGGCGCCCTGCAGGGGGCCGCCGTGTGGCTGCGGCCCCCCGAGCCTGGGTGCGAGGTCGAGGCCTCGCTGCCGACGGTGTCGGCGCTTGGGGGCCGTGGGGGTGCCCCCGATCTCGTACGCGTCGTGAACACGGTGGCGACGCAGTGCCACCGGCTGCGGCTGCGGCGCGCTCGGCCATAAGCCTTCGCAGGCCCTGGCCCTCGTGGACCTTTCGATCAGGCGTTGGCCTTCTCGTAAGCCTCACGAATGCTCGCCGGAACACGGCCGCGGTCATTGACCTCGTAACCGTTCTCCTTGGCCCAGGCACGGATCTGAGCGGTGTCCTGGCTGCCACCGGAAGCGGCCCGCGCCTTTCCGCGGCCGCCCGAAGCACGGCCTCCGGTGCGGCGACCGCCCTTCACGTAAGGGTCGAGAAGGCCACGGAGCTTGTCCGCATTGGCGGTCGTGAGATCGATCTCGTACGTCTTGCCGTCCAACGCGAACGTGACGGTCTCGTCCGCCTCGCCGCCGTCGATGTCATCGACAAGAAGGACCTGAACCTTCTGTGCCACCGGATTTCCTTTCATCCAATACTTGAGGGCCGGGGGTCTGCGGCGTCCGCCGTTTCGCCGTCCCCTGTTATATGCAGTACTGCAGTACGTCGGAAAGCAAACCGCTTTTGCCTGGAAAACACAAACCCCCGGGAGAGACCGACAGGGGCCGCTCCGTCCGGAAACATGCGCGTTTCGGACATAGGGAACCTGGGCAGGACCGAGCGCCGGAATCCTTGGCGATCACAGATGCAGAAGCATCCGGCTGTTGCCCAAGGTGTTCGGTTTCACCCGTTCGAGACCGAGGAACTCCGCCACGCCTTCGTCATAGGAACGCAGTAGCTCGGCGTAGACATCGGTGTCAACGGGTGTCTCACCGATCTCGACGAAGCCGTGCTTGCCGAAGAAGTCCACTTCGAAGGTGAGACAGAAAACGCGACGAACACCGAGCCAGCGGGCCGTCTGCAACAACTTCTCCAGCAACTGATGCCCGACCCCGGCACCCTTCAGCCCGGGCTTCACGGCGAGAGTGCGCACTTCCGCGAGGTCTTCCCACATGACGTGCAGGGCGCCGAAGCCGACCAGCTCGGCGTTGTCGTCGCGCTCGGCGACCCAGAACTCCTGGATGTCCTCGTAAAGCGTCACCGTCGCTTTGTCGAGCAGGATGCGGTCATGGACGTAGGAGTCAAGGAGCCGACGGATGCCGGCGACATCGCTGGTGCGGGCCCGCCGGACGGTGATGGCTTTTGCGGTGACTTCGGGGTTCTCGGCGGAGGGACTCTTCGCGGACATGAGCGGACGCTATCGCCCGCCGTCCCGCGATGCCGAGTCGGGGTTCTCCTCGGTCGGTCCCCCGACGATCCGTACGGCGTCCTGGAGTGCCTGGCGCTGTTCCTCGCTCATCATGCCGAAGAAGGCGACGAGAGCGGCGGCGGGGTTGTCACTCTGGGACCAGGCGTCGTTCATCAGTGCGGCGGCGTAGGCGGCCCGTGTGGAGACCGCCTCATATCGATAGGCCCGGCCTTCCGCCTCACGGCGCACCCAGCCCTTCTGATGGAGATTGTCCAAAACGGTCATCACGGTTGTGTACGCGATGGACCGTTCCTGCCGAAGGTCTTCCAGGACTTCTCGAACGGTGACCGGGCGGTTCCACTTCCACACCCGCGTCATCACCGCGTCTTCGAGTTCTCCCAATGGGCGAGGCACAGCTCAGCACAATAGTGGGAGATCCGGCTGTCGGCGTGACAGACGGGCCCTTTGAGTGCCGAACAGCAACAAAAAGGGCGTACGACTCCGAAAGCTCGGTGGCTCGGGGAGTCGTACGCCGACGAGGGTGCGGCCGGTCAGTCGGCCTGCTTGGTCGCCTCCGCGCGCGCGAGGGCGGCGTCGACGGCCGCGTCCTCCTTGGCCTTGTTGGCGCCGCCCTGGGTCTTCACGATGACTCGGATCAGACCGATGAAGAACACGGCCATGACGACCGGGGGCACGAGCGCGGAGACATAGTCCATGCGTCCAGAGTAGCCACGCGCGGACGGACAACTCGGGCGGGGTGCGGCCTGTTCCGCCTCAGCCCGCGGCCAGCTGCTGCGGCGGGGTCGGCTTGCGGCGCGGGAAGACCTCGCCCGGGGTGGGAATGGGACGGGAGGGCTTCGGGGCGGCGGGAGAGGGTTTCTCCGCGGGCTTGGCCGGGGGTCTGGCCGGCTCCTTCCGCGGTTCGCGCTGCGGCTCCTTGGCGTCCTGCTCCGCCGGACCGCCGCGGGCACTTCCGAAGCGGTCGCCGGAAAAGCCCCCGGAAAGGCCACCGGGCAGCGCCAGGAGGCGGGTACGGGAGGCCGGGACCACAGGGGCCACCGGGGCGCGCCGGGCGCCCGTGGCGCCCGCGAGGCGGGTCCTCACGTCCCGTTCGGCCAGCACCTGGCAGCGGCTCAGCAGCGCCGCCGCGACGGGGTTGCCGCGCAGCGCCCGGAGCGCGGCGAGATCATCGGGCTCGGGCCGGTACCCGGCGCCGAGCGCCTCCTCCAGCAGTGCGAGGTAGCCGGCGGCGGTGCCGGGCAGTGCGGCTCGGTACCGGGCGAGGTCGGCCACCAAGAAGGCGCGCAGCCGGGCGCCCTCACGCACCGCCTCGTCGAGGGACTCGGCGAGGCGGTGGCAGTCCTTGATGTCCTCGGCCGAGGCGGGGGCGGGGTGAAGGGCGAGGGCGAGAGCGCGGCGGAGCACACGCAGCTCCTCCACGCCGAACGCCATGCCGCCGCGGGATCCGTATGGCGTGGGCATGCAGCGACAGTACGCGCTAATCAGACAAACCCGCTATAACGGACGGGTGTGGCGCGACGGGGCCACACCAATGCCGGTCCCCGCGCCCCCGCCCGGCAGGTCACATCCGCGACACGTTCCGCTCGTAGACCAGCCGCAGCCCCACCAGCGTCAGCCAGGGCTCGTGCTCATCGATCACCGACGACTCCCCCAGCACCATCGGCGCCAGCCCACCCGTCGCGATCACCGTCACGTCGTCCGGGTCCTCCGCGAGCTCCCGGGCCATCCGGCTCACCACGCCGTCGACCTGCCCGGCGAACCCGTACACGATCCCGGCCTGCATCGCCTCGACGGTGTTCTTCCCGATCACGCTCCGCGGCCGGGCCACCTCGATCTTCCGCAGCTGCGCCCCCTTCACCCCGAGCGCCTCCACGGAGATCTCGATTCCGGGCGCGATGACCCCGCCGACGTACTCCCCGCGCGCGGAGACGGCGTCGAACGTCGTCGCGGTACCGAAGTCCACGACGATCGCGGGGCCGCCGAACAGCTCGACGGCCGCCACCGCGTTGATGATCCGGTCCGCGCCGACCTCCTTGGGGTTGTCGGTGAGGATCGGCACCCCCGTCTTCACTCCGGGCTCGACCAGCACGGCCGGCACGTCGCCGTAGTAGCGCCGTGTCACCTCACGCAGCTCGTGCAGCACGGACGGCACGGTCGCGCAGATCGCGATCCCGTCGATGCCGTCGCCCAGTTCGTCCCCGAGGAGCGGATGCATGCCCATCAGGCCCTGGAGCAGGACCGCCAGCTCGTCCGCCGTCCGGCGGGCGTCCGTGGAGATCCGCCAGTGCTCGACGATGTCCTCGCCGTCGAACAACCCGAGGACGGTGTGCGTGTTGCCTACGTCGATCGTGAGGAGCATCGCGACTACTCCGCCTCGCGCAGATCGAGGCCGATGTCCAGGATCGGCGCGGAGTGGGTGAGCGCCCCGACGGCGAGGTAGTCGACCCCGGTGTCGGCGTACGCGCGCGCGTTGTCCAGCGTCAGCCGCCCGGAGGCCTCCAGCGCGGCCCGCCCGTGCACCAGCGCGACCGCCTCCTCGCACTCGCCGGGCGTGAAGTTGTCCAGGAGGATCAGGTCGGCGCCCGCGTCCAGGACCTCCCTCAGCTGGTGCAGGGTGTCGACCTCGACCTCGATCGGCACGTCCGGGAACGCCTCCCGTACGGCCTTGAAGGCCTGCGCGACGCCACCGGCGGCGACCACGTGGTTGTCCTTGACCAGCGCCGCGTCGGACAGCGACATCCGGTGGTTGACCCCGCCGCCGCACCGCACCGCGAACTTCTCCAGCGACCTGAGCCCGGGAGTCGTCTTCCGCGTGTCCCGCACGCGTGCCTTGGTGCCCTCCAGCGCGTCCGCCCACGCGCGCGTGGCGGTGGCGATGCCGGAGAGCCGGCACAGCAGGTTGAGCGCGCTGCGCTCGGCGGTGAGGAGGTCACGCGTGCGCGTGGTGACCGACAGGAGCTTCTGCCCCGGCTCCACCCGGTCGCCGTCCTCGACGTGCCGCTCGACCTCGAACTCGTCCTCGCAGACCACCGAGACGACCGCCTCGGCGACCCTGAGGCCGGCCACGACGCCCGCCTCGCGCGCGACGAAGTCGGCGGTGGCGACGGCGTCCTCGGGGATGGTCGCGACGGTCGTCACGTCCACACCGTGGTCGAGGTCCTCCTGGATGGCGACATTGGCGATGTCCTCGACCTCCACGGGGTCGAGCCCGGCGTCGGCCAGGAGCTGCGCGAGCGCGGGGTCGAGTCCGCACTCCAGGTATTCGTCGTCGCCGATGCCGGCGTCCGCGCCACAGGCGCAGCCGTCGCCGCAGCCGCCGGACGAGGCGAGGGGAAGGTCGTCGGTGCTCACTGCTGTCACTGCTCCTGAAGGTGCTGCCGGGTCGGGGGGAAGTCTGCGGTATCGGTGGTGTGTACGGCGAGGGTCCGGTCGGGATTCAGTCGTACGACGATGTGGCGGCGCCACGCCGTGTCGTCCCGGTCGGGCTCGTCCTCGCGCCAGTGGCAGCCGCGCGTCTCCTGGCGCAGGAGGGCCGCGGCGGCCAGGACACGAGCCACGCACAGGAGGTTGGTGGCCTCCCAGGTGTCGACGCCGGGCTCGGCCGTCTTGCCGTTCTCGGTGAGGGCGTCGCGGGCGTCGGTGTGCAACTGGTGCAGCGCGTCCGCCGCGCCGGCCAGGGACGCGGCCGAGCGCAGCACGCCCGCACCGCGCGTCATGGCGCGCTGGATCGCGAACCGGGCCTCGGGGGCGAGCAGGGGATGGGCGGGCGTCTCGGGGTGCTCGACGGGTACCGGCACGCGCGCGTGGAGGCCGTTCGCCTTTTGGACCGCCGCGATGTCGGCCACGATGCGCTCGGCGTAGACCAGGCCCTCCAACAGCGAGTTGGAGGCGAGCCGGTTCGCGCCGTGCACGCCGGTGCAGGCGACCTCGCCGCACGCGTACAGGCCCGGGACGGTCGTACGGCCCCGGGAGTCGGTGCGCACGCCGCCGGAGGCGTAGTGGGCGGCCGGTGCGATCGGGATGGGCTCGGTGACCGGATCGATGCCGTGGGCGCGGCAGGCGGCGAGGATCGTCGGGAAGCGGTGCTCCCACATCTCGGCGCCGAAGTGCCGGGCGTCGAGGAACATGTGCTCGGCGTCCTGCTCCTGCATGCGGCGCGTGATGCCCTTGGCGACGATGTCGCGGGGCGCGAGCTCGGCCAGTTCGTGCTGCCCGACCATGAAGCGCACCCCGTCGGCGTCGACCAGGTGGGCGCCCTCGCCGCGCACGGCCTCGGAGACCAGCGGCTGCTGTCCCTCCGCGTCCGGGCCCAGGAACAGCACGGTGGGGTGGAACTGCACGAACTCCAGGTCACTGACCTCGGCGCCCGCGCGCAGGGCGAGCGCGACGCCGTCGCCGGTCGACACGGACGGGTTGGTGGTGGCGGAGAACACCTGGCCCATGCCGCCGGTCGCGAGGACGACCGCGGGGGCGTGCACGGCGCCCACGCCGTCGTGCTGGCCCTCGCCCATGACATGCAGGGTGACGCCCGCCGTGCGGCCGTCGGCGTCGGTGAGCAGGTCGAGGACGAGCGCGTTCTCGATCGTGCGCAGGCCCCGCGCGCGTACGGCCTCGACGAGCGCCCGGGAGATCTCCGCGCCGGTCGCGTCACCGCCCGCGTGCGCGATCCGGCGCCGGTGGTGGCCGCCCTCGCGGGTGAGCTCCAGGTCGCCCGCCTCGGACTCGTCGAAGTGCGCGCCGGTCGCGATCAGGCGGCGTACGGCGTCGGGGCCCTCGGTGACGAGGATCCGTACGGCCTCCTCGTCGCACAGGCCCACGCCCGCGACCAGGGTGTCGTCCAGGTGCTGCTGGGGGGTGTCGCCCTCGCCCAGGGCCGCGGCGATGCCGCCCTGCGCCCAGCGGGTGGAGCCGTCGTCGAGGCGGGCCTTGGTGACGACAACGGTCCTGAGGCCCTCTGCCTCGCAGCGCAGGGCCGCGGTGAGGCCGGCGACCCCGGAGCCGACGACCACGACGTCCGCGTCGATGGACCACCCGGGGGCGGGCGCGTGCAGTCGTATGCCTGTGCTGGTCACGAGGCGGCTCCGAAGGTCAGGGGGATGTTGTCGATCAGCCGGGTCGTCCCCACCCGGGCGGCGACGGCGAGGACGGCCTCGCCGGTGAAGTCGTCCTCGATCTCGCTGAAGTCGGCCGGGTCGACGAGCGCGAGGTAGTCCAGGGCCAGGGGTGGGTCCTGGCGCGCGGCGTCGTCCAGGATCAGCCGGGCGGCCGCGCGGACGGCCGAGGGGGCACCCGGCAGGGCCTTGGCGACGGCGTGCGCGTCGGCGGCCGCGCGGGACTCGCCGAGGGCGCTCAGGGCCTCGGCACGCGCGTGGGTGGCGGGCACTTCGCGCGCCCGGGCGCGCAGTGCCTCCTGGGCCGCGTGCCGGTCGCGGCCCGCGAACAGGGCGCGGGAGAGCGCGAGGGCCGTGCGCCGTTCCTTGGGCGTGAGGTAGCGGTTGCGGCTGGAGAGGGCCAGGCCGTCGTCCTCGCGCACGGTGGGCACGCCGACGATCTCGACGCCAAAGTTCAGGTCGCGCACCATCCGGCGGATCAGGGCGAGCTGCTGGGCGTCCTTCTGGCCGTACAGGGCGATGTCGGGGCGGGTGAGATGGAGCAGCTTGGCGACGACGGTGAGCATCCCGTCGAAGTGGCCGGGGCGCGAGGTGCCCTCCAGGCGCTCTCCCATCGGGCCCGCGCTGATGCGCACCTGGGGCTCGCCGCCGGGGTAGACCTCGTCGACGGAGGGCGCGAAGACGGCGTCCGCGCCGGCGTCCTCGGCGATCTTGAGGTCGGCGTCCAGGGTGCGCGGGTAGCGGTCGAGGTCCTCGCCCGCCCCGAACTGGAGGGGGTTCACGAAGACGGTGACGACGACCTCGCCGTCCGGTCCGGCGATCTCGCGCGCGGTGCGGATGAGCGTGGCGTGGCCCTCGTGCAGGGCTCCCATGGTCATCACGACGGCCCGGCGGCCCACGCGCGTGCGTGCGTGCAGTTCATCGGCGGTGCGCAGCAGGGTCGTGGTCATCGGGCGTCTCCCTCGGCGCCGTCGGTCCCGGTGGCGAGTACCCCGAGGAGGTCCTCGGCGAGCTCCGGCTTCAGCAGTCCGTGGGCGAGCGCGCGGTCGGCGGTCGCCCGGGCCATCGCCAGATAGCCGGAGACGGTCTGCGGGGCGTGCTTGCGCAACTCGGTGACGTGCGCGGCGACCGTTCCCGCGTCCCCGCGCGCGACGGGGCCGGTGAGGGCCGCGTCGCCGGAGCGCAGGGCGTTGTCCAAGGCTGCGCCGAGCAGCGGACCGAGCATCCGGTCGGGGGCCTCCACGCCGGCCGAGCGCAGCAGCTCCATGGCCTGCGCGACCAGCGTGACCAGGTGGTTGGCGCCGAGGGCGAGGGCCGCGTGGTACAGCGGGCGCTTCTCCTCGTCGATCCACTCGGGCTCGCCGCCCATCTCGATGACCAGGGCCTCGGCGGCCAGCCGCAGTTCCTCGGGCGCGGTGACGCCGAAGGAGCAGCCCGCGAGCCGCTGGACGTCCACCGGGGTGCCCGTGAAGGTCATCGCCGGGTGCAGGGCCAGCGGCAGGGCGCCCGCGCGCAGGGCGGGGTCCAGGACCTTCGCGCCGTAGCGCCCGGAGGTGTGCACGAGCAGCTGCCCCGGCCGCACGGCACCGGTCTCGGCGAGGCCCTCGACGAGGCCGGGCAGGGTGTCGTCGGGGACGGTCAGCAGCACCAGGTCGGCGCGCTGCAGGACATCCGCGGGGGTGACGAGCGGAACGTCCGGGAGCATCAGCGCGGCCCGTCGCCGGGAGGCGTCGGAGACCCCGGAGACGGCCACCGGCCGGTGCCCGGCGAGCTGGAGGGACGCGGCGAGCGTCGGCCCCACCCGGCCGGCGCCGACGACGCCGACGGTGAGCCGCGCTGGGCGGTCCTTGCTGTCTGGCTGTTGGACTGTACTCACGCGACGGCGGCCTTCCCGTTCCAGTCCGCATCTGGGTACCGGACGATTTCTCGTCATGTTAACGCGATCGGTTCGAGGGACGTCCGGTTGTCCACAGGCTGTGGGTTTCCATGGGCCACGCGTAAGGAAATCGGCGTGCCCTCGTCCGGGGGCGCACGAGATGATCCGCGCATGAGTGACACAGCGGGGCAGAGGGCCGTCCAGGCGGCGAACGAGGGACGACCGGAGCAGGTCAGGGAGGGGGAGCAGGCGGAGCACCGCACAGAAGAGGAGCGGCTCCTGCGGCGCCGCGCACGGCGCATCAGCGCCTACCAGAGCGCGGAGCGCACGCTGGCGCGACTGGGATTGCTCGCGCCCCTCCGTGAGCGCCTGGCGCTGCTCGACGGGGCGGACGCCCTGTACGACCTGGACGAGCCGACCGACCTGTACGGCAACGGCATCGTCGCCGCCCTGGAGGAGAAGGTCGCGGGTCTCCTCGGCAAGGAGGCAGCCGCTTTCTTCCCGACCGGCACGATGGCCCAGCAGGTGGCGCTGCGCTGCTGGGCGGGCCGCACCGGCAACCCCACGGTCGCCCTGCACGCCCTGGCCCACCCGGAGGTGCACGAGCGCGACGCCTTCCGGGAGGTCTCCGGTCTGCGCCCGGTCCCTGTGACGAGCGAACCCCGACAGCCCACGGCCGACGAGATACGCGGCTTCGAGGAGCCTTTCGGGGCGCTGATGCTGGAACTGCCCCTCAGGGACGCCGGTTACGTGCTGCCCACCTGGGAGGAGCTCACCGAGCTCGTGGAGGCGGCGCGCGAGCGGGACGCGGTGGTGCACTTCGACGGGGCCCGCCTGTGGGAGACCACCGTCCACTTCGGCCGTCCCCTGGCCGAGATCGCGGACCTCGCGGACAGCGTCTACGTGTCGTTCTACAAGTCCCTCCAGGCCTTCGGCGGGGCCGCGCTCGCCGGCCCGAAGAGCCTGATCGACGAGGCGAAGACCTGGCGGCACCGGTACGGCGGCGCGGTCTTCCAGCAGTTCCCGACCATCCTGTCGGCCCTCGCCGGACTGGAACACGAACTGCCCAGGCTGCCCGAGTACGTCACCCACGCGCGCGTGGTGGCCGCCGCGCTGCGCGAGGGGTTCGCTCGGGCCGGGGTGCCGTGGGCGCGGGTGCACCCCGAGGTACCGCACACCTTCGACTTCCAGGTCTGGCTGCCGTACGGCGTCGACGAGCTCTCCGAGGCGGCGATCCGGCAGTCGGAGGAGACGGGGACGGCCCTGTTCATCAACCCCTGGGACGAGAAGGGCCCGGGCCTGTCCATGACCGAGGTCTACGTCCGCGCCGCCGCCCTGGAGTGGACGGCGGACGACGTGCGGGCGGCGGCCGCCGACTTCGCCGTCCGGCTGCGGGAGGTCGCAGGCCAGGGGACCGGCGGCGCCCGCTAGGGGGTCAGCAGCTCGGGCGGTCCTGCCGGTGCGGCCACCGGAACAGCGCGTGCCGTGTCCGCCCCCGCGCTCGTGGGTGCCGGGCGCGGGGGCTGTCGAGGAAATGCTGCCGCGTGACGCTCAGGACCCCAGGCTGCGCGGCCAACGGCGTTGGCCGCGCGTCGATTGACGGCCCCTGTCAATCTAGGGCGGCGTTGTCAGTGGCGGAGTGCACCATGAGGCCATGAGCGTGCGCATCGACATCGCGGGGCTACGGCCGGAGAGGGTCGCCGTCGTGCCCTCGCCCCTGGCCGAACTCGGCATGGCACTGCACGCGCTGGCCGAACCGGGACACCATCCGGGACTCCAGGCCTGGGTGACGGGCGTGACCGCGCGGCTCGACCCGCACCTCGCCGACCGGATGTGCGAGGCGGACTTCCTGTGGCGGACGACGTTCTCGGACCTGTTCATGCCGTTCGCCGGCGTCGCGGGCCGGACCTCGCTCCCCGGGGTCTGCATCGCCGAGGATCTGGACCTGCTCGACAAGCTGACGGACGAGCAGTTCGTGGACGCGGCACTGGAGTTCACCTGCGCGCTGCCGTACTGCTCGCACGGCCCGAGCGTGCTCTCCGACGGCGCGCTGCACCGGCGGGCCCTGGAACTGGCCGCGTCGCGCGGACCGCGACAGGTGCGGTTCGCCGAGCGGCTGCTGGCCGACCCGCCGCGGATCCGGGCCTGGTTGCGGCAGTTCGTGGAGGACTGCGACGAGGCGTTCTTCGCGGACACCTGGTCGCGGCTGCGCCACCAGCTCGCCGCGGACGCCCGCCACAAAACGGACCTGCTGCGCCACAAGGGCCTCGCCGAGGCGCTGACCGCGGTGTCGCCGGCGGTCACGCTCGACGAGGCGGCGGGCCGCATCACGGTCGACAAGCTGGGCATCGGACACAGCGCCACGGCGGAGGGCGGTCTGCTGCTGATCCCGACCAGCCTGGGCTGGCCGCATCTGAGCGTCCTGCACCGGTACGGCTGGCAGCCCGCCCTGCACTACCCGGTCAACTCCCCCGAGCTCGCCTCCCCGCCGTCGGTCGAGCAGCTGGCGCTGCGGCTGACCGCGCTCTCCCATCCGGTCCGGATGCGCCTGTGCCGGCATCTGGCCCGCAGCGCCTACACCACCAGCGAGCTCGCCCAGGTGCACGGCATGACCGCCCCGGAGATATCCCGGCACCTGAGCGTCCTGAAGAAGGCGGGCCTGATCACCACCCGCCGCCGCGGCCGGTACGTCCTGCACCAGCTGGACGTCACCGTGGTGGCGCGGCTGGGCAGCGACTTCCTGGAAGGGATATTGAGGTAGCCCCTGCTCGGGCCGGTCCTTCCGGGCCGTGTGCCTCCGGGCCGTGTGCCTCCGGCCCGTCCCTCAGCCCTGGCCGCCCGCGCGCACCAGCCCCGTCTCGTAGGCGAGGACCACCACCTGCACCCGGTCCCTGAGGCCGAGCTTGGTCAGGATGCGGCCGACATGGGTCTTCACCGTCGCCTCGGACAGCACCAGCCGGGCCGCGATCTCGCCGTTGGACAGCCCCTGCGCCACCAGCACCATGACCTCGCGCTCGCGGCCGGTGAGCCGCTCCAGCTCCTTGTGCTGGGGCTCCTTGCCGGTGGCGGGCAGCATGGGCGCGAACCGGTCGAGCAGGCGCCGGGTCGTCGAGGGGGCGACCACGGCGTCACCGCTGTGCACCGAGCGGATCGCGGTGAGCAGCTCGCCGGGGGGCACGTCCTTGAGCATGAAGCCGGAGGCGCCCGCCTTCAGCCCGGAGAAGGCGTACTCGTCGAGGTCGAAGGTGGTCAGGATCAGCACCTTCGGCGGTTCGGGCTCCGAGCAGATGCGGCGGGTGGTCTCCACACCGTCGAGCTTCGGCATGCGGACGTCCATCAGGACCACATCCACGGCGGTCGAGCGCAGCACCTGGAGGGCCTCCACACCGTCCCCCGCCTCCGCGACGACTTCCATGTCCGGCTGGGCTGCGAGCACCATCCGGAACCCGGTGCGCAGCAGCACCTGGTCGTCGACGAGCATCACGCGGATCGTCATCGGGCCTCTTCCGTTTCCTCGGGGTCGTACGGCATGTCGCCAGGGGGCGTGACAGGTGTCAACAGGGGGCGCGCGTCGGTGTCAATGCGCTGGTTTGAGCGGCAGCAGCGCACTGATGCGGAATCCTCCGCCGGGGCGGGGGCCGGCGTCCAGGGTGCCGCCGACCATGCCGACCCGCTCGCGCATGCCGATCAGGCCATGGCCCGCGCCGTCGGCGCCGCCCTCCTCGTACAGCTCGTGCGGGGCGCCCTTGCCGTCGTCCTCGACCAGCAGGCCGAGGCCGTCGTCGAAGTAGACCAGGCGCACGCTGGCGCCTGTGTTCGGGCCGCCGTGCTTGCGCGTGTTGGTGAGCGCCTCCTGCACGATGCGGTACGCCGTGAGCTCGACGCCGCTGGGCAGCGGGCGCGGGGTGCCCTCGATCTTGAAGTCCACGGGGAGCCCGGAGCCGCGGCACTGCTCGACGAGGTCCTCGATCTGCTCGACGTCGGGCTGCGGGACGTACTCACCGCCCTCCTGGTGCTCGCCGGTGCGCAGCACGCCCAGCAGGCGGCGCATCTCCGCGAGGGCCTGGCGGCCGGTCGAGGAGATGGTCTCCAGGGCCTTCTTGGCCTGGTCGGGCGCGGCGTCCAGGACATAGGCGGCGCCGTCGGCCTGGACCACCATGACGGACACGTTGTGCGCGACCACGTCGTGCAGCTCGCGGGCGATCCGGGCGCGCTCGGCGGCGACGGCGACCTTGGACTGTGCCTCGCGCTCCTTCTCCAGGCGGGCGTTGCGCTCCTCCAGCTGCGCGAAGTAGGCGCGGCGGGTGCGGATCGAGTCGCCGAGCACCCAGGCCAGGGCGAACGGCACCGTCTGGAAGATCATGATCGCGACGTTGCCGAGCGCGCTGGAGTGCTCGTTCGGCCAGCGCAGCTGCGCGACGGGGGCCGCGCACAGGCCGATCGTCAGCGCCAGCCGGGAGGCCCAGCGGGCGCCGGTGGCCGCCACCGTGTAGACGATCACCAGGAACGCGAAGTCGGCGGTCGTGGTCTCCACGTCCAGCGCGAGCTGCACCACGCCGAGCCCGATGGCCAGCAGCAGCATCTGCTCCGGCATGCGTCTGCGCAGCGCGACGACCAGGCACAGCAGCAGGACGACAGGAATGATCACCAGCGGGGACTCGGTCCCCCGGGACTCCCCCCGGGCGGTCTCGCTCGCGAGCGAGATCCCGAACAGGATGACGGCCCAGAAGACGTCGACCCCTGTCGGGTGTCTGCGGAGGAAGTCATAGAGGCGCTGCACGTAACCCAGCGTAGGGAAGCGTGATGTGTGCAGGGGTCAACCGGAGGACCGATCCGTACCGCCCGCGCGTACTCCCCAAGGTGGAGGCCCCCTTCCCCCATGCGCCTAGCCTGACGGCGTGACCAATGACACGACGGGCGGCTGGACCGGTTGGCGGGCCGCCACCGAGGCCGCCCTCTACGGCCCGGACGGCTTCTACCGCAGGCCGGAGGGGCCCGCCGGGCACTTCCGTACGTCCGTGCACGCCTCACCGTTGTTCGCCGAGGCCGTGGCCCGGCTGCTGTGCCGCCTCGACGAGGCGTTGGGCCGGCCCGCCCGCCTCGACTTCGTCGACATGGCCGCGGGACGGGGCGAGTTGGCCACCGGTGTCCTCGCCGCGCTGCCCGCGGAGGTGAACGCCCGCACGCGCGTGTACGCCGTCGAAGTCGCCGGCCGCCCCGCCGCCCTCGATCACCGGATCGAGTGGCTGTCCGAGCCGCCGACGAACATCACCGGGCTGCTGTTCGCCAACGAATGGCTGGACAACGTACCCGTGGAGATCGCCGAGACGGACTCCTCGGGCCGGCCGCGACGGGTCCTCGTACGACGCGACGGTCGCGAACGTCTCGGGGAACCGGTCGCCGGTGCGGAGGCCGAGTGGCTGGACCGGTGGTGGCCGCTGCCGGCCGAGGAGGGACTGCGGGCCGAGATCGGCCTGCGCCGGGACCAGGCATGGGCGTCGGCTGTGGCGACGGTCGGGCGGGGGCTCGCGGTCGCCGTCGACTATGCGCACACGGCAGCCGCGCGTCCCCCCTTCGGGACGCTCACCGGCTTCCGTGAGGGGCGCGAGTGCGCACCCGTGCCGGACGGGTCGTGCGACCTCACGGCCCATGTGGCGCTGGACTCGTGCGCGCTCCCCGGAGGGCGCCTGCTGCCTCAGCGCGATGCCCTGCGCGCCCTGGGCATAACAGGCGCACGCCCCCCGCTCTCACTGGCGTCCACGCAACCCGCGGAGTACGTACGCGCCCTCGCGCGCGCCGGAGAGGCCGCCGAACTCACCGCGCCGGGCGGCCTCGGCGACTTCGGCTGGCTGCTCCAGCCCGTCGGCGTCGACGGCCTACTGGTCGACGGCCTACTTGTCGATGTCCCCGACCACGAAGAACAGTGACCCCAGGATCGCCACCATGTCCGCGACCAGCGTGCCCGGCAGCAGCTCGACCAGCGCCTGGATGTTGTTGTACGAGGCCGAGCGCAGCTTCAGCCGGTACGGGGTCTTCTCGCCCTTGCTGACGAGGTAGTAGCCGTTGATGCCGAGCGGGTTCTCGGTCCACGCGTAGGTGTGTCCCTCGGGCGCCTTGAGGACCTTGGGCAGGCGCTGGTTGATCGGCCCGGGTTCGAGTTCCGCGAGCCGGTCCAGGCAGGCGTCGGCGAGGTCGAGGGCGTTGTGGGTCTGCTCCAGGAGGACCTCGAAGCGGGCCAGGCAGTCGCCCTCCGCCCGGGTCACCACCTTCAGGGTGTCCTGGAGCTCCCCGTAGGCGAGGTACGGCTCGTCCCGGCGCAGGTCGAAGTCGACGCCCGAGGCGCGCGCGACGGGCCCGCTGACGCCGTACGCGTGCACGGTCTCCGGGGCGAGGACGCCCACGTCCCTGGTGCGCCCCCGGAAGATCTCGTTGCCGAGCACCAGGTCGTCGAAGCGGTCCATGCGCGAACGCACGGCGGAGACGGCCGCACGCGCACGCGTGGCCCAGCCCGCCGGCAGGTCCTCCTTGAGGCCGCCGACGCGGTTGAACATGTAGTGCATGCGGCCGCCGGAGACCTCCTCCATGACGTTCTGGAGGACCTCCCGCTCCCGGAACGCGTAGAAGACCGGGGTGATGCCGCCGAGCTCCAGCGGATACGAGCCCAGGAACATCAGGTGGTTCAGCACCCGGTTGAGCTCGGCGAGCAGCGTGCGTGTCCACACCGCGCGCGTGGGGACCTCCATGCCGAGCATCCGCTCCACGGCGAGGACCACGCCGAGCTCGTTGGAGAAGGCCGACAGCCAGTCGTGGCGGTTGGCGAGCATGATGATCTGGCGGTAGTCGCGCGCCTCGAAGAGCTTCTCCGCGCCGCGGTGCATGTACCCGATCACCGGCTCCGCGCTCATGATGCGCTCGCCGTCCAGGACCAGCCTCAGGCGCAGCACGCCATGGGTGGACGGGTGCTGCGGTCCGATGTTGAGCACCATGTCGGTGCTCTCCGCGGCGCCGCCGATGCCGACCGTGGTCTCCGTCGTAGGAGTCATGGACACAGTCTCTCCTACGTACGCTGGCCCTATGGAGACGGGGAGCGGGCAGGACACAGAGGTCGCGGGCGACGAACCGGTGTGGACCGGGCTGCCGCCGGGGCTGCTGCGGATGCGGCGGCTGTTGCTGGTGGTGTGGCTGGGACTGCTCGCGGTGGCCCTCGGGCTGCTGCTCGGTCTGCTGTGCGGGCCGGTGTGGGCGGCGTTCGCGCTGCTGCCGCTCGCCCTCGCCGGCTGGGGCTGGGTGGTGCTCGGCCGCAACTGGCGCTCCTGGCGCTACGCCGAGCGCGCCGACGACCTGCTGATCAGCCGGGGTGTGCTGTGGCGCGAGGAGACCGTCGTGCCGTACGGCCGCATGCAGCTGGTGGAGGTCACCTCGGGGCCCGTGGAGCGGCACTTCGGGCTGGCCAGCGTTCAGCTGCACACCGCCGCCGCGGCGACCGACGCGACCATCCCCGGCCTCGACCCGGCCGAGGCGGAGCGGCTGCGCGACCGGCTCACCGAACTCGGCGAGGCCCGATCGGCGGGCCTGTGACGACGCCGGGCGTCGATGACGCCGTACAGGAGAAGCCGGAGAAGGAACCCGTCGCCGAGCGGCGGCTGCATCCCATAACGCCGCTCAGGCGGGCGTGGGCGCCGGTCGCCGTGGTCATCGGGTGGGCCGTGCACGACCCCGACCAGGCGCAGCGCCAGCTGACCCGGCTGACGACCACCACCCTGCTGATCGCGCTCGCCGTCATCATCCCGGCCGCCGCCCTGTACGGCTTTCTCACCTGGTGGTTCACCCACTTCGCGGTGACCGACACCGAACTGCGTATCCGGACCGGCCTGTTGTTCCGGCGCACCGCGCACATCCGGCTGGAGCGGATCCAGGCGATCGACGTCACCCAGCCGCTCCTCGCGCGCGTGGCGGGTGTCACGAAGCTCCGGCTGGACGTCGTCGGCACCGACAAGAAGGACGAACTGGCCTTCCTCGGGGAGCGCGAGGCGCGGGCCCTGCGGGCGGAACTCCTCGCGCGCGCCGCCGGGTTCGCCCCCGAGACCGCGCACGAGGTCGGCGAGGCTCCGGCGCGCGAGCTGCTGCGCACGCCCCCGCGTGACCTCGCGCTCTCCCTCGTACTGACGGGCGCCACCTGGGGCGCCCTCGTCGCCGCCCTCGTCGTACCGCCGCTGCTGTGGATGGCCACCCACAGCCTGTGGACGGTCCTCGCGACCGCCGTGCCGCTGCTCGGCGCGGCGGGGGCGAGCAGCATCGGGCGGTTCGTCGCCGAGTACGACTGGACGGTGGGCGAGTCCCCCGACGGGCTGCGCATCGACCACGGCCTCCTGGACCGCAGCCACGAGACGGTGCCGCCGGGGCGGGTCCAGACCGTACGGATCGTGGAGCCGCTGCTGTGGCGGCGGCGCGGCTGGGTGCGCGTCGAGCTGGACGTCGCCGGATCGTCCAACTCCGTGCTGGTGCCGGTCGCCCCGCGCGAGGCCGCCGAGGCGGTCGTCGCGCGCGTGCTGCCCGGGGTGACCGTGCCGCCGCCGTCGGCGCTGTCGCGGCCTCCACGGCGGGCCGGGCGGTGCATGCCCCTGTGGTGGCGCGGCCACGGACTCGCCGTCACCGACACGGTGTTCGCCTCGCGGCGGGGGCTGCTGCGCCGGAGCCTGGCGCTCGTGCCGCACGCGAAGGTCCAGAGCGTACGGCTCTCGCAGGGGCCCTGGGAGCGGCTGTGGGGGGTCGCCGACGTGCATGTGGACACGGGAGCGAACAAGACCGTCACGGCCCGCCTGAGGGACGCGCGGGAGGCCGCGCAGCTGCTCGGGGCACAGGCCGAGAGGTCGCGGACGGGACGGAAAGGGGCACGGCCCGACCGCTGGATGGTCTGACCGTGCCCCTCGCGAGCAGCTGTGCGTCCGTCAGGAGACCGCGCTGCGCAGTCCCTGCAGGTTGATCTGTTCCGTCTCGTCGTGGGCCGTCAGGTCGATGACCTGGCCGACGCCCCGCGAATCCTCGTCTGCCGGCTTGAACTCCGCCTCCGACTCGGCCTTGTGCAGGGCGAGTGCCTCCTGGCCGACGACATCGGCGAGGTCCTCGTTCTGCACGGCCTCCAGGGCGTCCCGCGAGGCCCCCGACTTGGTGCCGAAGAAGTCGAACCCGCCCTCGACCCGCGGGCGTCGCACGGGAGCCGCGGGGGCCACCGCCACCGCGGTCGGAGCGATGAAGTGACCGGCGGGCTGCTGCTGGGGCCGGTCGGCTCTCGCCGTGGTGGTGGCGGCCGCGCGCTCATGCCCGTCGGCCGCCTCGGGCTTCCCCCGCGCCTCGTCCTCCTGCGCGGCCTCCGCCTCGGTACCGGCGGTGTCCGCCGCGGCGGAACCGGCGTTCACCGGATCGACCTTGGGCTCGACCTTGGCCGGCGGCTTGGCCTTGGCTTCCGCCTTAGTCTCTGTCCTGACCTCTGTCCTGACCTCTGTCCTGGCCAGAGCCTCGACCTCGGCCGGGGTCTCCGTCCTCGTGCCCCCGTCGTCCTCGTCCCTGTCCCCGTCGCCACCCTCGTCGAGCCGCTTCAGCGCCGCGTTCGCCCGCAGGAACAACCGCGACCCCTCCGGGGAGAAGATCGCGGGCCGCTCCGGCTGCTCCTCAGAAGCCTCCGCGGCCTCCGGAGCTTCCACGGCTTCCGCGGCCTCGGTCCCCGCCTCGGCCTCGGCCTCGGTCCCGTCCTCGGCAGCCACCACCACGGCCTCCGCCGCGGCTTCCGCCCCGGCCCGCTCCCCCGGCGGCAGCGCACGCGCCGGGGCGGCCTCTATCTCCAGCAGCCGGCGGCCCTCCAGGGCGCTCGCCCGCTCCGTCTCCGCCGTGGCGTACCGCCGCAGCAGCGCCGCGTGTTCGTTGCGCAGGCCCGCCAGCTCGGCGCGCTTGGCCCGCAGCCGCTGCTCCAGCTTGACGCGCAGCTCCCGCGACTCCTCGAGGTCGGTCTCGAGCTCGGCGACCCGCTCCTCGTGCCGCCACTCGTCGCTCGCACGCGCGCGCGTGAGGTCGGCGACCTGCTTGCCCGCCTGCGCGTCCCAACGCCGCATGACGGCCGCCCCGACGACCGCGACCGCCGCGGCGAACGCGGCTATCACGCGCAGCACGGCCTGCTGCGAGAAAACCCAGGGGCCGAAGGCGCAGACGAGGGAGACGCCTGCGATCGCCGACGGAGGCAGCAGCCTGTGCAAAGGCGGGGAATGGCGGTGACGTCCACGTGGCATGGCCAGAAACTTACCGCGCGTAGGCGAACCATGGTGCCCCGCCCCGTAAAAACACAGCCACCCCGTGGCCTTCACACGACATCAGGAATCGGAGCGGCCGCCGAATTCGGCGTATTGATCACTCGTCGACCACTCACACCACTCACCGATCGCTCATCGATCGCTGATCACCGGTGAGCAGCCCGCTCATCCACTCCAAGGTCGCCGGGATCTCCCGCCGCCAGGTGGTGAAGTTGTGCCCGCCGCTTTCGAGGATGATCGACGAGATCCGTGTCGTCTCCGTCGCCTTCACCCGCTCTATGAACTTCAGGGTGTCCTTGTAGTTCTTCTCGCCCACCTTGCTGCTGCTGACGAGCAGTGAGGTGTCCGGCGCGCTCAGGTGCTTGAGGCACCACCACAGGTTCGCGCGGTTGCGCAGCGCCTTGTCGCCCTGGAAGAGGTCGCCTGTGGTGGGGTCGACGGGCGCGTTGTAGTACGGGGACAGGCCCGCCCCGGCGACGTACACCTTGGGGTGGTGCATGGCGAGCTTCAGCGCGCAGTAGCCGCCCGTGGAGTCCCCGATGATTCCCCAGTTCCCCAGCTCCTTGCCCACCCTGTAGTGCTCGTCGATCGCTTTCGGAAGGTCCTTCGCGAAGAACGTCTCGGTCTGCGGACCGCCCGGCACGTCCGCGCACTCGGTGTCCCGCGGCGGTGCCACGGTCGGCCGCAGCATCACGAGGATCATCGGCTGGATACGGCCGCTCTTGGTGAGTTCCAGAGCTGTGCGCGGATAGTGGAGTTTGTCCACCAGCGCCCGCGCGGTACCCGGATAACCGGTGAGTACGACGGCGGCGGGGAAGGTACGCGTGCGATAGCGCTCCTGGAAATACTCCGGGGGGAGATAGACGTACGCGGGGCTGGCGATGTGAGAGGTGGGGCCGACGATGTCGACCTTCTGGACCTGCCCGGCCGACGACGGCCGAAAGCCGCCCCTGCCCGGCACGTCCCCTATCTCGGTCACCCTCAGAGGCCCGCTCGACCGTTTGCCCGGGGTGTGGTCGACCACCACGCCCTGGTCGGTCTCCTGACCGAACAGGTCGGCCCAGGAGGCGTAGAACCCGAAGGCCTGGTTCGCGGCGAGTCCTACCGACACGAAGATCAGGACCTGCGTCGTGAACAGCAGCCCGATACGGCCGCTGACGGACCGCCAGCCCCGGCGCGCCAGCCGTGGCCAGAGCCACACCGTGCCGGCGAACAGCGCGACTGCGGACAGGACCGCCGGCACCAGCGTGTTGTTGCTCGTGAGACCCATTGCTTGCTTTCGCTTTCCTCGGCCTTTGAAACGGCTTTGAGAAGATGAGTGAACCTCTCCTCACGAGACACCGTCCTAGAGGGCGCAATGTCGCCGGATGCCCGAATCAGGCTCCGGATCCAGAGTCACTCGCAGAACCATGGGATGCGATGTCTGTCAGGACAGATGAGGAAATGTCGGGCGGGGTTCCGATCCGATCAACACGGCTACGGCGTGCACTGCACGGACCGCGCCCCGAGGCCGTCCCCGTCCTCGTCGCCAGAGCCTGCGCACTTGTAGGCCTTCTGGACATCGCCGCCGGCGTCTTCCCACGCTTCAGGCACAGCCGTATGCACACGATGGCCGAGGTACTGCCCGGCGCGCTCGGCCCGTTCGCGGCCGCGCTCTCGCTCAGCACCGGCGTGCTGTTGCTGCTGCTCGCCCACGGCCTCAGGCGCCGCAAGCGCCGGGCCTGGCGGGCGGCCGTGGCCCTGCTGCCGGCGGGCGCGCTGGCGCAGTTCACGTACCGCCACTCACTCGTCGGGGCGGCCATCTCGCTCGCCCTGCTCGCGCCGCTGCTGCGCCACCGCGACCAGTTCAAGGCGCTGCCCGACCCGCGCAGCCGCTGGCGCGCGCTCGCCAACTTCGTCCTCATGGGCGCCGGTTCCCTCGTCCTCGGGCTGATCATCGTCAGCGTCCACCCGAACCGCATGGTCGGCGACCCGAGCCTGGCCGACCGCATCACACACGTCCTGTACGGCCTCTTCGGCTTCGAGGGCCCCGTCGACTACCAGGGCGACACCTCGTGGACCGTCGGCGTCTCCCTGGGCGCCCTGGGCCTGCTCACCGCGATCACCACGATCTACCTCGCCTTCCGTCCCGAGCACCCCGCCGCCCATCTCACCGAGGAGGACGAGTCCCGCCTCAGGGCACTGCTGGCCAAGCACGGCGGCCGTGACTCCCTCGGCCACTTCGCGCTGCGCCGCGACAAGGCCGTCGTCTTCTCCCCCAGCGGCAAGGCGGCGGTGACCTACCGCGTCGTCTCCGGTGTGATGCTCGCCAGCGGCGACCCGATCGGCGACGTGGAGGCCTGGCCGGGCGCCATCGAGCGCTTCATGGACGAGGCCAAGGCGCACTCCTGGACGCCCGCCGTCATGGGCTGTTCGGAGACCGGCGGCGAGGTGTGGACCCGTGAGACCGGTCTGGACGCCCTCGAACTGGGCGATGAGGCGGTGGTGGACGTCGCGGATTTCTCGCTCGCCGGCCGCGCGATGCGCAATGTGCGCCAGATGGTCAAGCGCATCGAGCGGGCCGGTTACGAGACCCGGGTACGGCGCGTACGTGACCTCGGGGAGACCGAGCTGGAGCGCGTGAGGCAGGCCGCCGACGACTGGCGCGGCACCGACACCGAGCGCGGCTTCTCGATGGCCCTGGGCCGCATCGGCGACCTCGCCGACGGCGACTGCCTCATCGCCACCGCCCACAAGGCGGACGACCAGCCCGGCCCGTACGGCGACCTCAAGGCGATCCTGCACTTCGTGCCGTGGGGCACCGACGGCGCCTCCCTCGACCTCATGCGCCGGGACCGCTCCGCCGACCCCGGCATGAACGAACTGCTGATCGTGGCCGCCCTCCAGGCCGCCCCGAAGCTCGGCATCACGCGCATGTCGCTGAACTTCGCCATGTTCCGCTCGGCGCTCGCCCGCGGCGAGAAGATCGGCGCAGGACCGGTGCTGCGCGCCTGGCGGGGCCTGCTGGTCTTCCTGTCCCGCTGGTTCCAGATCGAGTCCCTGTACAAGTTCAACGCGAAGTTCCAGCCCCGCTGGGAGCCCCGCTTCGTCGTCTACCGCGCCTCCGGCGACCTCCCGCGCATCGGCTTCGCCGCCATGCAGGCGGAGGGCTTCGTCAATCTCGCCCTCCCGCTGCCGCGCTTCCTGCGCCGCCGCTCGCACACCGCACGCGCGTGTGCGCACGCGGTCGGAGAGCGCGACGTGAGAGCGGCGTGACCGCTCGCTCCGGGACCGGCCCGGACGGAAGCCCCACCCCTCCTCCAGCCCGGGGGCTTCCGTCCGGGCCACGCGGTCCTGCGGCTCCGCGCGGGGCCTAGGCTGAACGCATGAGCAAGCAGAGCGGACGCGGGCGCGTCGCCGGCCTTCCGGAATGGGACCGCTGCGCGGTCATGGGGGTCGTGAACGTCACCCCCGACTCCTTCTCCGACGGCGGCCGCTGGTTCGACACGGCGGCCGCCGTCAAGCACGGCCTCGCCCTCGTCGAGGAGGGCGCCGACCTCGTCGACGTCGGCGGCGAGTCCACCCGCCCCGGAGCCACCCGCGTCGACGAGGCCGAGGAGCTCCGGCGTGTCATCCCCGTCGTCCGCGGCCTCGCCTCCGAAGGCGTCACCGTCTCCGTCGACACCATGCGCGCCTCCGTCGCCGAACAGGCCCTCGCCGCCGGCGCCGCCCTCGTCAACGACGTCAGCGGCGGCCTCGCCGACCCCGCGATGATCCCGGTCGTCGCCGACGCGGGCGCCCCCTTCGTCGTCATGCACTGGCGCGGCTTCCTGGAGGGCGGCAACGTCAGGGGCGTCTACGCCGACGTCATCGCCGAGGTCGTCGACGAACTCCACGCGCGCGTGGACGCCGTCCTCGCGGGCGGCATCGCCCCCGACCGGGTGGTCGTCGACCCGGGCCTCGGCTTCTCCAAGGACGCCGAGCACGACCTGGTCCTGCTCTCCCACCTCGACCGCCTCCTCGGCCTCGGCCACCCCCTCCTCGTCGCCGCCTCCCGCAAGCGGTTCCTGGGCCGTGTCCTCGCCGGCCCGGAGGGCGCCCCGCCGCCCGCGCGCGAGCGCGACGCCGCCACGGCCGCCGTCTCCGCCCTCGCGGCGCACGCCGGCGCGTGGGCGGTGCGCGTGCACGAGGTGCGCGCCACGGCCGACGCGGTACGGGTCGCCCGCGCCGTGGAAGGGGCGCGCACCGAGGGCGCGAGCATCGCGGACAACAGCGCGGAAGCAGCCCGGTGAGCGCCCCCCACACCGACGTGGAGCAGGTGGAAGCCGCCAACACCGCCTTCTACGAGGCACTGGAGCGCGGCGACTTCGAAGAACTGTCCTCGCTCTGGCTGACCCCTGCCGACCTCGGCGTCGACGAGACCTACCACGACCCGGCGGACGTCGGCGTGGTCTCCTGCGTGCACCCCGGCTGGCCCGTGCTGACCGGACGCGGCGAGGTCCTCAGGTCGTACGCGCTGATCATGGCGAACACGGACTACATCCAGTTCTTCCTCACGGACGTGCATGTCTCCGTCACCGGCGACACCGCCCTGGTGACCTGCACCGAGAACATCCTCAGCGGCGGCCCCGCGCCCGAGGGCGGTGAGGAACTCGGCCCGCTCGTCGGTCAGCTGGTCGTCGCCACGAACGTGTTCCGTCGCACCCCCGAGGGCTGGAAGCTGTGGTCCCACCACGCCTCTCCCGTACTGGCCGAGAACGGCGAGGACGAGGACGGGGACGGGACCGGGGAAGCCTCTTCCTGACCCGTCGGGACCAAGAAGTGGTTGGAATCACGCACCCCTGGGTAGGGGCGGCTACCAACCCGTGAGCCGCCGGGTTCCCCAGGGAAAACACACGGTGAAACCTCCTGGCCCCGGCACCGGCCGCGCCCTCGTGGCCCGGCCCTGTCAGTGCTCGCAGGTAGATTCGTTCGAGGCCGGTGTACCGCCCGCACACGGTACGGACCGGCCGTCACCGACGATTGCAGGAGTGATTCGCGTGGATCGTGTCGCGCTGCGCGGCCTGAAGGCCCGCGGGCACCACGGGGTGTTCCCCGAGGAACGCGAGGAGGGCCAGACCTTCGTCGTGGATGTCGTCCTCGGACTGGACACCCGGCCGGCCGCCGCCGACGACGACCTGACGAAGACCGTGCACTACGGCATCGTGGCAGAGGAGGTCGTGGCCGTCGTCGAGGGCGAGCCCGTCAACCTCGTCGAGACGCTCGCCGAGCGCATCGCCCAGGTCTGTCTGAAGCACGAGCGGGTAGAGGAGGTCGAGGTCAGGGTCCACAAACCCGACGCGCCGATCACCGTGCCCTTCGACGACGTGACCGTCACCATCACCCGGAGCCGAGTATGACCGCGTCCTTCGCCGCGGGTCACAGCGACCCGACCGTACAGCCGGTGCCCGCCTCCGTCGTGCAGCAGGTGGATGCCGCCGACACCACGCTCCACAACCCCAAGCGCGCGGTGCTCTCCCTCGGTTCCAACCTCGGCAACCGTTTGGAAACCCTCCAGGGGGCCGTCGACGCCCTGGAGGACACGCCCGGCGTCCGCGTCAAGGCCGTCTCCCCGGTCTACGAGACGGAGCCGTGGGGCGTGGCCGCCGACAGCCAGCCGTCGTACTTCAACGCGGTCGTCGTGCTGAAGACCACGCTCCCCCCGTCCTCCCTGCTGGAGCGGGCCCACGCGGTCGAGGAGGCCTTCAACCGGGTGCGGGACGAGCGCTGGGGCCCGCGCACCCTCGACGTCGACATCGTCGCGTACGCGGACGTGGTCTCCGACGACCCGGCCCTCACCCTGCCCCACCCCCGCGCCCACGAGCGCGCGTTCGTGCTCGTCCCCTGGCACGACGTGGAGCCCGAGGCCCAGCTGCCCGGCCGCGGCCCGGTCGCAGCCCTCCTCGGCACGGTCACGCGAAACGGCGTGGAACCCCGCAAGGACCTGGAACTCCGGCTGCCCGAATAGCCGTTAAGGTCAACACGACCACTGTCCGTGGGACCGCCCAAGGACCTCGGGGGAGTTGAAGGGGCACCGTGAGAGAGCTGCGCATCAGGCTGCTGGCCGCCGTCTTCGCCGTGGCCGGGATCCTGTCCTGGGCGGGCGCCCGCCTGTGGAACTCGATCGGGACCCTGCCCAGCGTCCCGCTGGCCGCCCCCATCGTCCTCGCCCTGATCGCCGTGGTCCTGGTGGCCACGGCACTCTCCATCCGCGCCCGCCTCAAGGCCCAGCGCGAGCGCGCCCCCGAGGCGAAGGGCGTCGACCCCCTGATGGCGGCCCGCGCGGTCGTCTTCGGGCAGGCCAGCGCCCTGGTCGCCGCCCTCGTCTCCGGCATGTACGGCGGCACCGGCGTCTTCCTCCTGGAGTCCCTGGACATCCCCGCCCGCCGCGACCAGGCCATCTACGCCGGCTTCTCGGTCCTTGCCGGCATCGCGGTGATAGCGGCGGCGATCTTCCTGGAGCGGGTGTGCAAGCTCCCGGAGGACGACGACCGGAACACAGGAGCCACGTCTACGGCGTGACGGCCCGGGCGGTCAGCGGGCCATGATCAGGCTCATCGCCTCGTTGCGCGTGGCCGCGTCCCGCAGCTGACCGCGTACGGCCGAGGTGAGCGTCTTGGCGCCGGGCTTGCGGATCCCCCGCATCGACATGCACATGTGCTCGCACTCCACGACGACGATGACGCCGCGCGGCTCCAGGATCTCCATCAGGGAGTCCGCGATCTGCGTGGTGAGTCGTTCCTGCACCTGCGGCCGACGGGCGTAGACGTCCACGAGCCGGGCCAGCTTGGACAGTCCCGTGATCTTGCCGGTGGTGGCCGGGATGTACCCGACGTGAGCGACACCCCTGAACGGCACCAGATGGTGCTCACAGGTCGAGTACACCTCGATGTCCTTCACGAGCACCATCTCGTCGTGCCCCAGGTCGAACGTCGTGGTCAGCACGTCCTCGGGCTTCTGCCACAGCCCCGCGAATATCTCCCTGTACGCCCGCGCCACCCGCCCCGGCGTCTCCCGGAGCCCCTCGCGGTCCGGGTCCTCCCCGACCGCGATCAGCAGCTCGCGTACGGCGTTCTCGGCGCGCTTCTCGTCGAACTCGCCGATGGAGCCCTCGCTGTCCAGCGTCACGGGGTCGGTCATCTGGTGCCTCGTTCCTAGAGTCCCTCACGGCCGAAAAACGCCGCGCCCCCCAGGCTAAAACCTGGGGGGCGCGGCATCCATTCCGGGCCCGGTGACGTCACCGGCGCGGGACAGGTGGAGCGTCAGCTCTCGGGGCGCTCCTCGGGAACGGCCTCCGTGGCCGGCTCCGACGCGGTGGCCTTGGCGGTGGTGATCGCCGGGGCCGCGCCGTTGGCGCCGTTCGTCAGTGCGAGCTCCTTGGGGGAGAGCACCGGCGGACGGGTGGACGGCGTGCGGCGGGAGGAGCCGGTCCAGGCCGGCCGCGGGGGACGCTTCACGATGGGAGCGAAGATCTCGGCGATCTGCTCCTTGTTCAGCGTCTCCTTCTCCAGCAGCTGGAGCACCAGCTGATCGAGGACGTCGCGGTTCTCGACCAGGATTTCCCAGGCCTCGTTGTGCGCGGTCTCGATGAGCTTCTTGACCTCTTCGTCGACCAGCGCGGCGACCTCTTCCGAGTAGTCACGCGGGTGCGACATCTCACGTCCGAGGAACGGCTCGGTGTTGTCGCCACCGAACTTGATGGCGCCCAGACGCTCGGTCATGCCGTACTGCGTGACCATCGCGCGGGCCGTCGCCGTGGCCTTCTCGATGTCGTTCGCGGCGCCGGTGGTCGGGTCGTGGAAGACCAGTTCCTCGGCGGCGCGACCGCCCAGCATGTAGGCGAGCTGGTCGAGCATCTCGTTGCGAGTGGTCGAGTACTTGTCCTCGTCCGGCAGGACCATGGTGTAGCCCAGAGCACGGCCTCGGGAGAGGATCGTGATCTTGTGGACCGGGTCGGAGTTGGGGGAAGCCGCCGCGACCAGGGCGTGTCCGCCCTCGTGGTACGCGGTGATCTTCTTCTCCTTGTCCGACATGATCCGGGTCCGCTTCTGCGGGCCCGCCACCACACGGTCGATCGCCTCGTCCAGCATCGAGTTGTCGATCAGCTTCTTGTCGCTGCGGGCGGTGAGCAGTGCGGCCTCGTTGAGGACGTTGCTCAGGTCCGCGCCGGTGAAGCCCGGCGTGCGACGCGCGACGGCCGACAGGTCGACGTCGGGCGCGACCGGCTTGCCCTTCTGGTGGACCTTGAGGATCTCCAGACGGCCCTGCATGTCCGGGCGGTCGACCGCGATCTGGCGGTCGAAGCGGCCGGGGCGCAGGAGGGCCGGGTCGAGGATGTCGGGCCGGTTCGTCGCGGCGATGAGAATCACACCGCCCTTGACGTCGAAGCCGTCCATCTCGACGAGCAGCTGGTTCAGCGTCTGCTCGCGCTCGTCGTGGCCGCCGCCGAGGCCGGCGCCGCGGTGGCGGCCGACCGCGTCGATCTCGTCGACGAAGACGATCGCCGGGGCGTTCGCCTTGGCCTGCTCGAACAGGTCACGCACTCGGGAGGCACCGACACCGACGAACATCTCGACGAAGTCGGAACCGGAGATCGAGTAGAACGGCACGCCGGCCTCGCCCGCGACGGCGCGCGCGAGCAGGGTCTTGCCGGTGCCGGGCGGGCCGTACAGCAGTACGCCCTTGGGGATCTTGGCCCCGACGGCCTGGAACTTCGCCGGTTCCTGGAGGAACTCCTTGATCTCCTGGAGCTCCTCGACGGCCTCGTCCGAGCCGGCGACGTCCGAGAACGTCGTCTTCGGGGTGTCCTTGGTGATGAGCTTCGCCTTGGACTTCCCGAAGTTCATCACCCGGGAGCCGCCGCCCTGCATCTGATTCATCAGGAACAGGAAGACGACCACGATGAGGACGAAGGGGAGCAGGGAGAGCAGGATCCCGACGAAGGCGTTCTGCTTCGTCGGCGAGACGGTGTACCCGTCGGGGATCTGCTTGTCCTGGTACTTGTTCTGCAGCACTGTGGCGAGGTCACGGCCCTGGTCGCCGATGTAGCTCGCCTGGATCTTCGAGCTGCCCTCGACCTTTTCGCCGTCCTTGAGCTGGACCTTGATGGTCTGCTCGTCGCCGGTGGTCAGTTTGGCTGATTCGGCCTTGTTGTCATTGATCGCCTGGACGACCTGGCCGGTGTCCACCGTCTTGTAGCCACCGGACGAGCCGACGACCTGCATCAACACGACCACGGCAAGGACGGCCAGCACGATCCACATGACCGGCCCACGGAAGTATCGCTTCACGTCCATCCATACGGAGCGGTGCCGCCCCGTCCCTCCTGCCATAGTGAGTTTGATAAGACAGTTCTTCTGACGGTACCCCAGCATTGTCGCCCGAAGCCGCACGGGACGGCTGGCACACCCGTCTGCATGCTCCAACGGCGCGAAACCCGCCGGGGTTCCCGATCGTCCTACAAAGACGGCTCTGTTGGCTCAGCGGGCGCCGCAGCCACGTTTCAGCCGCCGTAGACGTGGGGCGCGAGCGTACCGACGAACGGGAGGTTGCGGTACTTCTCGGCGTAGTCGAGACCGTAGCCGACGACGAACTCGTTCGGGATGTCGAAGCCGACCCACTCGACGTCGATGGCGACCTTGGCGGCGTCCGGCTTGCGCAGCAGGGTGCACACCTTGAGCGACTCCGGCTCGCGCGAGCCCAGGTTGGACAGCAGCCAGGACAGGGTCAGGCCGGAGTCGATGATGTCCTCGACGATCAGGACGTGCCTGCCCTTGATGTCGGTGTCGAGGTCCTTGAGGATCCGCACCACGCCGGAGGACTGGGTGCCCGCGCCGTAGGACGACACGGCCATCCAGTCCATGGTGACGGGGGTGGACAGCGCCCGGGCGAGGTCGGCCATGACCATCACCGCGCCCTTGAGGACGCCGACGATCAGCAGGTCCTTGCCCGCGTACTCCGCGTCGATCTTCGCGGCGAGCTCCACGAGCTTCGCGTCGATCTCTTCCTTGGTGATGAGTACCTCTTTGAGGTCGGCACCCATGTCTTTCGCGTCCACCCGCATCACTTTCGGTCGTCCCAGCGGCCGCCCAGCACCCCCCAAAGGGGAGCAAGGGTTCAGCCTTGCCGAATCACCAGTCTGCCACCCTGCCGCTGGGCGACGACTTTGCCCGGGAGATTGATGGCTCCCTGGCCGCGCCAGCCGGTGATCAGGCGGTCGACTTCCTCGATGTGGCGGGCGAACAGCGATCCGGCCGGGGCGCCGGCCTCGATGGCGGCCTGGCGCAGGATGCGGCGGCGTACGGCGGGGGGCAGCGCGTAGAGCTTGGCGCACTCCAGCAGGCCGGCGGCGTCGCGTACGGACGCCTCGGCCTGGCGGGCCCACGCGTCGAGGGCGTCGGCGTCGTCGCGGGAGAGCTGGGCCGTGCGCGCGAGGGCCTCGACGACTCCTTTGCCGAGGGCCTTCTCCAGGGCGGGCAGCCCTTCGTGGCGCAGCCGGGAGCGCGTGTAGGCCGGGTCGGTGTTGTGCGGGTCGTCCCATACGGGCAGGGACTGGACCATGCAGGCCTTGCGGGCGGTCTGCCGGTCGAGCCCCAGGAAGGGGCGGCGGTAACGGCGGGCGGCCCCGGGGCCCCCGGAGACGGCCGCCATGCCGGACAGCGAGCGGATGCCGGAGCCGCGGGCGAGGCCGAGCAGGACGGTTTCGGCCTGGTCGTCGCGGGTGTGGCCGAGCAGGACGGCGATCGCGCCATGGCGTTGGGCCGCGGCGTCGAGGGCGGCGTAGCGGGCGTCCCGCGCGGCGGCCTCGGGTCCGCCTTCGCGGCCGACGGTCACGGCGGTGGACTCGACCGGGTCCAGGCCGAGTTCGCGCAGCCTGAGGACGACTTCCTCGGCGCGCAGGTCGGAGCCGGGCTGGAGGCCGTGGTCGACGGTGACGCCGCCGGCGCGGAGGCCGAGCTTGGGGGCCTCGAAGGCGAGGGCGGAGGCGAGGGCCATGGAGTCGGCGCCGCCGGAGCAGGCCACGAGGACGAGCGGCGACGGTGGGCGCTCGTGCGGGTTCTGCTCGGTTGAAGCATGGTGGTCGTTGAGGATGTCGTGGAGGACGCGGCGGACCGCCAGGCGTATCGCCGCGACCGCAGGATGGGGACCCATGTCCGGTTCCCTTCATGAAGTTTTCGGGGGTGAGCCCGAGGTTCGGTCACTCAGAGTGTGTAGATGGTGACAGAACCGGGCCGTTCCCCGAGCATTGCACGCCTACCCATCGCTCACGGTCCCTCGGACGGGTGATTGGAGGGGCGTTCGCCTGCCGTCGGCCGGATTCCTCTCACGACGTCCGTACACGGTTCACGACTCGGCCTTGCGGTGCACCCGCGCGACCCAGTCCGCCGGTTTGGCGATCTCCGTCTTGGTAGGAAGAGTGTTCGGAGAGGTCCACACACGGTTGAAGCCGTCCATGCCGACCTGGTCGACGACGGCCCGCACGAAGCGTTCGCCGTCGCGGTACTGCCGGAGTTTGGCGTCCAGGCCGAGCAGCTTGCGCAGGGCCATGTCCAGGCGGGAGGCGCCCTTGGCCCGCCGTTGCTGGAACTTCTCGCGGATCTCGGCGACGCTCGGCACGACGGCCGGGCCCACTCCGTCCATGACGAAGTCGGCGTGGCCCTCCAGGAGGGACATCACGGCGGTGAGGCGGCCGAGGATCTCGCGCTGGGCCGGCGTCTGGACGATCTCCACGAGCGAGCGCCCGCCGTCGTCCTCCTCCTCGCCCTCGGGCCGTCCGCCGGCCAGCGACTGGGCGGCCTCCCGGATGCGCTCCAGGACGGTCATGGGGTCGACCTCGGTCTCCCCCAGGAACGACTGGATTTCACCCTGCAGGTGGTCGCGCAGCCAGGGCACGGCCGTGAACTGGGTGCGGTGCGTCTCCTCGTGCAGACACACCCACAGGCGGAAGTCGTGGGGCTGGACGTCGAGTTCGCGTTCCACGTGCACGATGTTCGGGGCGACGAGGAGGAGTCGGCCGCCGCCGTTCTCCCCCGCGGGGAGTTCGCGGGTGGCCGGGGCGAAGGTCTCGTACTGGCCGAGGACGCGGGACGACAGGAACGACAGCAGCATCCCGAGTTCGACGCCGGTCACCTTGCCGCCGACGGCGCCGAGGACCGCGCCGCCGGGGGTGTTGCCGCGCCGCTCCTGCATCTTCTCCAGGAGCGGTTTGAGCAGTTCCCGGAAGCCGGCGACGTTCGCCCGGACCCAGCCGGGACGGTCGACGACGAGTACGGGAGTGTCGTGGACGCCTTCCGCCCCCAGCCGGGTGAAGCCGCGGACGTGTTCCTCCGAGGCCTTGGCGTGCCGGCGCAGTTCCGCGACGACGGCCCGGGCCTCGTCGCGGCTCACGTCGGGGCCCGGCCGTACGAGCCGGGTCGCGGTCGCCACCGCGAGATTCCAGTCGACCATCTCGGCACCACCGATGCTCGTCATGCGTCAACCGTACGTGAGCGGTCCCACTTGGGGCAGGCCGCGCGGGAGGGCAACGCGGACTCCGGGTCAGCCGCAGCCGCAGGCGGCCAGCGCCGAGGCCGTGCGGTCGAGCGCGCTCTGGGCCGCCGCCGGGTCGGTGGTGTCCGAGGTCAGGAAAGCGAAGGCCAGCAGTCGGCCGTCCTGGTCGACGACCGTCCCGGCCAGGGTGTTCACCCCGGTCAGCGTGCCCGTCTTCGCCCGTACGACGCCTGCCGCGCCGTCGGTGTAACGGCTGGTCAGCGTGCCGGTGAAGCCGGCCACCGGGAGGCCGGTGAGGACGGGGCGCAGCTCCGGGTGGGCGGGGTCGCCGGCCTTCACCAGCAGGGACGTCAGCAGGTTCGCGGTGAGCCGGTCGGCGCGGTCGAGCCCGCTGCCGTCGTGGAAGTCGGCGCCGGCGAGCGGGAGTCCGAGTTTCCTGAGCCGGTCGCGGATGGCGTCGCCGCCGCCCTCGAAGTCGGCGCGCTGCTTGTCCGCGACGGCGGTCTGGCGGGCGAGGGCCTCGGCGATGTCGTTGTCGCTGTTGGTCAACATGCGTTCGACCAGGGCGGACAGGGGCGGTGAGGAGACCTGGGCGAGGTTCTCGGCGCGGCCGGTCGCCTTGGAGGGGCCGGGGGACGTCGTCCTGATGCCGTCGTCCGCGAGGAACCGCGCGAACATGCGGGTCGCGTCCGCCGCCGGGTCGCTCACGCGCGCGACGGGGCCGCTCACGGAGTCGTCGGTGCGGGCCTCGTCCACCATCAGGGCGCTGACGGGGGCGAGGTTGTCGTTGACCCCGATCGGGTGGATCTCCGGGCCCGCGTAGAGGGTCTTGTCGTAGGAGAGCGTGACCTTCGCGATGTCCCGCTTCTTGAGGGCCGCGGCGGTGTCCCGGGCCAGCTCGCGCAGGCTCGCCCAGCCTCCCTCACCGCCCGCGCGGGCGGTGAGCGTGGGGTCGCCGCCGCCGACGAGGACGAGTTCCTTGGTGTCGGGTTCCAGGTCCGCGCGCGTGGTGAGGCGGTGGTCGGCGCCGAGGGCGGAGAGGGCGGCGACCGCGGTGGCGATCTTCGTGGTGGAGGCGGGGATCAGCGCCGTGCCGGCGCCCGCGCCGTAGAGCCGCTTGCCGCTGGCGACGTCCACGACGGCCGCCGTGTGGCGGGTGCCGAGCGCGGTGTTGCCGAGGAGCGGGCCGAGGACGTCGGCGAGGGCTTTTCCGGTGGGGTCGGACTTCACCGTGATGGCCCCGCCGCCCAGTGCGGTGAGCACGGATGCCGCGCTCGGGGCGGGGCGCGGCGCGGCGGCCGTCGTACCGGAGCCGGCTCCGTGATCTGTGCCACCCGTCCGGTCGAGGGCGACCGCCCGGTCCCGCTCGGCCGTACGCTGACCCGAGGAGTCCCACGGACCGGCGGTCGTCGCCACGGTGGCGGCCAGCGCCAGACCGGCGGTGGCGGCGCCGGCGGTGTACTGCCAGGTCTTGACGGTCTTCGGCCGGGTCACCTCGGTAAGCCGTGTGACCTGCGGTTTCACGGCGGCGGCGGTCCGTGCGAGATACGGCCGTACGGTGTCCGTGGCCCGGGTCAGTCCTGGACGTACGGCGTCCGCGGCGCGTGTCAGACGCGGCCGTACGGCGTTCGCGACCCGCTTCACACGCGGGCCCGCGGCCCGCCAAGGCCTCAGTTCAGGCACGACCAACAGCCCCTTTCGCGATCACACACCTGCGTGAGGGACACTTAACCACCAGAACTATGTGTTGATCATGGAGGAGTCACCGGTGGAGTTCGACGTCACGATCGAGATCCCGAAGGGTTCGCGGAACAAGTACGAGGTGGACCACGAGACCGGTCGGATCCGCCTGGACCGTCGACTCTTCACCTCGACCGCCTACCCGACCGACTACGGCTTCGTCGAGAACACCCTCGGCGAGGACGGCGACCCGCTGGACGCGCTGGTCATTCTTGACGAGCCGACGTTCCCGGGCTGTCTCATCAAGTGCCGTGCGATCGGCATGTTCCGCATGACGGACGAGGCCGGCGGCGACGACAAGCTGCTGTGCGTCCCGGCGACGGACCCGCGCGTCGAGCACCTGCGTGACATCCACCACGTCTCCGAGTTCGACCGCCTGGAGATCCAGCACTTCTTCGAGGTCTACAAGGACCTGGAGCCCGGCAAGTCCGTCGAGGGTGCCGACTGGGTCGGCCGCGTAGACGCCGAGGCCGAGATCGAGCGGTCCTACAAGCGCTTCAAGGACCAGGGCGGCCACTGACCCTGTGCCACGGACGGGCCGCACGCGCACGCGTGCGGCCCGTTCGTGTGCCCGCGCATACTGAGGCTTACGGAATGTGTCGTTCAGGGAGCGTTACGGAGTGACGGAGGCGGAGCACCGCAAGCCGCAGTCGGACGAGGCCAGGAGCTTCTACGACTCCGAGATCACGTCCGAGTTCGCCCTTCCCGACGGGCTCGCCATGCCGAGAACCGTCGGCGGCGAGTCGGAGGCCACGTCCGAGTTCGCGGTGCCGAAGGGGCTGGAGGTTCCGCAGCCGTCGGCCGCGGAGCCGGAGAAGTCGGCGTTCAGTACGCCCCGCACCTACAGCGCGAAGGACGCGCCGCCCGCGTTCACCCCGCCGACCGGCATACCGGTGGTCAGTCTGACCAAGGACGTGCCCTGGCAGGACCGGATGCGCACGATGCTGCGGATGCCGGTGGCCGAGCGGCCCGCGCCGGAGCCGGTGCAGAAGTCCGAGGACGATGCCGGTCCGGCCGTCCCGCGCGTGCTCGACCTGACCCTGCGCATCGGCGAGTTGCTGCTCGCGGGCGGTGAGGGGGCGGAGGACGTGGAGGCGGCGATGTTCGCCGTCTGCCGGTCCTACGGCCTGGACCGCTGCGAGCCGAACGTCACCTTCACGCTGCTGTCGATCACGTACCAGCCGTCGCTCGTGGACGATCCCGTGACGGCCTCCAGGACGGTACGGCGGCGCGGTACCGACTACACGCGCCTCGCGGCCGTGTTCCAGCTCGTGGACGACCTCAGTGATCCGGAGACGGCCATCTCCCTGGAGGAGGCCTACCGGCGGCTCGCGGAGATCCGCCGGAACCGGCACCCGTACCCGACCTGGGTGCTCACCTCGGCGTCCGGGTTGCTCGCGGGCGCGGCCTCCGTGCTGGTCGGCGGTGACCTGCTGGTGTTCGTCGCGGCCATGCTGGGCGCGATGCTCGGCGACCGGCTGGCGTGGCTGTGCGCGGGGCGCGGGCTGCCGGAGTTCTACCAGTTCACGGTCGCCGCGATGCCGCCCGCCGCGATCGGGATCGCGCTGACGCTGGCCCATGTGGACGTGAAGGCGTCCGCGGTCATCACCGGTGGGCTGTTCGCGCTGCTGCCCGGGCGGGCGCTGGTGGCGGGCGTCCAGGACGGGCTGACCGGCTTCTACATCACCGCGTCGGCCCGGCTACTGGAGGTCATGTACTTCTTCGTCGGGATCGTGGTGGGCGTGCTGGTGATGCTCTACGTCGGGGTGCAGCTGGGGGCGCATCTCAATCCCGACGAGGCGCTGTCGACACAGTCGCGGCCGCTGTGGCAGATCGCGGCGTCGATGCTGCTGTCGCTGACCTTCGCGGTGCTGTTGCAGCAGGAACGATCCACCGTGCTGGCCGTCACGTTGAACGGCGGTGTCGCGTGGTGTGTGTACGGCGCGATGCACTACACCGGCGAGTTCTCCCCGGTCGCCTCCACAGCGGTGGCGGCGGGGCTGGTCGGCTTGTTCGGGCAGCTGCTGTCCCGGTACCGGTTCGCTTCCGCCCTGCCCTACACGACCGCGGCGATCGGGCCCCTGCTGCCGGGCTCCGCCACGTACTTCGGGTTGTTGTCGATCGCCGGGAACCAGGTCGACGAGGGGCTGGTGTCCCTGTCTAAGGCGGCGGCTCTGGCCATGGCCATCGCCATCGGGGTCAACCTGGGGTCCGAGATCTCCCGGCTGTTCCTGAGGGTCGGTTCCGCGGGGAAGCGGCGGGCGGCCAAGAGGACGCGAGGGTTCTGACCTTCGGTCAGTAGCCCTCGTTGTACGGGTACTGCTGGTTCTGGTTCTGCTGGTTCTGCTGGCCGTACTGCTGGTTGCCGTGGTTCTGCGGGTAGTGCTGGGCGTACGGCTGCTGTTGCTGCTGGCCGTAGGGCTGCTGTTGCTGTTGCTGCTGGCCGTAGTACTGGTCGTAGCCGTTGTGCTGCTGCTGGGGCGGCTGCGGCTCGTCGTGGGACGGGATGCGGCGGAGCTGGGTCGTCGCGTCGTCCATGGGCTGGTACTGCTGCTGGGGCGGGGCCGCCGGAGTCTGCGCCGCCGCCCGCTTCTTCTTGGAGCGCTCGCGCAGGTACTCGATGAGGATCGGGACCACCGAGACCAGGACGATCAGGACGAGGATCGCCTCGACGTTCTTCTTGATGCCGTCGATCTGGCCGAGCCAGTAGCCGGCCAGGGTGACGCCCGTGCCCCAGGCCACGCCGCCGATGACGTTGTACGTCAGGAAGGTGCGGTACTTCATCCGGCCGGCACCCGCCACGATGGGGGCGAAGGTCCGCACGATCGGCACGAAGCGGGCCAGGACGATGGCCTTGGGGCCGAACTTCTCCATGAACTCGTGGGCCTTGTCCAGGTTCTCCTGCTTGAAGAGCTTGGAGTTGGGGCGGCTGAAGAGCTTCGGGCCGAAGAACTTGCCGATCATGTAGCCGACCTGGTCACCGAGGACGGCGGCCGCCACGATCAGCGTGCAGACCAGCCACAGGGGCTGGCTGATGAAGTTCCCCTCGGCCACGAACAGACCCGCGGTGAACAGCAGGGAGTCGCCCGGCAGGAACGCGAAGAGGCCCGACTCGGCGAAGACGATCAGCAGGATGCCGGGCAGGCTGAAGGTCTGGATCAGATGGTCGGGACTGATCCACTCGGGGCCGAGCGCGAGCGTGGTCACGGGATTGTGGCTCCTGCTGGTGGGAGGCGGGGCTGGCTGCCCAAAGTATCAACGCAGCCGTGGTGACCCAGGTTCCATGGGGCTCCCCAGGATGCACTGTGCCTTCTCCGGGACAAAGCTGTGAGCCATGGGTATTGACGAATACGGCGGCGGCCAGGGGCCTCGGCCCGACGTGCTCGTGGTGACCACCAACGACGTGCCCGGTCACCGGGTCCAGGAGGTGCTGGGCGAGGTCTTCGGGTTGACCGTGCGTTCCCGGCACGTCGGCAGCCAGATCGGCGCCGGGCTGAAGTCGATGATCGGCGGCGAGCTCAAGGGGCTCACCAAGACGCTGGTGCAGACCCGCAACCAGGCGATGGACCGGCTCGTCGAGCAGGCACGCGCGCGTGGGGCGAACGCCGTGCTGATGTTCCGCTTCGACGTGACGGAGGCGGCGGACGTCGGCACGGAGGTGTGCGCCTACGGCACGGCGGTGGTCCTGACCCGGGAGTAGCCCCGGGGCAGGTGCTCCAGGCAGGTCAGGCGGTGTGCCGGGCCGCGTTCGCCGTGATCGCGTCCCTGAGGTGCTCGGCGAGACCGGGGCGCATGGAGTCGTAGAACGCCTTGAAGCGTTCGTCCGACACGTACATCTCGCCCAGGCACCGGTGCATCTCGTACGGGCAGTCGTAGAACCAGCGGCAGATGTGCTGCCGGTGTTCCTCCGCCATGTCCATGGCCGCGGGGGAGGCCGGTGCGTCGCCGGCGGCCATCAGGGCGTCGTAGCGCTCGCCCCAGTCGGCCACCTCCACCTGCATGCGCTTCCAGTCGTCCTTGCTGTAGCTCGCGGTGCGGCGCTGCGACTCGGCGTACGCCTCCGTGCCGCCCCAGCGCTGCTCCACCTCGTCCGCGTACTGCTCCGGGTCCTTGTCCCCGAACACCTCGAACTTCTCCTCCGGCGTGAGATCGATCCCCATCTTGCGTGCCTCCATGGCGTGTTCCACGGCCGTCGCCATCTTCTGCAGCTTCTCGATCCGGGCGGTCAGCAGCTCGTGCTGGCGGCGCAGGTGCGCGCGCGGGTCCGCGGCCGGGTCGTCGAGCAGGGCGGCGACCTCGTCGAGCGGGAAGCCGAGCTCGCGGTAGAACAGGATCTGCTGCAGCCGGTCGAGGTCGGCGTCGCTGTAGCGCCGGTGGCCCGCGTGGCTGCGCTCGCCGGGCACGAGCAGGCCGATGTCGTCGTAGTGGTGCAGCGTGCGCACCGTGACGCCGGCGAAGCCCGCGACCTGTCCCACCGAGTAGCCCACTTCGTCCGCTCCCTTCTCGGTACGCGCTCCACGGTGGCTCCTCACGCCACGTGAGGTGCAAGCCCCGCAAGGACACCTCCGGATGTCCCGCCCGTTATGTCCGCTTATCGTGAGCTGGTGGCCCAGGACACCGCGCAGCAGGCAGCCGCCGCCCCGGCGACCCCGGCGCGCGCCTTGCTGCCGTTGATCCTCCCCGCTCTCGTCGTCGGGGTGGGCGCGAGTCTGCTGCTGCTCGGGATCAGCGCGGCGGCCGAGCAGCTTCAGCACGTGCTGTGGCGGAACCTGCCGGACGCGCTCGGGGTGGGCCGGTACTCCGTGCTGTGGATGCTGGTGGTGCTCACGGCGACCGGGGTGGCTGTGGGGCTGGTGGTGTGGAAGGTGCCGGGGCATGCCGGGCCCGATCCGGCCACCCTGGGGCTCGACGCTCCGGTACTGCCGCTCGCCGTGCTGCCGGGGCTGCTGCTGGCAACCGCGCTGATGCTCGCGGGCGGGCCGAGTCTCGGGCCCGAGAACCCGATCATCGCGGTGAACGTGGCTCTGGCTTTCAAGCTGGGGGGCCGGCTGATCCCCCGGATGCCGCGCGGGCTGTGGTCGGCACTGGCGGAGGCGGGGACGATCGGCGCGCTGTTCGGGACGCCGGTGGCGGCGGCGCTGGTGATCTCCGAGGCGCTGGCCGGGCGGCAGCTCAGGGGCGCGCTGTGGGACAACGTCTTCGGGCCGCTGGCCGCGGCCGCGGCCGGAGCGCTGACGGTCACCCTGCTGGACCATCCGTCCTTCGACCTGCATCTGCCGGCGTTCGGCCGGCCCGGCTGGGGCGATCTGCTGGCGGCCCTGGTGATCGCGTCGGCCGCCGCGCTGCTCGGCATGGCGGCCGTGCTGGCCTTCCCGTACGTCCATGGCACGTTCGCGCGGCTGCGGCACCCGATGGTGATGCTCCCGGTCGGCGGGCTCGTCCTGGGGCTGCTGGCGGCGGCCGGTGGCCATCTGACGCTCTTCAAAGGGCTCGACGAGACCGCCGAGCTGGCGGCCGATCCGGCGGGCTGGTCGGCCGGGCAGTTCGCCACCATGACCGTGGTGAAGCTGGCCGCGCTGCTCGTCGCCGCCTCCTGCGGCTTCCGGGGCGGGCGGATCTTCCCGGCCGTGTTCGTCGGCGTCGCGTTCGGGCTGTGCGCCCACGCGCTCGTGGATGCCGTACACCCTGCCGTCGGCGTGGCGGCCGGGGTGCTGGGCATCCTGCTCGCCGTCACCCGGCAGGCCTGGGTGAGTCTGTTCGTCGCCGCCGTGCTGGTGGCCTCTCCCACGATCCTCGCGCTGCTGTGCGTCGCCTCGCTGCCGGCCTGGCTGCTGGTGACGGGACGGCCGCAGATGCAGTTGCGCGCGGACGGAACCCCGGTCCGCTGACCGACGTTGATCTCTTCAGGAGGCACGCCCATGCCACTGCACAAAGGTCCCGACAAGCCCGACGAGCGCCCGCTGTCCGTCAATCCCTTCTACGGCGAGGCCGATCCGGTCGGCGGGATGACCGAGGCCCCGCCCAAGCACCGGCTGCCCACCGCGCCCCTGCCGCCGTCGACCGCCTACCAGGTGGTCCACGACGAGCTGATGCTCGACGGCAACTCCCGGCTGAACCTCGCCACCTTCGTCACCACCTGGATGGAACCGCAGGCCGGGGTCCTGATGGGTGAGTGCCGGGACAAGAACATGATCGACAAGGACGAGTACCCGCGCACCGCCGAGCTGGAGCGGCGCTGTGTGTCGATGCTCGCCGACCTGTGGCACGCGCCGGATCCCTCGGCGGCGGTGGGTTGTTCGACGACCGGTTCCAGCGAGGCGTGCATGCTCGCCGGCATGGCGCTCAAGCGGCGCTGGGCCCAGCGCAACGCCGACCGGTATCCCGGGGCCCGCCCCAACCTGGTCATGGGGGTCAACGTCCAGGTGTGCTGGGAGAAGTTCTGCAACTTCTGGGAGGTGGAGGCTCGCCTGGTGCCCATGGAGGGCGAGCGCTTCCACCTCGACCCGCAGGCCGCCGCCGAGCTGTGCGACGAGAACACCATCGGGGTCGTGGGCATCCTCGGCTCCACCTTCGACGGCTCCTACGAACCGATCGCGGACCTGTGCGCCGCCCTCGACGCCCTCCAGGAGCGCACCGGCCTGGACATCCCCGTGCACGTCGACGGGGCGTCCGGCGCCATGGTCGCGCCCTTCCTGGACGAGGACCTGGTGTGGGACTTCCGGCTGCCCAGGGTCGCCTCGATCAACACCTCGGGGCACAAGTACGGGCTGGTCTACCCCGGTGTCGGCTGGGCGCTGTGGCGGGACGGGGAGGCGCTGCCCGAGGAGCTCGTGTTCCGGGTGAACTACCTGGGCGGTGACATGCCGACCTTCGCGCTGAACTTCTCCCGCCCGGGGGCCCAGGTCGTCGCGCAGTACTACACCTTCCTGCGGCTGGGCCGCGAGGGTTACCGGGCCGTGCAGCAGTCCACGCGGGACGTCGCCAGGGGCGTCGCCGAACGCGTGGAGGCGCTCGGCGACTTCCGGCTGCTGACCCGCGGTGACGAACTCCCGGTGTTCGCGTTCACGACGGCTCCGGGCATCGAGGCGTACGACGTGTTCGACGTCTCCCGGCGGCTGCGCGAGCGGGGCTGGCTCGTGCCGGCGTACACCTTTCCGCCGAACCGCGAGGACCTGTCGGTGCTGCGGGTGGTGTGCCGCAACGGCTTCTCGACCGACCTCGCCGACCTCTTCGTGGAGGACCTGGAGAGCCTGCTGCCCGAACTGCGCCGCCAGCCGGCCCCGTTCACGAGGGACAAGGGTGCGGCGACCGGGTTCCACCACTAGATCCGGACCGTCCGCGCCGCGGGGCCGAGGAGAGGGCCCGCCCTGTCAGCCCCCTCGGCCCCTGTCAGCCCCTTCGGCGCACCTCCGGCCCTGAGCGGCCGCCTGCCCGTGAGGAGCCCGCCCTCGACGCGGCCGACCGCGAGAAACGACAACTCGTCCGCTCCGCCCGGAGGCAACGGGGTGCCGCCTGCCGCACCCCTCCGCGCCCCCAGCCTCTGCACAGCCGCCGGTCGTCATGCCGCGCCACCGACCACGCGTGCCCTGGAGACGACACAGCCTGTCCACCCCGCCCCGGAGGTGCACAACAGGACCACCACCCGCCCTCCCTCCCCGCATCCCGCCCCTGCACAGCCGCCGGTCGTAGTGCCGCGTCGCCGACGACGCCTGCCCTAGAGACGACAGCCGGGCCACCCCGTCCCGGCGGGGCACAACAGGACCACCGCCTTTCCCCGTCCCCGCACCCCGCCCCTGCACGCCCGCCCCTCATAAAGGCCGCACCCCGACCACGCCCGCCCGTGAGACCACACAGCCCTCCCGCCCCGCCACCACGACGACAGACGTGCCCGCCTGCCCCCTCCGTGCCCCCGGGAGCCGCGCCGCAGGTCACAGTCGCTGTGCCCGGGCGGACCATCGGGTTCGGCGTGCTGAGGTGGCTACCGAACCGGGGTCGACCGGCCGCCCCGGCGTGAGGGGTGCCGACGGCCGACGCGGCAATGCCGCTGGGACCGTCGGCGCCGACCGGTCCTAGCGGCTCAGCCGGGCGAATCTCCGTACCGCCAGCGGAAAGAAGACCGCCAGGAGCGCGATCGGCCACACCACCGCCGCCCACACGTGCCCTGGTTCGCCGCCCGGGCCGCCCACCAGGTCCCGGACGGCCGTCGCCGTCTGGGACATGGGGTTCCACTCGACGACCGTGGCCAGCCAGCCGGGCATGGTGTCGGGGGTCGCGAACGCGTTGGACAGGAAGCCCACCGGCCAGACCAGGATCTGCACCGCCTGCACCATCTCCGGCTTACCGGCGACCATCGCCAGGTGGATGCCGATCCAGAGCATGGCGAAGCGGAAGAGCAGCAACAGGCCCACTGCCGCCAGGAGTCCGGTGAAGCCCCCCTGCACCCGCCAGCCGATCGCGTACCCGACGCCGATCATCGCGGCCAGGCTCAGCACGGACTGCAGCATGTCGGCGGCCGAACGGCCCACCAGGACCGCCCCGTTGGCCATCGGCATGGACCGGAAGCGGTCGATCACCCCCTTGTTGAGGTCCTGGGTGACGGCGATCATGGTCGCCTCGAGCCCGAACGCCATGGTCAGAGCGAGCATCCCCGGGACCAGATAGTCGACGTAGTCCCCTTCGAGGCCCCGGCCGCCGCCGACCAGATAGCCGAACATCAGCAGCAGCATCACGGGGAAGACCAGCCCGACGAGGACCCGCACCGGCTGCCGTGCCCAGTGGGCGAGTTCGCGCCGGGTCATCATCCAGGAATCGGTCAGCGCGTACGTGCTCACACGGCCTCCTTCACTCGGTTCTCGTCACCGGTGAGATGCAGGAACACCTCGTCCAGCGTGGGCCGGCGCAGGACCACGTCCTCCGCCTCGATCCCGGCGGCCTCCAGGGCCCGTACGACTCCGGAGAGCGCCGCCATCCGGTCGGTGACCGGGGCGCTGAGCAGCCGGCGGTCGGGGTCGACCGAGACGCCCTCGGACGGCACCGGCAACAGCGCGACCGCCGCGCCCAGTTGGCCCGCGTCCCGCAGGACCACGTCGATGCGGTCGCCCCCGGTGCGCGCCTTCAGCTCGTCCGGCGTGCCGTGGGCGACGACCCGGCCCCGGTCGACGAGGGAGATCCGGTCGGCGAGCTGGTCGGCCTCCTCCAGGTACTGCGTGGTCAGCAGGACCGTCGTACCGCCGCCGACCAGGGAGCGGACCGCGGCCCACACCTCGGCGCGGCCGCGCGGGTCGAGGCCGGTCGTGGGCTCGTCCAGGAACAGCACCTCCGGGTCGCGGATCAAGGAGGCGGCGAGATCCAGGCGGCGCCGCATGCCGCCGCTGTACGAGCGGACCGGTTTGCGGCCGGTGTCGGCGAGGCCGAAGCGCTCCAGGAGCTCGTCCGCGCGCACGCGCGCGTGGCGGGCGCCCAGGTGGTAGAGGCGGCCGAACATCTCCAGGTTCTGGCGGCCGCCGAGCTCCTCGTCGAGGGCCGCGTGCTGGCCGAGCAGACCGATGCGCAGCCGTACGTCATAGGCGGCGCGCTCCACATCGTGGCCCGCCACCTCGGCGCGGCCCTCGTCCGGGCGCAGCAGGGTGGCAAGGACACGGACCAGGGTCGTCTTGCCCGCGCCGTTGGGGCCGAGCACGCCGTGGACGCTGCCGCGCGCGACCCTCAGGTCGAGCCCGTCCAGAGCGGCCTTGTCGCCGTACCGCTTCCACAGGCCTTCCGCGACGATCACGTCGGTCATCGGGCTCCCTCCCAGATCAGCCCGTAGTCAAACTTGACTACTTTTTCAAAGTAACACCACCGACCAGACTCGTCAAACTTGATTAGCCAGCGTCCCCGGGGTGCCGCTCTCCCGTCGCGTACGGGTTCTCCTCGCCCTCGGCGAGCACACCGACGAAGGGGTCGCCCTCCCCCGCGAAGGTGTACGCCCCGTCCTCGATGCGGGCGATGAGCCCCTGGGTCCACTCGGCCTCGGCGTCGGCCGTGTGGATCCAGAGGTTCATGATCTCGCCGATGTGGCCGAGCTGTTGCGGGCCGTCCGCGGGCACGTAGTGCTCGGTGACGGCGGAGCGCCACTCCTCGATGCGCCGGATCCGCTCCTTGAGCAGCGACACCGCCTCGGCACGCGGCAGCTCGACCATGAAGCCGATGGCCGCCGACTTGATGTCCATCTTCTGGTCGTAGGAGGTCAGCGCCTCCCGCACCAGCCGCAGGAACTCCTCGGTGCCCACGTCGGTGATCTCGTACTCGGTGCGCGGCGGGCCGCCGACCGTGGAGGGCGCGATCTCGTGCGCGTGCAGCAGCCCCTGCTTCGCCATCTGCTTCAGTGCGTGGTAGATCGAGCCGGGCTTGGCGTTGGACCACTCGTGCGCGCCCCAGTACTCCAGGTCGTTGCGCACCTGGTAGCCGTGGGCCCGCCCGTGCTGGCGCACCGCGCCGAGCACGAGGAGACGGATCGTTGACATGCGGTCCAGGTTATGGCCTCGGTTTTCGGCGAGGTCAGGGCCTCACTTTTCGGCGAGCGCCACCAGCTCGAACGCGGTCTTCCCGTCCAGGGACTCCCGGATGATGTCGGCGTGCCCGGCATGGCGGGCCGTCTCCCGGATCAGGTGCAGCAGCACCCAGCGCACGGAGACCCGGCCCTCCGGCGGGAACCAGGGCTGGTCCGGGAGCGGGAAGGTGTCGTCGAGGCTCGGCGCCGAGCGGGCGAACGCCTCCGTCTCGGCGGCCACCTTCTCCCAGTACGCCAGCTGTGACTCGACGGTCTCGCCGTCGACCAGGGCGAAACACTCGTGCCAGTTCGACGGGTCCCGCTGCACGGCCGGCTCCTCGCCCTTGGCCCGGGCGATCCAGCCCTGCTCGGTCTCGGCGACATGCTTGACCAGCCCGGCCAGGGAGAGCTCGCTCACGCTCGGCCGGCTCACGGCCTGCTCGTGCGTCAGCCCGAGCACCGCGCGCCGGATCCCGCCGCGCTGCTCCTCCAGGAAGGACAGGAGCGCCCCGCGCTCGTCGCCGTACTCCTCCGAGGGAACGTGAGTGACCATGACAGCCGCCTTTCGTCGGGCTCGGGGGCCTTCCCCCGACACCCACGAAACTACGGACCCTTCAGGACAGGTTCGGTCCTGAAGGGCCGTGGCGGCCGTCCTCCGCGGGACATCAGAACGGGAAGCCGCTCCGGCCGTGCTGGACCGAGATCCACTTGGTGGTGGTGAAGGAGTCCAGCATGGTGTCGCCGTTCAGGCGGCCGATGCCGGAGTGCTTCTCGCCGCCGAAGGGGACGATCGGCTCGTCGTGGACGGTGCCGTCGTTGACGTGGAACATGCCGGTGTCGATCTGCTTGGCGAAGGCGACACCGCGCTCGATGTTCGCGGTGTGGACGGCGCCGCTGAGGCCGTACGGGGTGTCGTTGACCAGGCGGACGGCCTCCTCCTCGCCGTCGAAGGTGACGAGGAGGGCGACCGGGCCGAAGAGCTCCTGCTTGAGGAGGGGCGAGTTCGCGGGCAGGTCCGTGAGGACGGACGGCTCGACCAGGTTGTTGGTCGTGCCGCCGTGCACCAGGGCGGTCGCACCGTCGGCGATCGCCTGCCGGACCGCCCCCGAAATGGCTTCGGCCTGCGAGGAGTTGATGACCGGGCCGATGATGGTCTCGGGGTCGCGCGGGTCGCCGGCCTTCAGGGTCCGCACCTTGGCGACGAACTTCTCGGTGAACTCCTCGGCGACCGTACGGTCGACCAGGACGCGGTTGGCGGCCATGCAGACCTGGCCCTGGTGGACGTACCGGCTGAAGACGGCGGCGTCGACCGCGTAGTCGATGTCGGCGTCGTCGAGGACCACGAGGGCGCTGTTGCCGCCCAGTTCGAGGACCGAGCGCTTGAAGTGCGAGGCGCAGACGGTGGCCACGTGGCGGCCGACCTTGTCGGAGCCGGTGAAGGAGATGACCTTCGGGACCGGGTGCTCCAGGAAGGCGTCGCCGATCTCGGCGATGTCGGTGATGACGACGTTGAGCAGACCGCCGGGCAGTCCCGCGTCCTCGAAGATCTTCGCGACCAGCGAGCCGCCGACGATCGGGGTGTTCTGGTGCGGCTTGAGGACGACGGCGTTACCGAGCGCGAGCGCGGGGGCGACCGACTTGATCGACAGCAGAAAGGGGAAGTTGAAGGGGCTGATCACGCCCACGACGCCGACCGGCACGCGGTAGACGCGGTTCTCCTTACCGTCCACCGGCGAGGGGATGATTTTGCCCTCGGGGCGCAGCGACAGGTTGACCGCCTCGCGCAGGAACTCCTTGGCGAGGTGGAGTTCGAAGCCGGCCTTCAGGCGGGTGCCGCCGAGTTCCGCGATGATCGCCTCGGCGATCTCCCCCTCGCGCTCCTCGATCAGCCTGAGCGCCTTCTCGAACACCGCGCGGCGGGCGTAGGGGTTGGTCTCGGCCCACTTCTTCTGCGCACGGGCGGCGGCCCGGTACGCCTCGTCGACCTCGTCGACCGTGGCTATCGTGATCGACGCCAGCTTCTCGTCGTCGTACGGGTTGAAGTCGATGATGTCCCAGGAGCCTGTGCCCGGGCGCCACTCACCGTCGATGTACTGCTGGGCCAGGTCAGTGAAGTACGACGACATGTGATCCCCAAATCACTAGCAGACACACGATCAACGTCACGGTCTGATCACACGTCATCGTACTTGCGCAGCCCGCCAGTTGGGCACGCTAAGCAATCTTCTGGGGAGAACCCTCGGGGGTCTGGTGGAGGTCCCGCGCGCTTCAGGACAGCTGGAGGAGGCCGCGCAGCAGGTCCCGGCTCTCGTCGGGGCCCGGGCTGTCCTGCTGGAGTTCCTTCATCGCCTTCTCGTACTGCGTGACGTCCTCGCGCTTGTCCAGATAGAGCGCGCTGGTGAGCTGCTCCAGGTAGACGACGTCCGTCAGGTCGGACTCGGTGAAGCTGAGGATCGTGAAGGCGCCGCTCTCACCGGAGTGCCCGCCGAAGCCGAACGGCATGATCTGCAGCCGTACGTTGGGGCGTTCGGAGATCTCGATGAGGTGCTGGAGCTGTTCGCGCATCACCGCGCGGTCGCCGTACGGGCGGCGCAGGGACGCCTCGTCGAGCACCACGTGGAACTCGGGACCGCTTTCGTCGGCCAGGTGCTTCTGCCGCTCCAGGCGCAGCGCCACGCGCTTCTCGACGTCCGTCTCGCTCGCGCCCTTCATCCCGCGCCGCACCACTGCACGTGCATACGCCTCGGTCTGCAACAGGCCGTGGATGAACTGGACTTCGTAGACACGGATGAGGGAGGCCGCGCCCTCCAGGCCCACATAGGTGGGGAACCAGCTCGGCAGGACGTCGGAGTAACTGTGCCACCATCCCGCGACGTTGGCCTCGCGGGCGAGGGAGAGGAGCGAGGACCGCTCCTGCTCGTCCGTGATGCCGTACAGCGTCAACAGGTCTTCCACGTCACGCGTCTTGAAGCTCACCCGGCCCAACTCCATCCGGCTGATCTTCGACTCGGACGCGCGGATCGAGTAGCCCGCCGCCTCGCGCGTGATGCCCCGTGCCTCACGCAGCCGCCTGAGTTGCGAGCCGAGCAGCATCCGCCGCACCACCGATCCGGGCTCTCCCGCGCTCACGTTCGCCAGCCTCCCCAACGTCTTCAGGGGCCGAAGTCTGCCACTAAAACACTCCGAGCAGTACTCGTCCGATTACAGATATGGAAAGAAGCCAAAGATTCTGCACAGGGCCGAGACAGATAGAGGGGAGGAAGAGGCAAGAAGCTGTAGAGAAGATGGCGGAAAAAATGACCAACAAGCGGTACGGGTAGGCCCAATTCGGTCACGTGCACGTGCATCTGCACCTTGCATCTGCATCGCTCATCCGAAACCATGGTCCCGCGCAACCGCTGCATCGCAACGACCGCGAGTTCCCGGGAGTGCCTCGCATGGGGATGAATGGATCGACCATGCTCGAGCCGTTAAGGCAGGGCCTTCCGCCGCTGGATCCCGCGGCCGTGTCCGACGCCGCCTCCTGTTCCCTGCCCGCCCGCTACGAAGCGGTGGGCGACGCACGGAGGTTCACCCGCAGAACGCTCGACCAGTGGGAGCTGGGCGACCACTTCGACGACATCTGTCTCGTGGTCTCCGAACTGGTCACCAACGCGCTGCGGCACGCGATGCCGGCGAACAGCGGGCACGGCGGGGAGCACAACCCGCCCGTGCGGCTGCACCTGATGCGATGGACCGGCCGACTGGTGTGCGCGGTGCGCGACCCCAGCCAGGACAGTCCGGTCGCGCGCGATTCCGACGACTTCTCGGCGGAGTCGGGGCGCGGGTTGTTCCTCGTCGACTCCTTCAGTGACAGCTGGGGCTGGCACCCGATGGCGGGGGCGCTGGGCGGCAAGGTGGTCTGGGCGCTGTTCCGGCTCCAGCCGCACGCGGGTCCGGCCGCTTCCGCCGAGTGATGCACGGCAGCGTTTCACCACGCCTCGGTTCTACGCGCGTTACACGGCGCCCGACCTCGGTTACCCCGGGTCACCTACAGGTGACCCGGGCTCAGCCCGCTATCAGGTGGTCGAACTCGCCGTCCTTGATGCCGAGCAGCATCGCCTCGATCTCCGCGCGCGTGTAGACGAGCGCGGGGCCGTCCGGGAAGCGGGAGTTGCGAACCGCAACTCCCCCGTCCGGCAGGCGCGCGAACTCCACGCAGGAACCCTGCGAGTTGCTGTGTCTGCTCTTCTGCCAGGCCACCCCGCGCAGATCCGTGGCCGTCATGCCGTTGTACACGTCGAGGTCCACAGGTCGCTCCCCGGTGGTGCGGTGGCCTTGTGGCCAGTGATGCAGTAATCAACTGGTCCGGATCATAGCTCTGTTCACGTGCAGGTGCATGAGCAGATGCACGTGCACGAGGGGTGTTCCCGTGGTTACAGATGTGACGCGTGGGGCGCTAGATACGTTCCATCGTGTGCCCCAGAGCCCGCATCACATGGGTCCGCCAGCCCCCGTCCATGATCGTCCGGGCCATCAGCTGAGCGGGATCGTCGGGATCGAATCCCTCGTGCACTAGGAAGAGACGCGTACCGCGCCCTTCCTGTTCCACCTTCCATGTGACGGTCCAGTCCGCGGAGTTGGCCGGATCGGCGTCGGTCCACCGGAGTCTGAGCATCCGCTGCGGCTCGTAGGCGAGAACCTCCACGTCGACGGTGCCGGAGAAGTTCGAGTTCGGTCGCGGGACGGAGGTCATGGTGTAGCGGTGTCCGACCTCAAGACGGAACGCCTCCGCCCCCTGCATCTGCCACTGCACGAGCAGCTCGGGCTCGGTGAGGGCGCGCCAGACCTTGGCGGGCGGGTGCGGGAAGAACTGGTCGACGCGGATGACCGTGAGGTCGTCGTCGGGTGCGTTGCTCATGTCACGTCATCGTCGGGCATGCGGTCGAGCAGGGCGCCCAGGTCCTTCAACCGGCCGCGCCAGAACCGCTCGTACGGATGGAGCCAGTCCTGCACCTCGGCGAGGGGCGCCGCCTCCAGTCGGTAGATGCGCTGCCGGCCGGAGCGCTGCTCGGCGACGAGGCCGGCCTCGCGCAGCACCCTCAGATGCTCGGACAGGCTCGGGCGCCGCATGTCGAAGTGGTCGGCCAGCGCCTGGACGGGCTGCGGCCCGCCGTCGCGCAGCAGCCGCAGCACCTCGCGGCGTACGGCGCTGGCGAGCGCGGCGAAGACGCGGTCCGCGTCGGCCTCGGTGGTCCCGGCCTCGACGGCTCCCGGTGCGGTCATGCCGGCCTTCCTACTGGTGTGCCTCGGTCAGCAGCATCAGACCGTTGCCGTCGGGGTCCGTGAAGGAGGCCATGCGGCCCCACGGGAGCTCGTCGGGCCCCTGAACCGGGGTCCCGGCCTCCGTGAGCCGCGCACAGTCCGCGTCGACGTCGGTCGTGACCAACATGATCCCCCGGGCGGAGCCGGGCTCGAAGCCGCCCATGCCCGGATCGGAGAGCGTGAACACGGTCTGCGCGCCCTCGGGGGCCACCTGGAGCCAGCGCCCCTGGGGCAGGTCCCGGTCGGCGGTGACGGTCAGACCGAGGACCTCGGTGTAGAAGCGCAGGGCGCGGTCCTGGTCGGAGACGGGGAGGGTGACGAAGGAGGCGTGAGTGATGCTCATACTCCGAGGATAGGTAGGAGTTTCCCTACGCGTCAACCGTAGGGAAACTCCTACCTATAGGGCCTCACCTGCTGGAGTACGGCAGCAGTGCCATCTCGCGGGCGTTCTTGATGGCGCGGGAGAGCTGTCGTTGCTGCTGGGCCGACACGCGGGTCACTCGTCGGCTGCGGATCTTGCCGCGGTCGGAGATGAACTTCCGCAGCAGGTCGGTGTCCTTGTAGCCGATGTAGGTGATCTTGGCGGCGTCCAGCGGGTTGGGGCGGTCCTTGGCGGGCTTGCGGTCGGACTTCCGGTCGGGCTTGCGAGGCATCAGGCCTCCAGGAGGGTGTCGAAGGCGGGCGGGAGGCGCTTCCAGGCGTCGCGTCCGGCGGCGTACTCGGCGTCGGTGAGCAGGCAGGACTCCAGGAGCCGCTCGAGTCCGTCGCGGTCGAGGCCGGGCGAGGTGAAGACGAGGTGCTGGCAGCAGTCGCCGTGCTCGGGGTGCCAGTCCATCGCGGCGGCCGCCCGGCGCACCGGCGGGACCATGTCCCAGGCCGCGTCCGGGAGCGACGCCAGCCACGGACCCGCGCTCTCCACGCACAGGGCGCCGCCGGCCGCGTCCCAGTGCAGCAGGACGTCCGGCTTGTCGGCGAGCCAGAACCGGCCCCGGCTGCGGGCGGCCGCACAGGTGATGTCCTCCAGCGCCTCGTACAGCCGCTCCGGGGGAAGGGCCGACGACGGTGCCAGACGAGCGTGGCGACCCCGTGCGCGTCCGCCTCGGCGGGCAGCAGGGCACAGGCGGGGTGCTGGGCGGCCGCGGCGGACTCCACGTCGAATCCGGCGAGGGCGGCACGGGCGAGGGGCGAGTGCGCGCGGTGCCGTACCGGATCGGTGCCCGCCTCGTCGGTCTGCTCGCCGTCACGGATCGGGACCCGGCGGGCCGTCGGATGGAGCTGGGCGAGGAGTTCGTGGTCCTCCTCGTCGGCCTCCGGTGAGTCGAGGACGGCGAGGACGGGGGCGTACTCCAGTTGGCGGGCGAAGGTGTCGGCGACCGTGCGCTGGTCGGTGGCCGCGGCGGCGAGGCCGCGGTCGGCGAGGTCGTCGCCGTTGCCGAGGCAGGGCAGGACGAGCGCCGGGTCGACCGCGGTGATCACGCCGGTGACCGTGAGGCCGCCGGCCGCGACCACCTCGGCCATCGCCTTGGGCTCGACGGAGTCCCACAGCTCGACGACCGCGAGGCGCAGCGTCCCGGCCGCGTCCAGGCGGCGCAGCTCCGGGACCAGGTCGTCCCGGAGCGCGCAGCACGCGCAGTCGTTGACCAGGGGCGTCTCACCGGCGGACAGGAGGCCGTTGGCGTCGCGGATCGTCCGGACGACCGTGCCGGCCGCGGCCGTCGCCAGGTCGTGGTGGAGGACGACACTGCCCGGCACGTCGGCGAGGAGCTGTGCGACGGCCGCCTTGCGCGCGTCGGCGTGCAGCCCGCCGACGATCACGACGGAGAGCATCAGCCCTTCTTTCCGTACCGGCGCTCGAAGCGCTCCACGCGGCCGGCGGTGTCCAGGACGCGGGCCGTGCCGGTGTAGAAGGGGTGGCTGACGTTCGAGATCTCGACGTCCACGACCGGGTAGGTGTGGCCGTCCTCCCACTCGATCGTCTTCTCGCCGGTCATCGTCGAACGGGTGAGGAACGCGTGGTCGGCGGCACGGTCACGGAAGACGACGGGGCCGTAGGACGGGTGGATTCCCTCGCGCATGGTCAGCGCTCCTCTCGGAAGTCGACATGCCGGGAGACGACCGGGTCGTACTTGCGCAGGGTCATACGGTCCGGGTCGTTGCGGCGGTTCTTGCGGGTCACATAGGTGAAGCCGGTCCCGGCGGTGGACCGGAGCTTGATGGCCGGGCGGAGTTCGTTGCGTGCCATGCTGCTATCTTACTGAAAATGAATTCCATTTACACATCTGCTCCGAGAGAGGTGCATCACCCGTGTCCGCCCACTGCATGCTGACCGGCGCCCAGCCGGGCTTCGGCAACCGCATCTCCCACTCCCACCGGCGCACCTCGCGCCGCTTCGACCCCAACATCCAGTCCAAGCGCTACTGGCTGCCGAGCGAGGGCCGGTACGTGCGGCTGCGCCTGAGCACCAAGGGCATCAAGACCGTCGACTCGATCGGCGTCGAGGCGGCCGTGGCGCGGATCCGCGCGCGCGGTGTGCGGGTCTGAGGATTCGAGGGGAGCACCGGTATGGCGAAGAAGAGCAAGATCGCGAAGAACGAGAAGCGCCAGGAGATCGTCGCCCGGTACGCCGTGCGGCGGGCCGAGTTGAAGGAGATCATCCGCAGGCCCTCGGCCACGGACGCCGAACGGCTCGCCGCGCGGGAGGAGTTGCGCCGGCAGCCGCGGGACGCGAGCGCCACGCGCGTGCGTAACCGCGACCAGGTCGACGGGCGGCCGCGCGGCTACTTCCGGGCCTTCGGGCTGTCCCGGGTGGGTCTGCGCGAGCAGGCGCACGCGGGACATCTGCCAGGCGTCCGCAAATCCTCCTGGTAACCCTCACGGGTGGTGCTGGTAGCTTGCTGCGGTCCCGTACGGCCGACCGCTACAGCTTGGAGCTTCCAGTGACTACGGCGACCTTCTCCCGCACCGTGTCGCGTCGGCGGGCGGGGCTCGCGGCCGCGGGGCTGGCGGGCGTGCTCGTCCTGACCGCGTGCAGCGGCGGGGGCTCGGACGACGAGCCGTCGCCCGGCTCCAGTACGACCGTCTCGTCGTCGGCGTCCGCCTCGGCTTCCGCTTCCGGGGGCACCGGCGGTACGTCGTCCTCCTCGTCGTCCGCGTCCGGCGAGGTGGCGGGCAGCTGGCTGGCGACCACCGGCGGCAAGGCCGTGGCGCTGCTGGTCAACGGCGACCAGGCCGGGCTCTTCGTCACCGGCGGCACGGTGTGCAGCGGCTCCGCGAGTACCGACGCGATCCGCCTGAAGTGCACGGACGGCAGCAAGGACCGGGTGAACGGGAAGGTCGTGTCGGTCGACAAGAACACCCTCAAGGTGAACTGGGAGGGCGGCGTCGGCCAGGAGACCTACACCCGGGCCAAGGGCGGCAGACTGCCGAGCGGGTTCCTGACGGCGAGCCCGGGGTCGTAGGGAAGGCCTCGTCGGGGGCGGGCAACCGTGGCGTCCCGCCATGCGTGATGATCCATGCACCGGATCGCTCACATCAGAGGACTGCACATGCGCGCCGCCCCCCTTGCCGCCACCGCCCTCGCCGCGGCCCTGCTCCTGACCGGCTGCTCCAGTGGCAGCGACAGCTCCGGCGGTGACAGCGCCGCCGCGAGCCCGAGCAACGGCACCACGTGCCGGATCGCCCACATGGACGTGGAGGTCGGACCCGCAAACGTGGCACCCGCCGCCGGGGACACCGGCAACATCCCCGTCACGCTCACCAACCAGAGCGCCGAGTGCACGCTGGACGGCTTCCCCGGCATCGACCTGAACGCCACCGACTCGTCGGTGAACGTCTCGCCCGAAGAAGGCACGAAATCCACGAAGCTGACCCTGGCCAAGGGCACGGCCGCCACCTTCACCCTCACCTACACGCGCGGCGAGGCGGGCGGCAAGGCGAGCCTCGACGTGAAGACGCTGAACATCGCCCTGCCGGGGGCCGGGACCGCGAAGAGCTACAAGTGGTCGTACGGCCCGGTCGCGGGCCGCAGCGACAACCCCGACGCCCCGAACGCCTCCGTCAGCGCCTTCACTCAGGCCGGGGACTGAGCCGGGGCCGGTTTCCGACCTGCGCCCGGTCGGCCGCCCGGGCGCCCTCGGTCCAGCCCGCCTCGTCGCTGACGCCGCGCAGCCGGGTCGTGGTGGTCTGCGGGAACATCCGGTCCATGCGGTCGGTGACGGCGACCTCGCGGGAGGCGAGGACGGGCAGCACGTCGTCGGTCACCGGGGCTGCGGCGGCGGTGCGCAGGCGGTCGCCGACGCGGTGGGCGTAGGCCGCGAGGAAGGACTGCCGGAAGGTCTTGGTGCGCTTGCGGCCACCCGCCCGCTGGGCCGCCTCCGCCCGCGCCATCGCGGACTGCGCCTGCACGAGCAGCGAGGTGTACAGCAGCTCGACCGCCTCCAGGTCGCCCTCGAAACCGACGACCGTGGAGAAGGCGAACGGTTCGTTCCACACCGCCCGGCAGTGGTTGGCGGTGGCGACCGCGTCGAGGAGCACCGCCTTCGCCTGCTCGTATGGCGGCTCGACCCCGATCCGGCAGGCACCGGGGGTGTCCTTCGCGGGCGCCCGGGCGTCGAGCAGCGCCTCGTCGACACTGTGCCGGGCCATCAGCTCCTGCGCCTTGGCGGTGAGCGCCTCCGCCTCCTCGGGGTAGCCGGTCGCCTCCGCCTTGGCGAGCAGGGCGCGGATACGGCCGAGCATGCGGGCGTCCCCCTTGTGCTCCCTGTGCCCCCCGTGCTCCCGCCGGGAATCCTCCAGCGGCTCCAGCGCGGGCAGGCGCAGCAGCAGGCGGTACAGCTCCAGTACGGCGGTGGCGTGCGTGAAGCGGTCGGGTCGGGGGGTGTTCCCGTCGCACTCCTCCAGCTGGGCGAGCTGGGCGGTCCAGCGGGGGCCGCGCGGACGGTCGTCGGGGGCCTGGGCACGGATCAGGGCCGTGGCGAGGCGCACATGCGCGTCGTCCAGTTCGCGCCGCACGATCCGTACGACGTCGGCGGGCTGCCAGCCGCGCCGCCAGGCCTGCGCCACGAACTCGCCGCCGCGCCGGGCCAGTTCGGCGTCCGTCGTGGGGTCGGCGGCGAGAAGGGAGGCACCGGTGTCCAGGGCGGAGTCGTCGTCGGCGTAGAGGGCGGTACGGAAGGCGCGGTCGACGGTGGTGGTCGGGCCGTCGCCCGCGCTGTCGCTCTTACTGCTGCTCACGGGGCGATCGTCTCACTCCCCGAAAATCGGTCGCCCACGCGCGTGTGCCGCTTCGAGCATGGCGGCATGGTGGACATGTCTCTGTACGCGGCCTTTCTCGTGGCCGCCTTCGCGCTCTGCGTCACTCCCGGTCCCGACATGATGTTCATCGTGGCGATGGGCGGCCGGGGCGGACCCGCCGCCGGGGTGATGGCCGCGTTCGGCGTGGCCTGCGCCATGCTCGTGCACACGGTCGCGGCGGCGGCCGGGCTGTCGGCGCTGTTCAACACGCTGCCGACGCTGTACCACGTGCTGCGCTGGGCGGGAGCGGCCTATCTGCTCCACCTGGCGGTGAAGGCGTTCCGGGACCGGTCGGTTCCGGATGAGGGTGCGGGCGTCGCCGGCGGGGCGGGGATGCGACGGGCCTTCTGGCAGGGAGCCGTCACCAACCTGCTCAACCCCAAGGTGATCCTCTTCAACGTGGCCTTCCTGCCCCAGTTCGTGGACCCGTCGCTCGGTCACGTCCCGGGGCAGTTGCTGCTGCTCGGGATGACGCTCGTGGTCATGGGGTTCCTCTGGGACGGCAGTGTGGGACTGCTCTCCGGGCGGCTCGGCAGCGCCCTTCGGCGCAGTGCGCGCGTCAACCGGTGGATGAACATCGCCTCGGGGACGGTGTTCACGGGGCTCGCGGTGCGGCTGGCGGCCTCTCCGAAGTAGAGGCAACCCCGGGTTGACAGTGGCAGGGTGTCAACCTAAGGTTGACAGCATGACGAACTCCGAGATCACGTCATCCGTACGGCTCGACGACCTCATCACGGCCATCAAGAAGGTCCATGTCGAGCCCCTCGACCAGCTCCAGGACGCGGTGATCGCCGCCGATCACCTCGGGGAGGTGGCCGACCATCTGATCGGCCACTTCGTGGACCAGGCCCGGCGTTCGGGCGCCTCCTGGACGGACATCGGCAGGAGCATGGGAGTCACCCGGCAGGCGGCCCAGAAGCGGTTCGTGCCGAAGGAGTCGGCGGATTTGAACGCCGACCAGGGCTTCAGCCGGTACACCCCCCGGGCCCGCAACGTGGTGATGTCGGCCCACAACGCGGCCATCACCGCCCGCAACCCCGAGGGCCGTCCCGAACACCTCGTCCTCGGCCTGCTGGCCGAACCGGAGGGCCTCGCCGCCAAGGCGCTCGTCGCACAGGGGGTCACCCTCGACGCCGTCCGCCAGGCCGCGACCGACGCGCTCCCGCCGGCCGCCGAGGAAGTCCCCGAGCTCATCCCGTACGGCTCCGACGCCAAGAAGGTCCTGGAACTCACCTTCCGCGAGGCGCTCCGGCTGGGCCACAACTACATCGGCACCGAACACATCCTGCTGGCCCTCCTGGAGTTCGAGCACGGCGCGGGCGTCCTGGCCGGCCTCGGCATCGAGAAGGGGGCGGTGGAAGGTGCCGTCGCCAAGGAGCTGGAGGGGTATGTGAAGGCGCAGGGGGGCGGGGGCGAGCAGGGCTGAGGGAGGTCGCCGGGGTGGGGCGGGGCAGCTGGGAGGCCCCGGCGCGGTTCGTGTGGAGGGGCCGTTCTGTCGGGGCCGTTCGGGCCGCCGGGAGAACGCGTCGGGGGCTGGCGGGAAGGCGTCTTTCCGGCGGGACGGCAGGCCGATGGGACTCCGGGACTCCGGGACTCCGAACTCCGGGGCGGCGGGACGTGCTTGGCGCGAGTCCACGCGGCGGCGCCTTTCCGCCGGGGGCGGCGTCGGCTCTGTCGTTCGGGTGCCGGCCGCTGACGGCCGTTCCGCTCGGACGGGGACGCGTTCGCGCCGCGCGGGCGGGGAGTGCCGTTCCCGCGCGCGGGCAGCGGACGTTCTCCCAGTCCTGGGAGCCGACGCGGCTCGGAGCCTCGCACACCAGGCCCCGAACACGGCGGGTCGCCGGATCGGTCGCACCCGCCGCTGTCCGAAAGGTCCGTTGTCAGAAGGGCCTGGCAGACTCGCAGGCATGACCGACCGCTGGGCTCTCGCTCCGGCCGAGGACGGTGGCGTGGAGGTGGCCGCCCTCGGGCCCGCCGGGCTGCCCGTCGGGCCGGTGCGGCGGGAGGGGAACCTGGCCGAGGCCGTGCGGGGGCGGCCGGAGGTGGCCCGGTGGGTGTGGCGGTCCACCGCCGAGGTCTATCCGCGTCTGCTCGCCGCGGGGGTGCGGGTGGAGCGGTGCTACGACATCGAGGACGCCGAGACCCTCCTGCTCGGCCACGCCGGGCGCTACGGCGAGCCCCGCTCGGCCGCCGCCGCCCTGGCCCGGCTGCGCGGCGGCCCCGTACCCCCCGACCCGCCCCAGCGCGCCGCCGAACCGGGATCGCAGTCACCCCTGTTCGAACCGCAGAGCGTCCATCTGCCGCTGACCGACCTCGTCGAGGTCTACGCCGACCAGCAGCGGCGGCACGACACCACCGCGCACCCCGACCGGATGCGGCTGCTGACCGCCGCCGAGTCGGCGGGGATGCTGGTGGCCGCCGAGATGAACCGCTCCGGGCTGCCGTGGAGCGCCGAGACCCACCGCCGGGTGCTGCACGAACTGCTCGGCGAGCGGTACGCCGGTGGCGGCGAGCCACGGCGCCTCGCCGAGCTGGCGGACGAGGTGTCGGCGGCGTTCGGGCGGCGGGTGCGGCCCGATCTGCCCGCCGATGTCATCAAGGCGTTCGCACAGGCCGGGATCAAGGTGAAGTCGACCCGCCGCTGGGAGATCGAGTCCCTGGACCACCCGGCCGTGAAGCCGCTGGTCGAGTACAAGAAGCTGTACCGCATCTGGGTCGCGCACGGCTGGTCCTGGCTCCAGGACTGGGTGCGGGACGGCCGCTTCCGGCCCGAGTTCCTGGCGGGCGGGACCGTCACGGGCAGATGGGTCACCAACGGCGGCGGCGCCCTCCAGATCCCCAAGGTCATCCGGCGTGCGGTGGTCGCCGACCCCGGCTGGCGGCTCGTCGTGGCGGATGCCGACCAGATGGAACCGCGGGTACTGGCGGCCATCTCCCGCGACCCGGGGCTCATGGAGGTGGCCGGACGCGAGAGCGACCTCTACCAGTCCGTCTCCGACCGAGCCTTCTCCGGCGACCGCGCCCAGGCCAAGCTCGCCGTGCTCGGCGCGGTCTACGGCCAGACCTCCGGTGACGGCCTGAAGAACCTCGCCGCGCTCAGACGCCGTTTTCCCAAGGCGGTGGCGTACGTCGACGACGCGGCCCGCGCGGGCGAGGAGGGCCGGCTGGTGCGGACCTGGCTGGGGCGGACGTGCCCGCCGGCGGCCGGGGCGGGTGACGCGGAGGAGGCGGGCATCCCTCAGGACGAACCGGCCGGACAGTCCGCTTCCGGCGAGGACGCCTGGGTGCCGGGGTACGCCTCCAGCAACACCCGTGCCCGCGGCCGGTTCGCCCGGAACTTCGTGGTGCAGGGCAGCGCCGCCGACTGGGCCCTGCTGCTGCTCGCCGCGCTGCGGCAGGCCTTGGCGGGGATGGCGGCCGAACTGGTCTTCTTCCAGCACGACGAGGTGATCGTGCACTGTCCCGAGGAGGAGACCGAGGCGGTCGTGGCGGCGATCGGGGAGGCGTCGGCGCTGGCCGGCCGACTGACGTTCGGCGAGACGCCGGTGCGGTTTCCGTTCACGACGGCGGTGGTGGAGTGCTATGCCGACGCGAAATGATCACCGGCCCTCACCGTAAGCCGGAGTCGTCGAGCAGGGCGATGAGCTCCTGGAGCACCGTCTTCTCGTCCGTGCCGTCCAGCGCGTCGAGAGCGGCCCGCCACTGCTCGTACGCCTCCTCGGTCCTGCCCCGCTCGCGCAGCAGGAGCCCGTGCTGGTGGCGGGCGAGGGCGCCGGTGTAGCGGTCGGCGCGGGCGTCCGCGCGGCGCAGGAGCTCCGCGCACTCGGCGGCGGCGCGTTCGCCGTGGCCGATCAGACGCAGGGCGCGGACCAGGCCGAGGCGGCTCTGCGACTCGCCGTGCCAGTCACCCGGGCTGCCGAGGATGCGTAGGCTCTCCTCGAAGTGCGCCGTCGCGGCGGCCGGTTCGCCGAGGGTGAGATGGGCGTAGCCGATGTTGCAGTGTGCCGAGTGCCGTACGACCACGCTGCCGGTCTCCTCACCGATGGCGAGCGAGCGGCGGTGCTGCTCGATGGCGGCGCGCGGGTCGGTGTGCTCGTACAGGTTGCCGAGATTGCTGTGGGTGACGGCCTCGCCGAAGGGGTCGTTCAACTGCCGTGAATAGGCGAGGCTCTGTCGCAGTGCCTCGCCCGACTCGGCGTACCGGCCCAGGCCTTCGAGCAGCAGACCCCGGTTGTTGAGGCAGCGGCGCGTCCAGGAGTCCCTGCCCAGCCGCCGCCAGATCGCGAGGGCCCGGTCGTTGAGGGCCAGGGCCTCGCTGTGCCGGCCGGTGAAGAAGTGCAGGCCGGCCAGGTCGCCCAGGGCGCACGCCTCGGCCTCCTCGTCACCGAGCCGCCGTGCCAGCGTGAGCGCGGCGCGGCCGAGGACCTCGGTCTCGGCGACCCGGCCGCTGCGCTGGAGGAAGGGCGAGAGCAGTCGCAGCAGGGTGGAGACATGGGCGGCGCTGCGTTCGTCGGGGGTGTCCGTGTGCTGTTCGGCCAGGGCGACGATGTTCTCCAGCTCCGACTCACCCCAGGCGAAGGCCTTCTCGGAGGACGGGAACGGCGGGATGGCCAGCACGTGCGCCGCGTGCTCCGGCGGCTGCGCGGCGGTCGGGCGGCGGCGGTCCTCCAGGTCGAGGCCGGGTTCGACGATGGCGGTGAGGGCGCGTTCGGCGACGGCCGCGTACCAGCGCAGGGCGGTGCGGGCGATGTCGGGGCCGTGGCCGGTGCCCGCGAGTTCCCGTGCGAAGTCGCGGACCAGGCCGTGCGGGGCGTAGCGGCCGTACGCCTTCTCCTCCAGGAGGGCCACGTCGACGAGGCGGTCGAGCGCGTCCTCGGCGCGGGTCTCGTCGGCGCCGTCGGTACCGAGGAGGCGGGCGACGAGGGGGACGCCGTAGGTGGGGAGGTCGAGGGCCCCGATGCGGCACAGGGCGAGCGCGGCGTCACGGTCGGAACGGCGGCCGGATGCGGCGAGGGCGTCGTGGGCGACGGCCAGGGAGCGGCGGACGGAGAGGTCGTCGTACTCCAGGTGCCGCAACCGGTCCTCGGTGGCGGCCAGTTGGTCGGCGAGGACATCGGGAGTGAGGGCGTGACGGGCGGCCAGGCGGGCGGCCACGACGCGGAGGGCGAGGGGGAGGCGGCCGGTGAGTTCTATGAGGGGGTGCGTGGCGTCTATGGGGGTGGCGGCGGCGTCGGTTGTGGCATCGGGGGTGCCGGGAGTGCCGGGGGTGATGCGGTCGGCGGGGTCGTCGCCCTCGGCGCCGGGGCCCTCCCGGCGCTCCCGGACGTCCCGGCCCGACACCGCGCGCAGCAACTCCGCGCTCTCCTCGGCCGAGAGCGGCGAGAGCGGGAAGCGGTGGGCGTCGTCGAGGGCGGTCAAGGGCGAGCGGCTGGTGACGATCACCGCACAGCCGCCGCCGGCCGGCAGCAGCGGCCGTACCTGAGCGGCGCTCGCGGCGTCGTCCAGCACCATGAGCGTGCGGGTGGGCGCGAGCAGCGAACGCAGCAACGCGGCCGCCGCATCCGGATGTTCGGGAATGCCGCGCGGGTCGGCGCCGAGGTCGCGGAGCAGGGCGGTGAGGGCCTGGGCCGGAGTGAGGGGGGTCATTCCGGGGGTGGCGCCCTGGAGATTGACGTAGAGCTGACCGTCAGGGAAACGTTCCCGCAGCCCATGGGCGACGTGCAGCGCGAGCGCGCTCTTGCCGACGCCGGCCATCCCGCTGACGACACCGACGGCCGGGCCGCCGTCGAGGGAGAGGGCACGGCGGAGGTCGTCACGGGTGGTGACCCGACCGGTGAAGTGACCGGGCGGCGGGGGCAGTTGGGCGGGGCGGGGCAGGAGAGGGGTTTCGGGAGCAGGGGGCGACGGATCGGTCGCAGGGGGCGACGGCTCGGTGGGGGCAGGCGGCAACGGATCGACCGCAGGGTGCGCCGGACGGGGGGCAGGGGGTGCCGGGTTGAGGACAGGGGTCGACGGTGGGAGGGCGGGCGGAGTATCTCCGCGCGTAGCGGCTGAGGGGACGGCGTCGGAAGAGGGCGACCGGCTCTCCTCGCTCGCCGCGCCGAGGCCGACGGCCTTTCCTGGACGTCCGGTGGTGACCTCACCGCCCGTCCGGTCCGCCTCGCCGCGTCGATCGGCGTCGGTCCTTCCGCCGCCCGCTCCCCCGCGCAGCACCCGCACATGTGCCTCGCGGACCGCCGGCCCGGGTTCCACACCGAGTTCCTCGATCAGGCGGGTGCGCAGGTCGCGATGGACGGCGAGGGCCTCGGCCTGGCGGCCGGTGCGGTGGAGGGCGAGCATCAGCTGGCGGTGGTAGGACTCGCGCAGCGGGTGTTCGGCGGCCAGCGCGGAGAGTTCGGGGACGAGGGCGTCCGGCCGGGTGTCGGCGAGGGCGAGCTCGGCGTCGTAGTGCCACTCCAGGAGGAGCAGCCGGGCCTCCTCCAGGCGCTGGACCAGGGCGTATCCGGCGAGCTCGGAAGGGACCCCGCTGAGCGGTGCGCCCCGCCACAGCGCGAGCGCCGCCGCGCATGCCCGGACGGTCTCGGTCCAGTTCCCGGCGGCATGCGCGCCGCGGGCCAGGGCGGCGTGGCTCTCGAAGACCTGGACGTCGAGTTCGCCCGGCGCGACGCGCAGCAGATACCCGGGGGCCACCGCCTGCAGCCGTTCGGGGTCGTCGAGCAGCCGTCGCAGCCGGGAGACGTGGTTCTGCAGGGACGCCTTCGCGGAGGCGGGCGGGGTGCTCCCCCACAGCGCCTCCTTGAGGGACTTGGTGGAGACGACCCTGCCGGCTTCGAGGAGCAGCGCGGCCAGCAGGATCCGCTGCTTGCGACTGCCGACGACCCGTACAGCGGCGCTGCCGTGGCCGCCATGGCCGTCGTGGCGGTCGTGGCCGCCATGGCCGTCGTGGCGGTCGTGGTCGCCGTGGCGGTCGTGGTCGCCGTGGCGGTCGTGGTCGCCGTGGTCGCCGTACAGAATCGGCGGCCCGAGCAGTCCGAACCGCAGCCCCGACTGCGATCCGCGCTCCATCACGCCGCCCACTTCTGGCGGAATTCCGCCCTCTTCACGGCGGTTTCCCGCCAGCCGTCCGACGCCGGCCACTGCCGGAATCCGCTGTCGTCCCGCGGTGGCACACCGCCGGTCCCCCATCGCCGCCGTCGACTTCGCGCCAACCGGCGGACAACAAAACGTAGATGCGATGGCCACATGTTAGCGATTTGTTGGCGCAACCTGATGTGATCACAACATCGGATCTGGCCCGAGGGCGCGCGCGTACGACGCGCAACTCGGGGGAGTGTCGCCGTCGTGGCCGGATCCGTGGGACGCGAGAGGGTCCCGGTCGGCGGAGGTGAACGACCGGGGCCCTCGTCCTGTCCTCGGACCGTGGGCTCTCAGATGACGGGCGGGCGTCCCAGCCGGGTCAGGTGCCACACCGTTCGCCACCGCATCGGCCGCCGTTCGCCGGCCGGTTCCCGCAGGCCTTCGACGAACCCGCCGAACCAGGCGCGCAGCCCGCTCGACGAACGGATCCGCAGCAGGGTGAGTGCCGTCCACACGCCGAGGTGCACGGGGATGAGCGGCAGGGGCAGCCGGCGGCGGACCAGCCAGACGCGGTTGCGGGCGTTGACCCGGTAGTAGATGGCGTGCCGGGCCGGTGAGGTCCTCGGGTGCTGGAGCAGCAGCTCGGGCGCGTACAGGATGTGCCAGCCGCGGTCGGCGGCCCGCCAGGCCAGGTCGATCTCCTCGTGCGCGAAGAAGAACGCGGCTGGCCAGTCCCCGGTCTCGGCGAGCATGGCCATGCGGAAGGCGTGGCCGCCGCCCAGGAACCCGGTGACGTATCCGCCGCGCATCGGGTCGGAGGCGCCGACTCGGGGCACGTGCCGCTGCTGGGTCTCGCCGCTCTCGTCGGCGATACGGAAGCCGACGATGCCGAGCCGCTCGTCGGCTGCGAACAACTCCTGTACGTGCCGGAGCACATCGGCGTCCACGAGCAGACCATCGTCGTCGAGTTCGACCACGACGTCCACGTCGCCGAACTCCCGCAGCCGGGCCAGGGCCACGTTCCGCCCGCCGGGGCAGCCGAGGTTCTCCTCGACGTCGAGGGTGGTGACCTCGCCGGGCAGGGAGAGCCGTTCGGCGAACTCGGGCAGCCGGCAGCCGTTGCCCACGATCACGATCCGGGCCGGGGCGATGTCCTGCTTGGCCATGGACCGCAACAGGGCGTCGACCTCGTCGGGCCGGTTCCCCATCGTCACGACGGCCACGGCGATCCTCGGCGCGCCCATGTCCCCACCTCGTCCCCTGCGTCCCCTTGTCCCGGTCGTCCCGAGGGGCATCGACCGGCGCGATGCTAGCCGTTCACGGTGAGGACTTCTCAGGTATGGGAATGTGCAGGCCTCGTGTCACGCCCGCCGGTTCTCCCTCCGCCGCACGAACTTCAGCCCCGACCAGTCCTCCCCCAGCGACGCGACCTTCACGTCCACGACGCCGAGCGGAAGGAAGACCTCCCGCAGGGCGTTCTCGGTGATGTCGCTGACGTGCCCGGCGGCCCTGCGCGGCCAGGCGATCCACAGTGCGGCATGGTCCGCGAGGCCGGCGACCAGTTCACCCGCCTCGGCGGCGAGCCGCGCGTACTCGCGGTGGAAGGCGAGGACGACGTCCGCGCCGCGCGAGCCGCCGACGGCCACCTCGCAGTCGTCGGGCAGACCGGGGATGTCCCAGCCCTCGGGCGCGCCGTCGAGCCGTACCCGGTGCCCCGCTTTGATGCCGAGCTTCTTGGCGAGGGGCGTGGCGGAGTAGCCGCCGGCCGACCCGGTTCCTGACATACGGCACCTCCGCGCACCGGCCCAGCCCCGTCCGCCCCATCGTGACAGTCCGGACGGAGGATGTCCGTCCGGACACGGCGTCACGGGAGAGGCGCGCCGAACCGGCTGTCGCGCTACCGCACCACCCGCGCGAGCAGCGTGGCGAGGTCGGCGAGGAACTGGAGCCAGGGCCGGGCCTGCTCGGCCCGGCGCCCGAACCGTCTGAGCCGGCCGCCGGGCCGGACGTCGTCCCGGCGCTGGATCGTCCTGTCCCGCACCCGTCGTAAGGACAGGGCGCGGCTCGTCCCGATGCGCTTGCGTCGCCTCATGCCGGGACGTTAGCCGGGCCGCGATCGCCGGCGCAGGGCAGCGGACCGCCAAAGCGGGCGGGCGGTTATTGGCGGTAACGCGTAAACAAGGCCAGGACGCCGGAGCCGATGCCGATGCCGGGGGCGCTCGGCCCTCGGCCTCGGCCCGCTTCAGGAGCGCGCCTCGGCGGCCTGGCGTGCGCGCGTCTCGCCGCCGTACGACCCGGTTCCTGACATACGGCACCTCCAGTCGAGGTGTTCTCGTCGACGACCCGGAGCCGTTGCGATCCCGGTCCGTCAGACGGGGCCGACCGGCCCGGCTCCTCAGGAGTGCGGCATGGGAAAGGTGTTGAGCTCCTCTTCCCCCAACTGCCGTGTCCGCCAGCCGAGTCGGACGGCGGCGCCGCTCAGGCGCCGCCCACCCAACGGCGGGTAGGCGGCCGGGGCGGCTCCCGCCAGGCCCGGGACCATGACGCGGAGCACGGTCAGGCCGATGGCGGCCGTGTCGGGTGTGGTCAGGTCCACGCTGAGAACCTCGAACCCGGCGTCGGCCACCCGGGCCGTGAGCACGTCGGCCGAGCGCCCGGGCAGGGTGGGAACCCGGTCCCACGTGCCGGCCGCGGGGGCCCACGCCCAGGGGGCGACCCGGTCGGCCGCCCGGCGGTCCAGGTAGAGCTGCAGGTGGCACAGCTGCTCGACGGCGTCGCCCCCGTCGGCGCGGTAGGCGTCCAGATAACGGCGGTCCCGGCGCCACGGCTTGAACGGGGAGGGACGTCCGGCCGGATGGGGGATCCCGGACGGGCTGTCCAGAGACTGACAGGTGATCTGCAGGGTGTACGCCTCGGCCAGCGCCTTGGCGGCAGCTTGCAGGGGATCGGCGCGGACCGCGAAACCGTACGTCAGCCTGCCCTCGTCGCGGCTGCGGACGCCGGCGGCGAGCACGGGCACGCCGAAGTCGTTCGCCAAGTGGGTGCAGCGGACGTCGAAGGCCCGCCCGGCACCCTCGCTCAGACGGCGCAGCCGGGCGTCGGCGGGAAGCGCGGGCGAGGGGTGGGCGTTGGCCCACCACACGGCGGCCGCGTCCCGTTCGATGGCCTCTTCCAGCCCGCTGGTCAGAGCGAAATCCTCGGTGGGCCCCGCAGCGACGCCGCCCACCGCCGGGAACGCGTACAGCGGCTCCGGGAGCGGCCGGGGCATGTGCGGCCAGGCGGAGTGGACGAGGAAGGCCGGAACCAGCACCGGCGTGCCCCGTGTGACGGACCGGGCCTCGAGCCAGTGGGCCGGCGAGTCGGGCCCGAAGGGCCGGAAGGGGAAGCCGGGGGTGGCGTACTGCCTGGCGGAGTACAGGATGAGCCGGCGCGGGTCGAGCGCGCGCAGTCCTCGGCGGGTCAGCTCGCTGTGGCTGCCGAAGTGGAGGCGTTCGGGCGCGGGGGCATGCGCCTCGCAGTGGCGTTCCGCGGCCTCGCCCTCGGCGGCCCGGCGGGCCTGCGCGGGGTCCTGCCAGGAGGTGCCGAATGCGCGCCGACTGCTCTGCCACGGCCGGTCGGGGGCCTCGGGGAGATCGCTGACGGCCAGCCGCAGTGCGGGCGGGGTGCCCGCGACACCGGCCAGCACGCGGGTCGTCGTCGCGAAGGACGGTGCGGGGCCGGAGCCCGGCGCGGGGCGGACGGTGCCGCCCCGGCCGGTCTCCGCCATGGTGGGATCGGTCATCGTCGGGCGACGTGCGCGGGCACACAGTTCTCGACGAGGAACTGCTCGCCCAGGTGCGCCGGGACGCAGTTCTCGACGACGAGCTGCTCCGTCGCCTCGGCGACGTGGGCCGGGACGCAGTTCTCGATGACCAGGTGCTGGTTCATGCTCGTTTCCCCTCTGTTGCGACACGCGGGAGCGGGCTCCCGCGTTCTTCCCGTACGGCGGGTGCCGTACGGAAGCCTTGGGCGCCGGTGATCAGCAGCCAGCCGCAGCCGGCCGCGCCGGCGAGCACGGCGGACAGCGTCCACAGCACGGCGGACCCCCATCGGTCGAGGACCCAGCCACCGCCCGCCGGGCCGAGGAAGCCGGCGGTGGACCAGGCGGCGGCGTACAGGCCCAGGTAGCGGCCACGCTGCCGCGCCGGTGCCCGCTCGGCGACGACGGCGCTGCCCGCCGGTGCCTGGAACATCTCGCCGAACGTCCAGACGACGACCGCGGCGACGTACAGCCCCGGCCCGTCGGCGAAGGCCGTCATCGCGAGGCCCGCCCCGGCGAGGAGTCCTCCGGCGCACAGGACCATGCCCTTGGGACTGCTGCTGAGCAGCCGGGTGAGCGGGATCTGCACGACGACCACCAGGACCGCGTTGACCGCGTTGAGCAGGCTGAAGACCGCCGGCGAGTGCCCCTGGGCGGCCATCACCATCGCCAGGGAGCTGGAGCGCTGCTCGAAGGCGAGGGCGAACAGCATCGTCAGCAGGGTGAACAGGACGAAGGGCAGGTCTCTGCGGACCGGGGTGCCGTCGGATCCCGGGGATGCACCCGACGGTTCCTTGGCCGCCGGGGTGCGGGCCGCTCGCGGGGGCAGGGTCTCCGGGACCTTCACCAGGACGACCAGCGCGCACAGCAGCGTCGTGGCCGCGTCGGCGAGGAACAGCAGGGTGTAGCCCTGCCGGACCAGCAGCCCGGCCAGTACGGCCGCGATGGCCAGACCGGCGTTCACCGCCCAGTAGTTGAGAGCGAAGGCCCGCTGCCGGTCCGCGGCCGGCAGTACGTCCGCGAGCACCGCGCCCGCGGCCGGCCGCACCACCCCGGTGCCGATCCCCACGGCCAGGGCGGCGGCGGCCACGGCAGTGCGGTCCTGCGCGAGTCCGAGAGCGGCCATGGCGGCGGCGGTCCACACGTGGCCGCTCACAAGGGTGACGCGCCGCCCGTACCGGTCCGCGAGGACACCCCCGAGCGCGTTGCCGGCGATCGCGCCGAGTCCCGGCAGCGAGACGACAAATCCGGCGTACGAGGCGGAGTAGCCGCGGTCCGCGGTGAGCGAGAAGGCCAGCATCGGACCCGCGAAGGCACCGAGCCAGTTGATCAGCAGGCCGGCCCAGATCCACCAGAAGACAGCGGGCAGTCCGCGCAGTCCGGCGGGGGGTGCCGGTCGCGGACCGCCCGTCACCAGCCCCGGTCCCGCCACTGCGGCAGGCTGGGCCGCTCCGCGCCGAGCGTGGTGTCCTTGCCGTGGCCCGGGTAGACCCAGGTGTCGTCCGTGAGCCGGTCGAAGATCTTCGTCTCGACGTCGTGGAGGAGCGAGGCGAACCGCGCCGGGTCCTTCTCCGTGTTGCCGATCCCGCCGGGGAACAGGCTGTCCCCGGTGAACAGGTGCGGGTGCCCCTTCGGGTCGCGGTAGAGCAGCGCGGTGGAGCCCGGCGAGTGGCCCACCAGGTGGATCGCCGTGAGGGAGACGGCGCCGACCCGCACGGTGTCTCCGTCGTCCACCAGGACGTCGGAGACCGGGACGCCGGGTGCGTCCTCGCGTCCGACGAGGGAGCGGGCTCCGGTGGCGGCGACCACCTCGGCCAGGGCCCGGTGGTGGTCCCAGTGCCGGTGGGTGGTGAACACGGTGGCCAGGCCGCCGTCGCCGACGAGGTCCAGCAGGGTCCGCGGCTCGGCCGCCGCGTCGATCAGGAGCTGCTCGCCGGTCGCCCGGCAGCGCAGGAGGTAGACGTTGTTGTCGATCTCGCCGACCGAGACCTTCGTGATCACCAGATCGGTCGTCTCCCGGGTGTCCCCGGGACCGCCGGCCTGAACCTCACCGGTATAGCTCATCGTTGCTCTTGCCTTTCCGCGGGACGAGGTCCCGTCCGTCATGGAGTGGTTGGGGGTCTCCCGGTCACGATGCCAGCCGTACGTACCGCCCGGAGTGGAAGACCAGCGGGGCCCCCGAGACGGCCTCCGGGCCGCCCTCCGTGGACCACTCCAGGGCCCTTGCGACGACCAGCTCGTGGTCTCCGGCCGGGTGAATCTGCTCGATGGCGCAGTCCAGCCAGCCGAGCCCGTCCGACAGCAGGGGGTGCCCGGCCGGGGTGCGGACCCAGTCACGGCCGGCGAACCGGTCGGCGCCCCGGGTGGCGAAGGTCCGGCAGACCTCCTCGTGGTCCTCGCGCAGGATGGTCACCGCGAAGCCCCCGGCCGCGCGGATCGCCGGCCAGGTCGTCGAGGTGCGCGCCGCGCACAGCGCGATCAGCGGGGGCACGAGGGACACCGAGGTGAAGGAGTTGGCCGCCATGCCGGCGGGCCCGTCCTCGGTCTGTGCCGTGACCAGGACGACCCCCGTGGTGAAGCGGCCGAGCACGTTGCGGAAGGATCGCTGAGTCGGCACCTTCGTCTCCACTTGCTACTCCCTTTCCCTGTGTCAGGCGTGGGTCACGAACTCGGCGAAGCTCGGTCCGCGCAGCTTGAGCTGGGCGTGGACGTCGCCGCCCAGGCCGAACCGTCCGATGGCGCCCACGTAGTTCTGCTGGTAGCTCATCCACAGCAGGACGACGTTCATGATCCGGTCCCCGGCCGCGACCTCCGGGTCGGGGAACGGGTTCGGCATGCGCGCGTGGTAGCTGCCGTTGCCCTTGTGGTCGGCGATCAGCACGTTCGGCACCCCGAGCGGGCCCGGCCGCACCGGCCCCGAGGGCGCCAGGTCGCGGCGTCGCACGGACATCACGGTGTAGAGGCTGTTGGGGAGGAGCCCGGTGAACTCGCAGTGGAAGTCGGCCGCCCGGCCTCCGTCCGCCAGCGTGACCCGCACCTCGCCGGCCGCCTGCACCCACTGGCCGAGCGTGATCGGTTCCGTCACCTTGGGCCCGTCCTCGGGGCGCAGGTCCGGCAACGGCACCTGGTGGAAGGCGTAGCTGGGCCGGACCACCGAGAAGGGGTCGGCAAGCTGGTCCGGGGCGAAGACCTCGGGGTAGTTGGTGCACGGCAGCGGCAGCGGCAGCGTGTGCAGGACGAGGTCCTGGTCGGCGGCCGACAGCCGCGAGCCCAGTTCGCGCACGACCCGGTAGGGGGCCGTGCCGCCCAGCTCCGGCAGCGGGCTGTCCGCGGCGACGATCGCGCTGCCCCACTCGGAGACGACCCCTCCGCCGGCCGCCTCCCGGTTGACGTACCCGATCACCACGAAGTTCCCGTCGGGATCCATGACTTCGCTGGGCGGATACAGCGGGCCCTGCGTGGTGAGGCTCAACTCGTACGACGCGGACCGCGTACCCATCAGGCGCCCTCGGTGACGCGTCGGTACAGGCGGGTGTAGAGGCCCTCCTCGGTGACGAAGCGGGCATGTGCGTAGCGGGCGATCTCCCCGTAGCGCTCGGAGGAGAACGCGGGCAGGTACTCCTCGGGGTCGCAGGAGAACCCGGAGACGAACATGACGCCGGGCTCGGTGGACAGCAGCGAGTGGTAGGCGAGGAACGTCTCGACCTGCTCCGTGGTCCGTACAACGTCGAAGATCGTGCCGTCCCGCCAGTCCAGGTACTCCTCGTGCACGCGCGGCTTCACCTCGACGTGCCGCAGCTGGACGTAGGGGGTGTCGGGGAGCGCCGCGCCGACCGGAGCGGGCTTCGGCGCCTCGACGAACCGCAGCACCTGGCGGCGTACGTCTCCGACGACCAGCTCTGCCAGTTCCTTGGCCTGCCGGTTCCACTGCTCGTCGAGTCCGGCGAGGGCGTCGAGGCCGTCGAGCGGGGTGAGTTCGAGGAGGGTCGGGGCCTCCAGGCCCCGGTAGAGGACGGAGCCCGGCGCGGTGGGCCGGTCCCGCCACGCGGCGAGTGCCTCGTCGACGCGCTCGCCGACGGGGAGCTCGGTGACCAGAAGCAGTGCGGATGACATGGGAATCCCTTCGGAGGTCAGGTACACAAATCCAGGGCGGAACGGTTCAGCCGGCCGGGACCGGGTCCATCTCGCGGCCGAGCACCCTCAGGGCCCGTGCGGTGCCGCGGCGTTCCTTCTGGGCCAAGGCCGAGCTGTCGAGGGCGCCGCACACCATGTGCACGGTGGCGGCGGGCAGGCCCGTCTGCTCGAAGGTGACCCGGACGTCGAAGGACAGCTGGGCGGGGTCGCTCAGGTCCGCGGAGAGGACCTCGTACTCGATCGCGGCGGCCAGCGGGAACAGGAAGGTCAGGAATTTGCTGTCCATGCTGTCGAGCACGAAGCTGTAGTGCCGCTCGGGCTGGTGGGACAGGTAGTACCGCTCGCTCACGGCCACGAACATTTGGCGCGCGGCTTCCAGGACGACCATGCCCTGGACATGTCCGCCCTGGTGGTCAAGCAGCAGTTCCTGGTCGTTGTGGATGCGCAGGGCCGCCCGGAAGCGGCTCTCGGCGACCCGTTCGAGGCCCGCGATCAGGACGTTGCACTCACGGTGCTTGTGCGTTTCGGTCTGCCGGCACAGGCAGCCCGCGTCGCTCTCCCGGATCCGCACGCGATCTGCGAGACCTCGACGGTCGAGTTCGTCACGTATGCGGTCCCAGTCGAAGGAGGTGAGGCCCTGCCCCTCGACGAGGACGAGTGACGTGTCGTCCCGGTGGCGGTCGGCGCGCAGGTCGGCGACGAAGCGGGAGACCGTGCGGATCGTGTCGTGGGTGGCGAACGGCTCGAAGCGGTCACCGACTATGTAGCGGGTGAGGGGGCTCTGTCGCGTCATCAGACCCACTGCCAGGCGTCGAGCTCGACAGCGGAGACGTGCGCACGGCGCGAACTGCCGAGAAGCGCGCAGGTGGCGTCGGCCACGTCGGCGGCGGAGAGCATCCGGTCGCGCTGCTCCTGCGTGAGCTCGCCCGGCATGTTCTCGCGGAAGGAGGTGTCGACCTTGTCGAGGACGATGCCCGAGACACGGACCCCCCAGGGCCGGGCCTCCTCGGCGAGCGCCCTGGTCAGACCCTCGACGCCCCACTTCGACACGGAGTAGGCGAGCATGGCGCCGGGCGGGGCGGTCCGCCTGCCCCAGATCGAGGACATGTTGACGACGAACCCGTCGCCGGCGTCCTTCATGTACGGCAGTACGGCCCGGGCCGTCACGAAATAGCCGGTCAGATTGGTGGTGAGGGTGCGGTCCCAGATCTCCCGGCTCGTGGTGAGGACACCGCCCGGGTGGGCGATCCCCGCCACGTTCAGCAGGTAGTCGATCTTCCCGAACCGGGCGACCGCCTCGGCCACGGCCGCCTCGACGGCCGCGCTGTCGGCCACGTCATGCACGGCGGTGAGCACCTGCCCGTCCGCCCAGCCCTCGTCAGCGACGGTCTTGGCCAGGCCCTCGGCGTCGTGCGAGTGGAGGACGAGCCGGCACCCCTGGGCGCCGAGCCTGCTCGCCAGGGCGCGGCCGATGCCCCGATCGGCTCCGGTGATCAGGGCGACCCGGTCCCGGAAGTCCACGGTCCCGGCCGGGGCCTGCGGTGTGGTCTGCGTACTCAACTACTCTTCCCCTCTTGCTCCGTGGGCCGATGACATCACCGGCCAGCCATGCGTGCGGGCAAGCTCACCGAGGGTCGGGTCGTCCCCGATCACCGATGGCCGGCCCACCACGCGCAACATGTCGAGATCACTGGCGTGATCCCCGTATCCACAGCAGTCCCCGGCGGCCAGGCCGAGTTCTCGCATGGTCTTCGCGACGGCGTCCGCCTTCGCCCGGCCGATCATCGGTTCCACCACCTCGCCGGTGTGGAACCCCCGTTCGTCCACGACGAGTTGGCCGCACAGCACCCGGTCGGCCGCCAGGTCTTCGGCGAGCGGGTCGAGGCAGGCCCGGAAGGATCCGGAGACCAGCACGACGGTGTCCCCGGCCGCCCGGTGCCGGGCCAGCGCGGACAGTCCCGCGGTGACGAAGGCGTCCGGGCGTTCGCGGTAGGCGGCGTACCAGTCCCGGCCGGCCGCCCGTACGTCGGCGGCGTAGGTGCCCGCGAAGTACTGGTAGTAGGCGCGGTTGACCTCCTCGCGGGGTATGCCGAGCGCGGACATGTCCCGCAGGGCGGCGGCGTGGCGCGCGTACCGGGTGCCGTCGTCGCCGCCGCGGGCCAGCCAGAAGCGCAGGAACTCGAACATGGACTTGGCGGTGATCAGGGTCTCGTCGACGTCGAAGAAGGCCGCTCCCCGGACCGCACCGGACCGTTCGCGCGCCCCGCTCATGCCACGCCCGCCGGCCTGCGCAGCACGGTGAGGACGACCAGCAGCGCCAGCGCGGAGGCGACCATCACGACCACCCCGGTCGAGGCGAGCGTGGACAGGGTGCCGAGCACGGCGACGCCGAGGGCGACTCCGGCCTGCCGGGAGGCGGTCGCCGCGCCCTGGCCGGTCGCGGCCAGCTCCGGCGGGGCGGCCGAGGCCATGTCGGCGGTGGCTGCGGGCACCACCGTCGTCCCCCCGATGGTCAGCAGGATCTGCATGGGGACCAGCGCCGCGAGCGGCGGGTGGCTGCCGACGAAGCACAGTCCCAGCCCGGCCAGTACATGCGCCCCCAGCCCCACCAGGATGACCGTCCTGGCGCCGTACTTGACGACCGCGCGGCCCGCGAGCAGCGGGATGACGCAGGCGGGCAGCGTCATCGGCAGCAGGGCGACACCGGTCTGCAGCGGGGACAGGTCCCGCTCCCGGATCAGCCACAGGGTCAGTGCGAAGAACGAGCCGTAGAAGACGAAGCACGACATCGCTCCGGCCATCAGGTCGGCGCGGACCCGGCCGAGCGCCATCAGGCGGGGTGGCAGTACGGGGGCCTCCACCTTTCGTTCGACGAGCAGCAGCGCCACGAAGGCGAGCACGCCGACGGCCAGCGCGGCCAGTGGCACGGGCCGGCCCCAGCCCTGGCTGCCCGCGTCGATCAGGCCGAAGGTGACAGCGCCGAGCCCGAGGATGGACAGGACGAGACCCGCGTAGTCGATCCGTTTGGAGGTTGTCGGACGGTGGGCGCTGAGCCACTTCGTGGGCAGCAGCACCAGACAGATGATCACCGGGTTGACCAGGAACACCGCGCGCCAGCCGCCGAGTTCGACCAGGCCGCCGCCGATGAGCGGCCCCGCGATGAATCCGCTGGAGCTCAGCGCGCCCCAGGCGCCGATCGCCCGGGACCGCTTGCTGGGGTCCGGGTAGAGCTTGGCGAGCAGGGCGAGTGAGGCCGGGACCAGGCCGGCCGCCGCGATGCCGAGGGTGGCTCGGCCTGCGATCAGGCCACCGGCGCTGGGGGCGGCGGCGCAGGCCAGCGAGAGCAGCGCGAACAGACATAGGGCGGAGCGGTAGACGCGGCGCGGACCCCAGCGGTCGGCGACCGCTCCGGAGGCCAGGAGCAGACCGGCGAAGACGACCGTGTACGCGTCAGCCGTCCACGGCAGCTGGGCGGCGGTGGCGTGCAGGTCGCTGCGCACGTCGGGAAGTGCGACGTTCAGGATGGAGACGTCGAGGATGACAAGGTAGTTGCCGGCCACGAGGCTGGCGAAGAGCAGCGGGGTCCGGGGTCGCGAGACCTGGGGCTCCGCGCTCTTCGCGACCTCGGCCGTGTTCCTGCCGACGGCGGTCATGAAGGCTCCGGTTCGGGTGTGGGTGGGGGGTGGCTGGGAAGCGGCCCCGGGGTCAGCCCCGGCTCGCCACGATGTGCTCGATGGATTCCTTGGGGCGCGAGACAGCCCCGGTCAGCTGCGGTGCGACGTAACGGGCGAGCAGTTCGAGGCTCCGGTCCGTCTTCTCCCAGGAGCACCAGTCCGGTACGTAGACCAGCAGGGTGCCGAATCCGCCGGTGCGCTCCTGCAGTCGCCGGATGCCCTCGACGACGTCCTCGGGCGACCCGACGATCGCGCCACCCGCCTCGATACGTGCCTGGAGCTCCTGGCCCTCGGGCACGCCGGGGGTGGACACGTCGCGGCCGGCCGCGCGTCCGAAGAAGTCGAAGAGCCAGCGGTCGAAGCCCTCGCGGACATCGGCCAACGCCTGCTCGGTGGTCTCCGCGACATGCAGGGGCAGGGCCACCCGCCAGTTGTCACGGACCATGGTGTTGCCGTGCTCCTCGGCGGCTTCCTCGGCATAGCTCCACTGCCGGGCCAGGTCGATGGTCCGGGGCGCGCCGGGCTGGCTGAGCGCGAAGGAGACCAGGCTGGTGCCGTGCTGCCCGGCGAGCAGCGGGCTGCCGGGTGAGGTGCCGCCGCTGGCGATGGCCACCTCCATGCCGCCCGGGGTGTAGCGGGGCAGCTGCAGCTTGGCGTCGCGCAGCCCGTACCAGTCGGTCTTCTCTGTGACCCGGCCCTCACCGTTGACCAGCTCGATCACGGCGGGCAGTGCCTCGGCGAGACGGGTGCGTTGCTCGCTCGCCTCGATGCCGAGCATCTGCGCGTCCGGGAAGATGCCGGGGCCCACACCGAGGATGTAGCGCCCCTGGGTGAGGTGGTCGAGGTGCACGGCACGCGAGGCCACGTGGAAGGGGTGGTGCCAGGGCAGCGGTACGACTCCGTTGGCCAGCCTGATCTGCCGGGTGCGCTGGGAGGCGGCGGCGATCATCGTCTCCGGGGCGCCCACGAGACCCCAGCCGAGCGTGTGGTGCTCACCGAACCAGGCCTCGTCCAGGTTGAGCGCGTCGGCCTTCTCGACCAGGTCGAGCTGTCGGCGCAGCACCAGGTGCGGGTCCTGCCCGGGCTCGTTCACGGGGGACAGGAATATTCCGATACGGCTGTGCATGACGGGTCCTCCAGAAGGGGGCGGAAGGGGGTGGGAAGGCCGGTTCAGCCGGCGGGTGTGTCGACGCTGCTGCGGGATTCCATCAGCGCCACGACTCCGGCGACGCTGCCGGCCTCGACCAGCTCGTCCTCGGCGATTTTGATGCCGTACTTCCGCTCGATGATCACGGAAAGCTCCAGCATGATCAGCGAGTCGAGGTCTATCTCGCTGAACCGGGTGGCGGGGGTCACATCCTGATCCAGGTCGAAATTGTCGGTCAGGACGGTGACGATGCTCTCGGCTACCGCTTGGGAATTCATAAGTCCCCCTACAGTCAGGAATCAGGGCAGGATGCAGCGCAGGCGCAAAGCGGTGAAGAAATCCGCTGGAATACGCGGTGAGGTGGAGAAACCCGTCGGTTCAGATTTCCGTCGTGATTTCCATGACGTCGATCTCCGGCCACCGCAGGGCGGTCGAGGCCCAGCTGAGCCCGCCGCCGAACGCGGTCATCAGCACCCGGTCACCGGGCTTGACGCGCTCGCTGACGGCGGCGTCGGTGAGCGCCAGCGGGATGGAGGCGGCCGAGGTGTTGCCGACCTTGTCGAGGTGGACCAGCATGCGGGACCGCTCGACGCCGAGCACGTCCGCGACCGTGTGCAGGATCCGGATGTTCGCCTGGTGCGCCGCGCACCAGTCGACGTCCGCCGCGCTCCAGCCGACGCGCCCGAGCAGCTGCTCGGAAGAGGCGGCCATCCTGTTGACGGCGTGGGTGAACATGTCCTTGCCCTGCATGGTCATATACGCGCCCTCGGGCCGCGCCGGCAGTCCGCTGCCCCGCTCCCGCGAACCGCCGCCGGCCACCTGGGCCAGCTCGTGACCGGTGCCGTCACTGCCCAGGTCGAAGCCGAGCAGCGCGCCGGGCTCGCCGGCGTCGCCGGCGCGCAGGACCGCGGCTCCGGCGCCGTCACCGAAGATGATGGTGGTGGAACGATCCGTCGGGTCGAGCCGCGTGGACCAGACGTCCGCGCCGACGACCAGGACGCGCTCCGCCACGCCGGACGCGATCGCCCCGGCGGCGGCGGACAGCGCGTACAGGAATCCGGAGCAGGCCGCGGAGATGTCGTAGGCGGCGACGTGCCCGAGTCCGAGTGCGGTCGCGACCTCCGGCGCCGTGCCGGGCATCGGTTGGTTTCCGGTGCTGGTCGCCAGGATCACCAGATCCACGGAATCGACCCCGGCGGACTTCAGGGCTCGCGCGCCGGCGGCGGTCGCGAGATCACCGGTGCTGGTCCCGGTGTCGGCCCAGTGGCGGGTACGGATACCGGTCCTGGTACGAATCCAGGTGTCGTTGGTGTCCAGTGTCCGGGCGAGTTCGTCATTCGTCACCGAACGTGGCGGAATTGCTGCTCCGATTCCGGCCAGGACTGTTGCGCGTATCATCTTTCCCCCTCGCGCTGATTTCACTGACTACTTTATCGACGGAAGCCCCGTGCAGGAAGTTTGTACATGCCCGCGCATGCACACCCGATTTCCTTCACGCCGCTTCGTCGACCCACGACATGAGCTTGCGCAGCTGCTTGCCGGTGGTCTCCAGGAGGTGCTCGGAGTCCTGCTGCTTGTACTCGTTGTAC